>CAMZLM010000031.1 GCA_947311485.1 uncultured Paracoccaceae bacterium
AAGGCCTTTGCCACGCTGGGCCGCCATGACGCGGTATTCGGGCCGGCACCGGACGGGGGCTATTGGCTGGTGGGAATGAAACGCAGACGGGCGGTGCCGGCAAATGTCTTTGCAAATGTGCGCTGGTCCAGCGAATTTGCGTTGGCGGACAGTGTGGCAAGCCTTGGGTTTGAAATGACCGGTTTCATTGATGTGCTGCGAGACGTGGATACGGTTGCGGACCTTGCCTAAATGGTATCGGGCGGCATTTGCGTAACACAAGCGTAGGGCAAAATGACTCCTTGGGGTGATTGTCGTTTCGCAAAAAAACGCTATGGTGGTTTTATGTCCCGAAAAGTCCGATCAATTAAAAGCCTGCAAGAACAGCTGTCATGCGCTATGGCAGCCGGTTTGCCCGATGGCGTTGTTGATGCTTGTGGGTATGTTGGCCATTTCCGACAAAACCTGTTGCCGGCGGTTTTACCCGCCGATTTTGATTCCGATTTGCGACAGGGTGATAGAAACGAACTGGAGAGCAAGTTTCTGGCGTTGCATTCGTCCTCGGCTTTGGCGGTAAACTGTTTTGCCCCTTTCAAACGCCATCTCTTTGATCTGGAAATTGCGGGATATTCCGGTTTTGAATCCTTGGAATTTGAAAAGAAATGCCCAACCGGATTGCACAGCCGACGAGCGCCCAATCTTGATGTTGTTTGCCAATCACCGGATCGGGTGCTTGGAATTGAATCGAAGTTTACGGAGTATTTCCACAAGAAAAAACCGAAATTTTCAGCGGCATATGAAGCTGAAATAATAGACGAAAGGCGGGGCCATGCGTGGTTTCGTGAAATGGTTCGCCTACAAGAAACGCCAAACGCCTATGGCCGTCTTGATGCCGCACAATTGATCAAACATGCTTTTGGATTGGCACATAGCTATTCCGGTGCCGAAGTGATCCTCGTCTACCTGTATTGGGAACCGGAAATGCCTTTTGCTCATCCGTTGTTTCAACAACACCGCAACGAGATTGCCGAATTCTCGGACCGGATTGCAGGGAGCGGTCCGCGTTTTGTTGCGTTGAATTACCAGTCTCTTTGGCACGAATGGGCTATGGTCAGGGCAAACTGGCTTGTCTCGCATAGAAAAGATCTGCTCAACCGCTATGCGGTCGATTTGTCGGCATGATTGCGGGGGTGCTAAATGGCATTAGCTCTTTTCGCTTGTCCATGTTAATCCCGCGCGTATGAAACAGCTCCCGACAAAAGAACAGATCCTTGACTGGATCAAAGACAACCCTTCCAAATCCTCAAAACGCGATGTGGCGCGGGCATTTGGCATCAAGGGTGCAGCGAAAATTGACCTCAAAAGGATGCTGAAAGAGCTGACCGATGCGGGGCATTTGCAAAAGAAACGCCGTCATTTCACCGGTAGCGGTGAATTGCCGCCGGTAACGGTGCTGCTGGTGGATGCCCCGACACCGGACGGGGACATTACTGCAAGTCCGATGCAATGGCAGGGCGATAAACCCGCCCCGCGCATTTTCTTTATTGCCAAACGCGGCGATGTGGCTTTGAAAGAAGGCGACCGGATTTTGGCGCGGTTGTCACCGTCTGCAGATCCTGATTTCAAATACGAAGCTCGCCTGATCCGGCGGATCGGCACGGGGCCCGCACGGGTGCTGGGGATTTACCGCGCGGGTTCCGATGGCGGGCGTTTGGTGCCGATCGACAAAAAGGCCCGCAATGAATTTCTGGTACCTGCAGGCGAAACCGGCGGGGCCAAGGATGGGGAATTGGTCGAGGCGGAAAACATTTCCGGTCGCCGATCCATGGGATTGGACAAGGTGCGGATTGTGGAGCGGCTGGGCGACCCCATGGCCCCGAAGTCCGTGTCCCTGATTGCGATTCACGAACACGGGATACCGGACGATTTCCCCGATTCCGTGATCGCCGAAGCCGAAGCTGCCAAGCCGGTAGCGCTGGGCAAGCGTACCGATTTGCGCCACCTGCCGTTGTTCACCATTGATCCATCGGATGCGCGCGATCACGACGATGCCATTTGTGCGCTGCCTGATGAGGATCCGAAAAATGCGGGCGGCCATATTGTCTGGGTGGCAATTGCCGATGTCGCCCATTTCGTACGCCCCGATTCCGCGCTCGACCGCGAGGCCCGCAAGCGCGGCAATTCCAGCTATTTTCCCGATCGGGTGGTGCCGATGTTGCCGGATGCGCTGTCCGGTGATCTGTGTTCCCTGCATGAAGGCGAGGATCGCGCCTGTATTGCCGTGCGTATTGTGTTGGATCGGGCCGGGCAAAAGTTGCACCATGAATTTTTCCGCGCGATGATGCGCTCGCCTGCATCGCTTTCCTATCATCAGGCACAGCGGGCATCCGAAGGGGATTATGACGATGCCACCCGCCCGTTGGCCGGCCCGATTGCCGATCTGTTTGCGGCCTATGCCAGCGCCACCAAGGCCCGCAATGCGCGCCAGCCGCTGCACCTTGACCTGCCGGAACGTAAAATAGTTCTGGCCGAGGACGGCAAGGTTCTGTCGGTGAATTTCCGGGAACGGTTTGACGCGCATAAACTGGTCGAGGAATTCATGGTCACGGCCAATGTTTGCGCCGCCGAAACGCTGGAGGCCAAAAAACAGCCGTTGTTGTATCGGGTCCATGAGGAACCCTCGCCTGAAAAGCTCGAGGCCCTGCGTGAAACCGCACAAGCGGCGGGGATGGTTCTGGCCAAGGGGCAGGTATTGAAAACCCAGCACCTGAACAAATTGCTGGATGCGGCGGCGGGGACCGAGGATAGCGAGTTGATCTCCATGTCGGTGTTGCGGTCGATGACGCAGGCCTATTACGCGCCCGAGAACTTTGGTCATTTCGGTCTGAACCTGCGCCGCTATGCGCATTTTACGTCACCGATTCGTCGTTATGCAGATTTGGTGGTGCATCGGGCACTGATTGCGGCGCATGGCTGGGGGGATGACGGGTTGACCCTTGCCGAGGCCGGGGAACTGAAGGAAACCGGCGACTGGATTTCCCAGACCGAACGGCGTTCCATGCTGGCGGAACGCGATACTACGGATCGCTATCTGGCGGCCTATCTGTCGGAACGGGCCGGGGATGAATTTACCGGCCGCGTTTCGGGGATTGCGCGGTTTGGTCTGTTCATCAAGCTGGATGAAACCGGTGCGGACGGGATGATTCCGCTGTCGATGCTGGGGCGCGAATACTGGGCCTTTGATCGCGACACCAACAGCCTGCTGGGTGAAAAATCCCGTCGGGTTATTTCTGTTGGCATGCCTGCCACCGTGCGTCTGTCAGAGGCCGCGCCGATCACGGGTGGATTGCTGTTGGAACTGTTGGAAGTGGACGGCAAGCCCATGCCCAAAGGCGGGGGCGGGCGCAAGACGTTTAAACGGGGGCGCAAATTGTCAAAATCCCGGCGGCGCAAGAAAAAGTAAGGTTCATTTGCGCGCCAGTTTTTGTACTTCGGCATGACGTGGACAAGTGACAAGATGGTCATTCACCATGCCTACGGCCTCCATAAAGGCGTAAACGATGGTAGGGCCGACAAAATTGAAACCCTCTTTCTTGAGGTCTTTGGATATCTGTGTCGAAAGCGGAGTAGCCGTGGGGACATCCTGTTGGAGTTCAAACCGGTTTTGCAAAACTGCCCCGTCCAGATACTTCCACAAGTAATGGTCAAACCCTTCGCGGGATTCAATTTCTTGCCAGATCCGGGCACCGCGAATGGTGGCCTCGATCTTGCCGCGATGGCGAATTATGCCCGCATTTTGCAGCAGCCGGTCCACATCGGATTGGTCAAATTCGGCCACACGATGGGGATCAAAACCGGCAAAAGCCTCCCGAAACGATTCGCGTTTTTTGAGAATCGTTAGCCAGCTAAGCCCTGCTTGGAAGCCGTCCAACACCAGTTTTTCCCACAAAGCACGGCTATCATACTCCGGAACACCCCATTCTTGATCGTGATAATTTGTATAAATTTCAACCTGACCACACCATGGACATCGATCCTTCATAAAAAAATCCTTTAATACAGTTGGTTGCGATATTTAATGTAATTTTTCTCAAAATATAGCAAAAAACCATCTTTAACGGGATGTTAGGGGCTTTGGCTAGATCATGACTTTAATCTAAGCCTTTTCAGGAGAGAAACATAGAATGTCCCTATTCACCGGATTATCAGGTACAGATGCGACCTCTCCGCAAATGGAATTGGCGGTTAAACCGAAAGACCAGTCGATATTAGAAATGGTCCGAAATGCGATCAAACGAAAGAATGTGATTTTAGCCTATCAGCCCGTTATGCATGCTCGCAATCCGGAACGCCCCGCATTTTATGAAGGACTCCTTCGTGTCGTGAAAGAGGACCGCTCCATTATCCCGGCCAAAGATTTTATTGATGTGGTCGAAACCATGGATCTGGGGCGGATACTCGATTGTCTGGCATTGGAAATGGGTTTGATTGCCTTGGCAGAAGAACCATCTTTGCGATTGTCAATCAATATGTCCGCGCGCAGCATTGGATACCCACGCTGGATGGATACTTTGAATGAAGGGTTGGTGCTTGATGATACGATTGCTGAGCGCCTAATTCTTGAAGTGACTGAAAGCTCGGCCATGCTCATGCCTGAAATTGTGAATGTGTTTATGAATGACTTACATCAGCGAGGAATTTCGTTTGCGCTGGATGATTTTGGTGCGGGATATACCGCATTTCGTTTTTTTCGGGAATTTCAGTTCGACATTGTAAAAATTGATGGCCAATTCATCCGCAATATTCACCGTGACCCGGACAATCAGGTTTTGGCTGGGGCGCTGATCAGTATCGCACAACAGTTTGATATGTTTACCGTAGCAGAACATGTCGAGCAGAAAGAAGAACTTGCCTTTTTGCAGGAGGCTGGAGTCGATTGTGTGCAAGGATATCTGACCGGCCGTCCGGAAACCGTCCCCATCTGGAAAGAAGAAGAAACCTCGCTGGAGGGTTATCTTTAGCTGGGTAGATACCTTTAGGGCTGCATGCAGAACAGGCGTTCCATATGGAGGGCCTGTTTTTCGTTGTGTGTTCTAAATGTGCAAAAATCGCGAAAATTTCCTTGCGCAATAATTATTCGTCTGTATATCACAAATTGTAATTTTATTTCGCCTTCGATTGTGGTGGAGCTTCGCTTTCCATCCCGTATTGTAGGGACAGATAAAATCCAAATGCGAAGGAATTCGGGATGACTAATGTTGTAATTGCATCGGCTGCACGCACGGCGGTCGGCTCTTTTTTGGGCAGTTTTGCCAATACACCGGCCCATGATCTGGGGGCTACGGTAATCAAGGCTGTTTTGGAACGTGCAGGTGTTGACGCCGCAGATGTATCTGAAACGATTCTGGGACAGGTTTTGACTGCTGGTCAGGGCCAAAACCCGGCACGTCAGGCCCATATCAACGCGGGATTGCCGCTTGAATCTTCGGCTTGGGGCATCAATCAGGTGTGCGGATCCGGATTGCGTGCGGTTGCCTTGGGTGCGCAGCATGTTCAGCTCGGCGATGCAGGGATTGTGATCGCGGGTGGACAGGAAAGCATGAGTATGGCTCCGCACGTGGCCAATCTACGTCAGGGCCAGAAGATGGCCGACATGAAGTTTATTGATTCGATGATCCGTGATGGTCTCTGGGATGCATTCAACGGCTATCATATGGGAATTACCGCAGAAAATGTGGCCAAGCAGTGGGAAATCTCCCGCGATCAACAAGATGAATTTGCAGTAGCCTCTCAGAACAAGGCAGAAGTAGCGCAAAAAGCCGGCAAGTTTGTGGATGAAATCACGCCGTTTATCGTGAAAACGCGCAAGGGCGAAACCGTAGTGGATGCGGATGAATACATTCGTCACGGGGCCAATATGGCGGGCATGCAGAAACTGCGCCCTGCATTTGATCGCGAAGGCACCGTTACGGCCGCCAATGCTTCCGGTTTGAATGACGGGGCCGCAGCCACGTTGTTGATGTCTGTGGACGAGGCCGCCAAACGCGGTATCACGCCGATGGCGCGGATTGCGTCTTATGCGACCGTGGGATTGGATCCGTCGATTATGGGCGTTGGCCCAATCGGGGCGAGCCGCAAGGCCCTGGAAAAAGCAGGCTGGAAAGCCTCTGATCTGGATTTGGTCGAGGCGAACGAAGCCTTTGCCGCCCAAGCTTGTGCTGTGAACAAGGATATGGACTGGGATCCTGCGGTTGTGAATGTGAACGGTGGTGCGATTGCCATTGGCCATCCGATCGGCGCATCCGGTGCCCGTATTCTGAATACCCTGCTGTTTGAAATGCAGCGTCGTGATGCCAAAAAAGGCCTTGCGACCCTGTGCATCGGCGGCGGTATGGGCGTAGCCATGTGTGTCGAGCGCGCTTAAATTTCCCACCCTGTTCCGTATCGGGCAGGGTTCCACCCCCTCTACAGGAGAACCCACATGTCAAGAGTAGCACTGGTCACCGGCGGAACACGCGGCATTGGCGCCGCGATTGCCAAGCGGCTGAAATCAGAAGGCTATACGGTTGCGTCCAATTTTGCCGGCAACGAAGAAGCTGCCGCCAGGTTTAGCGAAGAAACCGGCATTCCAACCTATAAATGGTCGGTCGCCGAGTATGATGCCTGTGTAGAGGGTATCGCCAAAGTCGAGGCCGATCTCGGCCCGATCGAGGTGTTGGTAAATAACGCGGGGATCACCCGTGACACCATGTTTCACCGAATGACCAAGGAAAAATGGGATGCGGTGATTGGCACCAACCTGAATGGTCTGTTTAACATGACCAATCCGGTTTGGGGTGGCATGCGTGACCGTAAGTTTGGCCGTGTGATCAACATTTCCTCGATCAATGGCCAAAAAGGTCAGGCCGGTCAGGTGAATTATTCAGCATCCAAGGCCGGCGACATCGGGTTCACCCGTGCCCTGGCCCAAGAAGGTGCGCGCGCCGGTATTACGGTGAATGCCGTTTGTCCTGGGTATATCGGGACGGAAATGGTGTTGGCGATTGATGATGACGTATTGAACAAACACATCATCCCACAGATTCCTGTAGGGCGTTTGGGTGAGCCGGATGAAATCGCACGTTGCGTGTCGTTTCTGGCGTCCGATGATGCCGGATTTATTTCCGGGTCCACTATTTCTGCGAATGGGGCGCAGTTCTTTTCTTAAGATGGGCCAACCAAACAATAGAAAGGCTGGCGTTTTCGCCAGCCTTTTGCGTTTGGCTAGCTTGATAATCGGGTGATTTCTTCTTTGAGTATCAGCTTTTGTTTTTTCAGCGCGGCAATGTCGAGGGTGTTGATGCCTGGTTTTCGCTGAAAATGTTCGACCTTGTCAGAGAGTTCGGCATGTTTTTTTTGGAGTTCGGAAATATGTGAACTCATGCTCATTTGTAGTCCTCCTGGTTATGTCTATGCTTTCATAGCAGCACAAAAAAAAGACTCTGTCACGCAAAGCCTGACAAAAACCTTGCAGGATTTTATGAATTTTTTGTTAACATTTAAAAATTATCTGCCAAAGCCGCCAAAACAAGGGTTTTTCCGGTTTCTATCTTTGTTCTGCACCCGGCGGAATATTGCCGATCCTGTTCAGGATTGAAACCCCGCCCCGCCGCGTAATATCTGGCGGCAGGCAGGTGTGAAGCTGTCACTATCGGACATATGGCGATCGCCTTGATGTATGTGGAAGGGGGGGAGTAGTCGAAATGTCCCTTTTGTATCTTTGCGAACCGACAGAATGATGCGTTTTGCATCACGCCCTACACGCGCAACCATGGGCCGTACGTGAATGTCGCCGGCAGAGGGAGGCAATGTGGCTAACAGGTCGGGCAAGCGTTCCGCCAAATGGATGACTGTCAGCTGTCCTTTGGGTTTCAGGCGCCGAAAGGCAGTTCTTACCCAGGATAGTAGGGGGGTTTCCTCCACGTGGGCGGTTTTTTTACCGGAGTTTTCGGGCGCAGTTATGGTTTGTGCGTTGAAATAGGGCGGGTTGAATATGACATGATCAAACCCGATACGGATCTCGGGGGGCAGGTTGGTCAGGTCCGATTGAATGACATTCAGCGATAAACCGTTGCGCACTGCATTCCGGCGCGCAAGGGCCGCGTAGGCGGGTTGCAGTTCGATACCG
>CAMZLM010000032.1 GCA_947311485.1 uncultured Paracoccaceae bacterium
GCAAACCTGCGCAAGTCGCTGGAAACCAAAATCGCGGGCGAGAGCCTGTTTAACGACGGTGTGGCCTATGTGGTGTTTCTGGTGCTGGTGGGGATTGCCTTTCCCGCCGACGATGCCCACGCCAGCGGCCTGACCGGCGCGTTGATGTTGTTCGCCCAAGAGGCCATCGGCGGCGCGGTTCTGGGCGGGGTGCTGGGTTGGCTGGTGTTTCAACTGATGAAACGCATCGACGATTACCCGCTGGAGGTGCTGTTGTCGCTGGGGCTGGCCTTTGGCGGTTATCAGCTGGCGGTGTATCTGCATTTGTCCGGCCCGATTATGGCGGTGGTGTCCGGCCTGTTTATTGGCGATGTGGGGATGAAATACGGCATGAGCCAGCAAACCCGTGAATATCTCGATGCGTTTTGGCGGCTGATCGACGAAATCCTGAACGCGGTGCTGTTCCTGCTGATCGGGGTAGAGGTCTTTGCCGTGGCCTTTGACGGCAACGCGCTTTGGGGCGGGGTGATTGCCATTGGCCTGTCGCTGGTGTCGCGTCTGGGCGCGGTGGCGGTGCCGATCCTGTTGCTTAAACCGTTCCGCAGTTTCACCAGCGATGTGATTCCGATCATGACGTGGGGGGGACTCAAGGGCGGTATTTCCGTGGCGCTGGTGCTGACGCTGCCCGATAGCGAATGGAAGCCGCTTATGCTGGCGATGACCTATATTGTGGTGCTGTTCTCGATCATTGTTCAAGGCCTGACCATTGCACCGCTGGCCCGTCGGTTGGGGCGTGAACCGGACCTGCTGTAGGTCATGGCCAACCGGTATTATAGCGGCCCCGCCAGCGATCATTTTGACGGCCAGCGATTTTTCAATCCCGAAGGCATCGCGCCGAGTAGCCTGCGCGATGTGCTGAAATGGCAGCTGGGCGGGGGCAAGAAGAAATGGCCGACGCGCTATCCATCCCCCTATGCCGACAAACCGCCGGCGCGGGTGACGGGGGGCGACTTGCGGGTCAGCTTTGTCGGCCATGCCACGGTTTTGCTGCAAACGGCGGGGTTGAATATCCTGACGGATCCGGTGTGGTCCAACCGCGCCAGCCCCGTACCCTTTGCCGGACCAAAGCGGGTCAACCCGCCGGGCATCGCGCTGGAGGATCTGCCCGATATCGACGTGGTGCTGTTGTCGCACAACCATTATGACCATCTGGATTTGAAAACCTTGTCGGCGCTGAAAAAACGCGGGAATCCGTTGATTGTCACACCGCTGGGCAATGACAAGATCCTGCATAAACATGACAGGGATTTCCGCATTGCCGTCGGGGACTGGGGGGACACGATTTCCCTGTCAGCGGATGTCTCCGTCAGCTTTGAACCGGCGCACCACTGGTCCGCGCGCACGGCGGGGGACCGGTGTTTTGCGCTGTGGGCTGCCTTTGTGCTGCAAACGCCGCATGGCCGGATTTACCACATTGGCGACACCGGTTTTCATGACGGTGTGAATTTCAACGCGGTGCGGGAAAAATACGGTGATTTCCGGTTGGCGATTATTCCTTTCGGTGCTTATGAGCCGCGCTGGTTTATGAAAGGCCAGCACCAGAACCCGGACGAGGCCGTGCGCGCCCACCGGATGTGCAACGCGGCCTATACGCTTGGGCATCACTGGGGTACGTTCCAGTTGACCAATGAATCGATCGGCGATCAGTTATCCGCGCTGGATCGGGCGCGGCTTGAACACGGGGTGGCCGTGGACCGGTTTCGGGCTTTGCAGCCGGGGCAGGTTTGGGATGTTCCGCAGGACTAACCGGAAAGGCAGGGCATTTGTGCTTGTGCCGTGTTTTGTCGATGCGCTGTATCTGGCCTGT
Source organism: uncultured Paracoccaceae bacterium (assembly GCA_947311485.1). Classification (GTDB taxonomy): domain Bacteria; phylum Pseudomonadota; class Alphaproteobacteria; order Rhodobacterales; family Rhodobacteraceae; genus Amylibacter. Next base: position 1,847 of record CAMZLM010000032.1, read on the forward strand.
GATTTTGTAACCGGCCTGCGCGGGGCAGGGGCATCAGGCGGATGAATACATCGACCTGTCGGAGCTGGCGGCCTGCGATCATATGCTGGCGCGATTGCTGGATGATATTACGGGGTAAACTGGAGCGGGTAGCGGGAATCGAACCCGCGCCTTAAGCTTGGAAGGCTCTTATGATACCATTTCACCATACCCGCTCAGTAGGGCGTGTATATTTAAGGATGCGGGGGGTGACAAGGTGCCTTTTGCCGGTTTTTGTGATTTTTGGGCGTTCACATCGGGAAACTTGGCTCAATTTTCCACAAGGGCGTCTGGCCTGTTGACTCGTGCTGCGACTCCCCGTATATGCGCGCTACCTAAGGGACGCTTGCGTCCTTTATACAAGCCACAAATTGGCGGTCATGATCCGGGTTAGCGCCTCGATCCTCTGGAATTTAACCGCGGCGATCCATTCACAATGTGCGGGTCGTCGTGTTCGCGGTGCTTGATCGACAGATCATGCGCCATTTCGAGTTTGAAACAGGTAGAACGGGGATTTCCGAATGCCAACGATCCAACAGCTGATCCGCAAGCCGCGCCAGCCGAAAGTTAAACGCTCCAAGTCGCAGCACTTGCAGTCATGTCCGCAAAAACGTGGCGTATGTACGCGCGTTTATACAACGACACCAAAGAAACCGAACTCCGCGATGCGGAAAGTGGCCAAGGTTCGCCTGACCAACGGTTTCGAGGTTATCTCGTATATTCCGGGTGAAAGCCACAACCTGCAGGAACACTCTGTTGTTCTGATCCGCGGGGGCCGCGTAAAAGACCTTCCGGGTGTCCGTTACCACATTCTGCGTGGTGTTTTGGATACCCAAGGCGTCAAAGACCGTAAACAACGTCGTTCGAAATACGGCGCGAAGAAGCCGAAATAAGGAGGACCTGATATGTCTCGTCGCCATAGTGCCGAAAAACGTGAAGTCCTGCCCGACGCCAAATACGGTGATCGCGTACTGACTAAATTTATGAACAACCTGATGCTGGACGGTAAAAAATCCGTCGCTGAACGTATTGTTTATGGTGCCCTCGACCGTGTCGAAGCCAAAACCAAACGTTCCGCAGTGGAAGTATTCCACGAAGCGCTGGAAAACATCAAGCCATCCGTCGAGGTTCGCTCCCGTCGTGTGGGTGGTGCCACCTATCAGGTGCCTGTTGAAGTGCGTGTTGAACGACGCGAAGCATTGGCCATCCGCTGGTTGATCAAAGCTTCCCGTACCCGCAACGAAAACACGATGGAAGAACGTCTTGCATCCGAATTGATGGATGCCGTGAACTCCCGTGGTTCCGCCGTCAAGAAACGTGAAGACACCCACAAAATGGCCGAAGCCAACAAAGCTTTCAGCCACTACCGCTGGTAACTCAAAGGGGCCTCTATTATGGCACGCGAATATCCACTCGAACGATACCGCAACTTTGGTATCATGGCGCACATCGATGCAGGTAAAACCACCTGTACCGAGCGGATCCTGTATTACACAGGTAAATCCCACAACATCGGCGAAGTGCACGATGGCGCTGCAACCATGGACTGGATGGAGCAGGAACAGGAACGTGGCATCACGATTACCTCTGCTGCGACAACCACCTTCTGGGAGCGCACCACGGACGGTAAGACACCTGAGTCCGACAAGCACCGGATGAACATCATCGACACCCCGGGCCACGTTGACTTCACCATCGAAGTTGAACGTTCCCTGGCGGTTCTGGACGGGGCAATTGCCCTGCTGGACGCCAACGCCGGTGTTGAGCCACAGACCGAAACCGTTTGGCGTCAGGCCGATCGCTACAAGGTTCCGCGGATTGTTTTTGTCAACAAAATGGACAAAATCGGCGCTGACTTTGATAACTGCGTAAGCATGATCCGGAGCCGCGTTGCCGGTAACCCGCTGCCGATCCAGTTCCCGATCGGGGCTGAAACCGAGCTGGAAGGTCTGGTTGACCTGATCACCATGCAGGAATGGGTTTGGGTTGGTGAGGATCTCGGCGCGAGCTGGGAACTGCGCGAAATCCGTCCGGAGCTGAAAGACAAAGCGGACGAAATGCGTTCCGAGATGATCGAAATGGCCGTCGAAATGGACGACGATGTCATGGAAGAATATCTGGAAGGCAACGAACCCGATGTGGATACCCTGCGCAAGCTGATCCGCAAGGGCACCATGTCCCTGACTTTCGTGCCGATCCTGTGTGGTTCCGCGTTCAAAAATAAAGGTGTTCAGCCATTGTTGAACGCTGTGATCGACTTCTTGCCCAGCCCGCTGGATGTTGTTGATTACATGGGCTTTAAACCCGGTGACGAAACAGAAACACGTGATGTTGTCCGCCGTGCGGACGATGATATGCCGTTCTCTGCTCTGGCGTTTAAAATCATGAACGACCCGTTTGTGGGGACGTTGACCTTTACCCGGATTTATTCCGGTACGTTGAACAAGGGCGATGGCATCTACAACTCGACCAAGCAGAAAAAAGAACGCGTTGGCCGGATGATGATGATGCACTCGAACGATCGTGAAGAAATTCAGGAAGCGTTCGCGGGCGACATTATCGCGCTGGCAGGTCTGAAGCAGACAACAACCGGTGATACGCTGTGTTCTGCGCAGGATCCGGTGGTTCTGGAAACAATGACATTCCCCGATCCTGTGATCGAGATTGCTGTTGAGCCTAAGACCAAAGCCGACCAGGAAAAAATGTCTGCGGGTCTGGCCCGTCTGGCAGCAGAAGATCCTTCCTTCCGGGTGGAAACTGACTTTGAATCCGGTCAGACCATCATGAAGGGTATGGGCGAACTGCATCTGGACATTCTGGTGGATCGTCTGAAGCGTGAATTCAAGGTTGAAGCGAACATTGGTGCGCCTCAGGTTGCCTATCGCGAAACCATTTCGCACGAAGCCGAAGTGACCTACACCCACAAGAAACAATCTGGTGGTTCCGGTCAGTACGCCGAAGTGAAAATGGTTCTGATGCCAACCGAGCCGGGCGAAGGGTATTCGTTTGAATCCAAAATCGTCGGTGGTTCCATCCCGAAAGAATACATTCCGGGTGTGGAAAAAGGTATTGAATCCGTCATGGATAGCGGGCCTCTGGCCGGCTTCCCTGTGATCGACTTCAAGGTAGAGCTGATCGACGGTAAATACCACGATGTTGACTCCAGCGTCATGGCTTTTGAAATCGCGGGTCGTATGGCCATGCGTGAAGGCATGAAAAAAGCTGGTGCCAAATTGCTGGAACCGATCATGAAAGTCGAAGTTGTTACACCGGAAGAATATACCGGCGGCATCATCGGCGATCTGACCTCCCGTCGTGGGCAGGTACAAGGGCAAGATACCCGTGGGAACGCGATTGCGATCGACGCAAACGTGCCACTGGCCAACATGTTTGGTTATATCAACACCCTGCGCTCCATGTCTTCGGGGCGTGCGAACTTCTCCATGCAGTTCTCACACTACGAAGCCGTTCCCGCCGCGATCTCGAAAGAGATCCAAGAGAAATACGCCTAGGTGCGTGACCTCACGCACCACTTTCGGTGCAACAATCCTCGGTGCGGGGCAACCCGCACCACCTAATTACAAAAGGAGGCCATTATGGCTAAAGAAAAGTTTGATCGTTCCAAACCACACTGCAACATCGGCACCATCGGCCACGTTGACCACGGCAAAACAACTCTGACAGCTGCGATTACCAAGCAGTTCTCCAACGAGTTCAAAGCTTACGACGAAATCGACGGCGCGCCAGAAGAAAAAGCACGCGGCATCACCATCTCCACTGCTCACGTTGAGTACGAGACTGAAAAGCGTCACTATGCACACGTTGATTGCCCAGGCCACGCTGACTATGTGAAAAACATGATCACCGGCGCGGCGCAAATGGACGGCGCTATTCTGGTTTGTTCCGCAGCTGACGGCCCTATGCCACAGACCCGCGAGCACATCCTGTTGGGCCGCCAGGTTGGTATCCCGTCGATCGTTGTTTTCATGAACAAAGTTGATCAGGTAGACGACGAAGAACTACTGGAACTGGTAGACATGGAAATCCGCGAATTGCTGGACACCTATGATTACCCGGGCGACGACACACCAATCATCGCTGGTTCGGCTCTGGCCGCTCTGGAAGACCGCGACGATGAAATCGGCAAAGACAAAATCGCCGAGCTGATGGCCGCTGTTGATGAATTCATCCCACAGCCACCACGCGCAATCGACGAGCCTTTCCTGATGCCGATCGAGGATGTATTCTCGATTTCCGGTCGTGGTACTGTTGTAACCGGTCGTATCGAACGTGGCGTGATCAATGTTGGTGACGAAATTCAGATCGTTGGCATCAAAGAAACACAGAAATCCACCTGTACCGGCGTTGAAATGTTCCGCAAATTGCTGGATCGTGGTGAAGCTGGCGACAACGTTGGCGTTCTGCTGCGTGGTATCGACCGTGAAAAAGTTGAGCGTGGCCAGGTTGTTTGTAAACCAGGTTCCGTGAACCCACACACCAAGTTTGAAGCAGAAGTTTACATTCTGACCAAAGACGAGGGTGGCCGTCACACACCATTCTTCAAAAACTACCGTCCTCAGTTCTACTTCCGTACAACTGACGTAACTGGCACAGTTGAGCTGCCAGAAGGTACAGAAATGGTGATGCCGGGTGACAACCTGAAATTCAACGTGGAACTGATCGCGCCGATCGCCATGGAAGAGAAGCTCCGCTTCGCTATCCGTGAAGGTGGCCGTACAGTTGGTTCCGGTGTTGTTTCCAAGATCATCGAATAAGAACTAAACCGGTTCGACGTGGGTCGGGCGATTGTCGTCCGGCCCACCTATCAACTTTGAAAGGCATTTTATAATGCAAAGCCAGAACATTCGTATTCGGCTGAAAGCTTTTGATTACCGTGTATTGGATGCGTCCACTGCGGAAATCGTGAGCACAGCAAAACGGACAGGCGCGACAGTACGCGGCCCGATCCCGTTGCCGAATCACATCGAAAAATACACGGTTCTGCGTGGTCCACACGTAAACAAAAAGTCCCGTGAGCAGTTCGAAATTCGCACACACAAGCGTTTGCTCGATATTATTGACCCGACTCCACAAACAGTAGACGCGCTGATGAAGCTCGATCTTGCTGCTGGTGTGGATGTCGAGATCAAACTTTAAGGGGGCTTGAAACAGATGCGCTCTGGAGTAATCGCTAAGAAACTGGGCATGACCCGGTTGTTCATGGAGGACGGCAAACAGATTCCTGTAACCGTTCTGCAAATGGAAAACCTGCAAGTTGTCGCACAACGCACCGCTGACAAAGACGGCTATACCGCTGTTCAGCTGGGTGCCGGTGTTGCCAAGGCAAAACGCACATCCGCCGCGATGCGCGGTCACTTTGCTGCTGCCAAGGTTGAACCAAAACGCAAGATCGCGGAATTCCGCGTTTCCGAGGAAAACCTCATCCCTGTGGGTGAAGAAATCGTCGCAAGTCACTATCTGGTTGGCCAGAAAGTGGACATCGCCGGTACCTCGATTGGTAAAGGCTTTGCCGGTGCCATGAAACGCTGGAACTTTAAAGGTCTGCGCGCCACGCACGGTGTTTCCATCTCTCACCGTTCGCATGGTTCGACTGGTCAGTGTCAGGAACCGGGCAAGGTTTTCAAAGGCAAGAAAATGGCCGGTCATATGGGCGCTGCCCGTATCACCACCCAGAACCTGGAAATCGTCAAAACCGACGACGACCGTGGTCTGATCATGGTCAAAGGTGCCGTTCCAGGTTCCAAAGGTGGCTGGGTCACAATCAAGGACTCCGTGAAGAAGAAGGCCCCTGAAGGCCTGCCGCTTCCGGCTGCTCTGCGGTCTGCCAAGGTTGAAGCACCTGCTGAAACCGCTGAAGGAGGGTCCGAAGAATGAAAACGGACGTAATCAAACTGGACGCTGCAAGCGCCGGCACCATTGATCTCAACGACGAGATCTTCGGTCTTGAGCCACGCAAAGACATCCTGCACCGTGTTGTGCGTTACCAGCTGGCCAAACGCCAGGCCGGTACACACAAGGTAAAAACACGTCGGGAAACCAGCTATTCCACCAAGAAGATCTATCGTCAGAAAGGTACCGGCGGCGCACGTCACGGTGACCGGAATGCACCGATCTTCCGCGGTGGTGGTGTCTACAAGGGGCCAACCCCCCGCAGCCACGCCCACAACCTGACCAAAAAGTTTCGTAAACTGGGCCTGAAACACGCCCTGTCCGCGAAAGTTGCAGCAGGCGAGCTGGTCATTCTGGACAACGCCGATCTGGGCACTGCCAAAACCAAGGATCTGGCCAAAGCGGTCAAGAATCTGGGTTGGAAGCGTACTCTGGTCATTGATGGTGCCGAAGTGAATGCAAACTTTGCATTGGCTGCCCGCAACATCGAGGGCGTAAATGTTCTGCCGACTATGGGTGCGAATGTTTACGACATTCTGAAAAGCGACACTTTGGTTCTGACCAAAGCTGGCGCCGAAGCACTGGAGGCTCGACTGAAATGAGCGCGAAAGCAGAACTCTACGATGTGATCCGCAAGCCGATCATCACTGAAAAAGCAACCATGGCGTCGGAATTCAACGTCGTTGTTTTTGAAGTGGCAATCGACGCCAACAAACCAACCATCAAACAGGCCGTTGAGGAACTGTTCGGTGTGAAGGTCAAAGCGGTCAACACCACCATCACCAAAGGCAAAGTCAAACGTTTCCGCGGCAAGCTCGGCGTTCGCAAGGACGTTAAGAAGGC
>CAMZLM010000033.1 GCA_947311485.1 uncultured Paracoccaceae bacterium
AGGCCATACGCTCGAATACCTGCCGCCCTATTCACCAGACCTCAACCCGATCGAGCAAAAATGGGCCCAAGCCAAAGCCGTCAGGCGCAGAACAGGACGAACAACAGAACAGATCTTTGCAAATCAAAACTGGAATCAAATTTGAGTCGTCTGGCTATACAAATTCCTTGTTGCCAAGCGCTGTTAGCGGGTGCAATGGTCGCACCAAATCCAACTGTTCAGGAGAGTCAGTATGTTGGAAAAGCGACAATTTTATATCAACGGTGCCTGGGTCTCCCCGGCGCAGCCCCGTGATCTAGAGGTCATAAACCCGGCCACAGAAGAGGCCTGCGCGGTCATTTCATTGGGCGATCAGGCCGATACCGATGCCGCCGTAAGCGCCGCACGGGCGGCGTTCGAGGATTGGGCGGAAACGTCTAGGGAAACCCGCCTTGGATTGTTGAAAAACCTCTTGGCGGAATACAAAAAACGGGCCGGTGATATGGCCGAGGCGATTTCCATGGAAATGGGCGCGCCGATCGATCTGGCCAGCACGGCGCAGGTCGGCAGCGGCATTGGCCACATCAAAGGCATCATCAATGCACTGGAAAGCTGGGAGCCGGAATCCGCCCCTTGGCCCGATTCCCCCGAAGAACGCCTGTTTCGCGAACCCATTGGTGTGTGCGGGTTGATCACGCCTTGGAACTGGCCGATGAATCAGGTGACGCTCAAGGTTGCGCCGGCGCTGGCTGTTGGTTGTACTGTGGTGCTGAAACCCTCTGAAATTGCGCCACTGTCGTCGATTGTGTTTGCTGAAATTGTCGAGGCAGCCGGCTATCCCGCCGGTGTGTTCAACATGGTGAACGGCGATGGTCCCGGTGTCGGTAGTCAGCTATCGAGCCATCCGGATGTGGATATGATTTCCTTCACCGGATCCACCCGCGCCGGACGTTTGATTACCATTGCGGCGGCAGAAACCGTGAAACGGGTGACGCTCGAACTGGGTGGCAAAGGCGCGAATATCGTGTTTGCCGATGCCGACGCCAAGGCCGTGAAACGCGGGGTGCTGCAATGTTTTGGCAACACCGGCCAGTCGTGCAATTCACCCACCCGCATGTTGGTGGAACGGTCCTATTACGACGAAGCCGTGGAAATCGCGGCGGCAACGGCGCAATCCATTCTGGTCGGCGATCCAGCGCAAAAGGGCCGTCATCTGGGGCCGGTGGTGTCACAGGCGCAGTATGATAAAATTCAGGGCTTGATCGAAACCGGCATGAAAGAGGGCCGTTTGGTCGCCGGTGGTCTGGGCCGCCCCGAAGGTTTCAACAAAGGTTACTTTGTACGCCCGACGGTGATTGCCGATGTCAGCAACGACATGACCATCGCGCGCGAAGAGGTCTTTGGTCCGGTGCTGGCGATGATCCCGTTTGACAGCGAGGCAGAAGCCATCAAAATTGCCAATGATACGGTGTATGGCCTGACGAATTATATCCAGACAACGGATGCAGCCAAGGCAGGTCGTGTCGCACGCAAAATGCGCACCGGCATGGTGCGGGTGAACGGCAAAGACGCCGCACAGGCTGCGCCATTTGGCGGGTACAAGCAATCCGGCAACGGGCGCGAGGGCGGTGTTTGGGGGCTTGAGGACTTCACCGAAATCAAGCACAGCACCGGCTTGTCGGTGTAGTTCAAACGTTAATTGCTTCCAAAAAAGAAATAGCAAAGGCGGCGCAGGCTTATTGTGCCGCCTTTGCTTTGGGGCTGCTTTGTCACATGAAAAACTTCTGACGAATCATTAACGGCGCTTAATTACCTCTCTACTCGTAAAATTCGAACTGTCTTGTAGGGGGACGTTTTCTATGGCGCTTGCTCAAGGTGATATTGTGATCGTAGAGGGGACGGAAAGCCGAAATAGCTTTGCAATTTTGGCGTTGACCAATTTCGCCGAAGGGCAGGTCGTCCGGTTTACATCATCAAAGTGGGATATTACTGCCGGTGGTTTTGTCGATCAGAAAAATTATATCGAATGGACCGTGCCTGTAGGCGGTTTGGCGACAGGTGAGCGTGTCATCTTTTCAGAATGCGATGAATCCGTATGGCATACCGGATCGGCAGAGGATCATTGTTCCAACAGTTTTGGCAGCCCGGTTACGGTTGGTCAGGTTCATGCCATCTCCCATAGGGAATTGTTTGCATTTCAGGGGCAGCCGGCTAATCCGACTGTGGTTTTCGGGGGAAAAGGAAATAACACATCCAAGTCGGAGGAGCCGGTTGAACTGAACAGCTCTTTTGATATCATTTGCTTCACGCCGGGTACGCTGATCCTAACGCCATTTGGAAACAAGCGGGTCGAAGACCTGCGTGTGGGCGATCTGGTTGCGACCCTTGACAATGGCTTGCAACCCATTCGCTGGATTGGTCGCAAATACCTGACGGGTGCGCGTTTATTTGCGTCTCCCCATTTCCTGCCAATCAAAATTTTGGCGGGGTCTCTGGGGGAAAACCTGCCCGAGCGGGATATGTGGGTGTCACCAAAACATCGGATATTACTGAACAATCCAGAGACCAGCACGGTGTTCGGAGAAACGGAAGTATTAACGCCGGCCAAAGGTATGTGTGATGGGAAAGGGATATTTCATGACACCACCCGCACGAGCGTGGAATATATACATATCCTGTTTGATCAGCATGAAATTGTGTTCGCCAACGGGGTGATGATGGAAAGCTTCCACCCTGGCGAACGGTCGATTGCCGGCCTCACGCTGGAAGCCCGTGATGAGTTGTTGAAGATATTTCCGGCGCTAAAATCTAATCCGGATATGTTTGGCCCATTGGCGCGCTCGATTTTAAGCACGGTGGAAATGCAAAAGCATGTACAGGCAGGAAGGGGCCATTGGCAAGCTGGCTCTCCGGTGCCGCGCGTAATGAGCCGCTTATAGCCCTGTTCCATGCCCCCTGCGAAACTTCTTGCGAGGGTGGCCGGCTTGTGGTCTTTGAAGAGCTAACCGGGAGAAACCCAAAGGGAGGCACGCATGAGGCGTATCAGTTTATTTTTAGCGGCAACGGCATTGAGCGTAATCGGCGCAGGCGTTAGCGCCAAAACCTGTGGCGGCAGTTTTAGCAGTTTTATGACAGGTTTGAAAAAGGAAGCCATCGCCAAGGGGCACGCCAAGTCCACAGTGGACAAATTTTTCCGCAGTGCCGCGATTGACAAAAAAGTGCTCAAGGCGGATCGCTCGCAAGGGGTGTTTCAGCTCGATTTCACCACGTTCGCCAAACGGGTGATCAGCCAGAACCGCATGGACCATGGCCGCAAAAACCGCAAGAAATACGCCTCGACCTTTCGCAAGGTGCAGAAAACCTATGGCGTCGATCCGGCAGTGATGCTGGCGTTCTGGGCGTTGGAAACCGATTACGGCGCGTTTCAGGGCAATTTCAACACATTGAACGCGCTGATCACCCTGTCACATGATTGCCGCCGCCCCGAATTGTTCCGCCCGCAAATTTTTGCGGCTTTGTCGCTGTATGAACGGGGGGATTTTTCGCCCACCAAAACTGTCGGGGCCTGGGCCGGTGAAATCGGCATGGTGCAAATGCTGCCCGAAGACATCCTCAACCGCGGTGTGGACGGGGACGGGGACGGCCATATCCGGCTGAAGACCAGCGCCCCCGATGCGTTGATGACCGGTGCGCGGTTGCTGTCCGATCTGGGGTGGCGCAAGAACGAGCCATGGCTGGTCGAGGTTTCCGTGCCCAATAATCTGGACTGGAAAAAATCCGGTCTGGATAAATCCCAAAGCGTCGGGCAATGGGCCAAGGCCGGGGTAAAGGCGCGCAGCGGCAAGCTGCCGGCCGCTGGCATGAAGGCGTCGTTGCTCTTGCCGCAGGGGCGCAAAGGGCCGGCGTTTTTGGCAATGCCGAACTTCAAAGTGTATTTTGAATGGAACCAGTCGTTTGTCTATGTGACGACAGCGGCCTATTTTGCCACCGGTCTGGCCGGAGCACCGCGGTTCAAGCCGGGTAAGCCGGATCCGTCCCTGTCTGCAAGCCAGATGAAAACCCTGCAAAAGAAACTGGCACGGCGGGGCCATAACGTGGGCAAGATCGATGGTATTTTGGGGGCGAAAACCCGTGCGGCGGTGCAGGCGGAACAAATCCGTCTGGGCCTGCCTGCGGATGCCTGGCCGACGAAAACCTTGTTGAAAAAGCTGTAAAACACGGGGGGTGCGGTCTTCGCACACCTTGCCTTGCGGGGTTATGCGTCGGGATACCGGGCCGTGACAACTTTGACCGCCTGTTCAACCGCCTGCTCTATGGTCATCTCGGTTGTATCGATCAACACGGCATCCGCCGCCGCAACCATGGGGGCTTCGCTGCGGCTGGCGTCACGGGTATCGCGGGCGATGACATCGGCCAGTACGGTATCAAAATCGGTTGCGTGGCCCTTGTTGCTCAGTTCGGCAAACCGGCGGGCCGCGCGGGTCGGGGCGTCTGCGGTGACGTAGAGTTTTACATCGGCCTGCGGACAAATTACCGTGCCAATATCGCGCCCGTCCAGAATGGCCCCGCCCTTGCGGTTGGCAAAGTCACGTTGAAAATCGACCAGAGCCGCGCGGACCTCGGGGATAAGGGCAAGGCGGCTTGCGGCCTGCGCGACCTCGGCGGTACGGAGGTCATCGCGCTGTAAATCAGCCGGTGTCAGCGCGCGTGCAATATCCTGTGGGGATTGATCGCTGTCCATCGATTTGCGTCCGACCGCGCGGTACAGCAGGCCGGTGTCCAGATGCGCCAAATTGAAATGCGCGGCGATTGCTTTGGAAATCGTGCCTTTGCCCGCAGCGGCAGGGCCATCAATCGCGACTGTGAATTTCATGCCGGCTCCTAGTGGTTGTCGCGTTGGATTGCGGCCCCGAGGCCGGCCATCAAATCCTCGAAAATTGGAAAGCTGGTGGCGATTGCGCCGCCGTCATCGACGCTGACAGGTTTTTGTGTCGCCAGCCCCATGCACAGGAACGACATGGCGATGCGGTGGTCCAGATGGGTTTGCGCCGTGCCGCCGCCGGCCACGTCGCCGTTTTGGCCGTGGACGATCAGGAAATCCTCGCCTTCTTCGATGGTCACGCCCATGGTTTCCAGCCCGCGTGCCATGGCATCGATACGGTCGCATTCCTTGACCCGCAATTCCTTGATCCCGCGCATCACGGTTTTCCCACAGGCAAAGGCCGCGACGACCGACAGGATCGGATATTCGTCAATCATCGAAGGCGCGCGGTCTGGCGGGACTTCTATACCTTGCAAGGCAGAGGCCCGCACCCGCAGGTCGGCCACGGGTTCGCCGCCCTCGGTGCGCACGTTTTCAAAGCTAATATCCGCGCCCATTTCCGACAGTGTTGTCAACAGCCCTGCACGGGTCGGGTTCAACCCGATATTGGGCACCAGAATGTCGGAGCCTTCGACAATCAGCGCTGCTGCCACAGGGAAGGCTGCCGAACTGGGATCGCGCGGCACGGCGATGGTTTGGGGTTTTAGTTCGGGTTGGCCCTGCAGGGTGATTTGATACCCTTCGGCGGTTTTGACCGTTTCGATTTCCGCGCCGAACCCGCGCAGCATCCGTTCCGAATGGTCACGGGTTTTTTCGTGTTCAATGAGCACGGTTTCACCCGGTGTATTCAATCCGGCCAGCAACACCGCCGATTTGATCTGCGCCGAGGCATGTGGCGAGGTATAGCGCACCGGCACCGGTTCGCGCGCGCCCACCAGCGTTAACGGCAGTTGCCCGCCGGTCCGCCCGACAGATTGTGCGCCAAACAACATTAACGGATCCAGAATACGCCCCATTGGCCGTGAACGCAAAGATGCGTCGCCGGTAAAGGTCGCGGTGATCGGGCAGGTGGCCATCGCCCCCATAATCAACCGCACCCCCGTGCCGGCATTGCCGCAATCAATGACATCTTCGGGTTCTGCAAAGCCGCCCACACCAACGCCGTTCACCACCCAGTCGCCATCGCCAACCCGTTCAACATTCGCGCCAAAGGCGGTCATGGCCTTGGCGGTGTCGAGAATATCCTGCCCTTCGAGCAAACCGCTTATGCGGGTTTCGCCGACGCAGAGCGCGCCCAGTATCAACGACCGGTGCGAAACGGATTTATCGCCCGGAATCTGCGCAACCCCCTTCAAGGGCGGGGATTTGCGCGCTGTCATCGGGATCGGAGTGCCGTGGCCTGCCATGGGGTGTTTTCCTGTGCGTGGATGCGTTGGCCAAGGCTATAGCCGATCTGGGTTGGTGCGACAACTCGGATGTCGGGCGGCGGTTACAAAACACTGATTTCGATCATTCGGGCGCGCAAGACCTCGTTCAGCTGGTCTTGATCCGTATGCATTTCCTGAATTATCCAGTCGCGGATGTCTGAAGTGGTCCTGCAAAACCGGACAGTCTGTTCCGCCAGTGTAAAATCCTGAAATGCCAGTCGATCATCGCTGCATTATGCGCCTGTCGGATTCAGCCCCGAAAGGCTGGTACTGATGTTCTGAATGGAAACGAACACCCCCATTAAGTCACTTCACGCCTGAAAATTCAACCAGCGATTTGACAATCGCCTATGGTTTGGCTTAGAGTTCGGCCCAATATCCTATTCTACCCGCAAACGCAAAATAAAGTACCTCGCCTGAAGCCTGAAACACCAAAACCTTGCCGCACCTTTGGCGCTCTCAGACTTTTGGTGATGTTATGCCTCGAGTTAAAGGCGAGATGCTCTAGTTCAATCTAAAAATTCTGAATTTTGCAGCAAGCGGCCATGAATTGTCCATACTTTGGGGAAGTTAAATGAGACATTTATTTAGCATAATTTTCGTGCTTATTCTTGCGCTTGTAAGCAGTGCACGAGCAGATACATCCAAAAATATGATGCAGATAGAGCTTCATACCTTTTGGGTATCCAAGGGTGAGCAAGCCGCGTTACAGTCCTTAACTAGGCGCATGGAAAGGTTGAATGTTCATACCAATATTGTTGTAAGTTCACAATATAATGACCTAAGGCACACCATTGCAAACCGGATTGGGCTTGGCTATCCACCGGAAATTACGCACTGGCTTGGCGGCGAAAGCCTTGAACGTCTAATTTCCGAAAACTCAAGATTTTTGAACCCTGGTTTTTCAAATAGAGATTTTCTGCGGGATGCTATTTATCCTGAGGTCATTGAAGAGATTTCGGTAAATGACAAAATTTACGCAATTCCTGTGGGCATTCATTTGCAATCATCGGCGATTTATAACATGGAATTGTTAGCACAAGCCGGCGTAACTGAAATTCCGACGGAATGGAGCGCATTTTATGAGATGGTTGAAAAGCTTGAACGTGCTTCAATCTTGCCTTTTGCAGGTACCTCTGAACTGTGGGTTAATCGAGAATTATTCAATGGAATATTAACATCCCTTGGGGAACGAGCCGCGTTGAATAACCTGTACGGAAATTTTGATACTGACGGCACGCTTTTAGCCCAACTGGTCGAAGCGATGAAACTCTTTACGAAATTTCGTGATCTGGCAGGTGAGGCAAGTCGTGGGCGAAAATGGGACGACATGGTAAAAATGGTAGTTGATGGCGAAGCCGCAATGACAGTTGTTGGCGACTATGCGTGGTCAGAAATCAAGACTTATGGGACAGGCGATCTGACCAGGTTCAAATGCGCTTCTTTGCCAGGCTTGAGAACGGCATACTTTGGAGTCGATATTTTCATCGCATTTGAAACAACATTGCCCGGCTGGCGTGAAAAATATCCCCAAATTCTGGAAACCATTTTGGAGCCTGAAACCCAATATGAATATCTACAGTACAAGGGTGGAATTTCGATTGTCAAAGATTTAGAC
>CAMZLM010000034.1 GCA_947311485.1 uncultured Paracoccaceae bacterium
GCTTGATTTCGGTCAAAGCCATGGTGGCATGCCAATGATAGCTTCGTTCCGAAAGGAGGGTCGCAATCATGCCAGAACGGGACCATTTCGAAAAACTTCTGCTGGACCGGATGGCCGAACTTACGGCCAAGTTGCAGGAGGTGGAGCAAACGCTCGACGAACCCCATTCCAAGGACGCAGAGGATTTCGCCCAAGAGGTCGAAGATGCCGAAGTGCTGGAAGGGTTGGGCAAAGCAGGCCTGCAGGAAATTGCCGCGATCGAGGCCGCGTTGGACCGGATCAAAAACGGGTCTTACGGGATCTGCGCCAAATGCGGTGACGATATCGCGCCTGCGCGTCTGAAACTTGTCCCCTATACCGCATTTTGCGCGAAATGCGCCTGAGGAGGAAATCATGTCGTTTGAAGCCTTGAAAGCCTCGATTTATCTGCTGTTGGAAGAGGCCACAGAACAACCCGAAGACCTGCACCAGCTGCAAGAGCAACTGCGCGAAAAACTGGCCGAGTTCCGCGCGCTGGGTTTGCCCGTACCGGAGGATTTCGTACAGGCCGAGCGCGACATGGCCAAGGGGCAGGATTAACCAAAGAACCCGCCGACCAGACCCGAAGGTCAAGCAGCGTTCGCAGGGTTAACGCGGTTTTGACCGGTTTTCGGTTATACCCTTTGTCGACGTCAAAACGTGGTACAGGCCCCGCAATCGGGGCCGCCGACAAACCGCTTGATCAAACAGGGGCCAATCGCCCCGAGGGACAGGGATTGGCACCCCTGAACGGCAAAACCGCACGGTGGGCCCACCTTTTTATACGGATCAATGGACATGTAACACTCCCCTCGCAGGCCGATGGCCTTGGCGGGGCGGTTGTGGTTGCGGGCAGGAAATGCAAGGTCAGGCGCTGCCCGACGTTGCGGGCGGGGGCTTTTCTTTTCCTGACCGTGCAGGGTTTCGTACCCTACCCGATGCGCCCCCACAAATCATACTCGCTCGCTTCATCCACTTCAACCTCAAGTATGTCCCCCGGTTTCAGTCCCTCGAAGCCTTCGTCGATGAACAGGTTTCCGTCGATTTCCGGTGCGTCGGCCATGGTGCGGCAGGTGGCGCAATCGGCGTCCACTTCATCCACAATCACCGACAGGCGTTTACCGACTTTGGCGGCCAGCTTGGCTTCGGAGATCTGTTGCGATTTCTCCATGAAGCGGTTCCAGCGGTCTTGTTTCACCGCGTCCGGCACATGGTCCGGCAGGGCGGCAGACCGCGCGCCGTCGACGTTTTCGTATTGGAAACAGCCGACACGGTCCAGTTGGGCCTCGTCCAGCCAATCCAGCAGGTGTTGGAACTCTGCCTCGGTTTCCCCGGGGAAACCGACGATGAAGGTGGAGCGCAAGGTGATGTCGGGGCAATCGGCGCGCCAGCGGGTGATTTCGTCCAGCGTCCGCGCCGACGCCGCAGGGCGCGCCATGCGTTTCAGCACATCGGGGTGGGAGTGTTGGAACGGGATATCCAGATAGGGCAAAACCCCGTTGGACGGGTCCGCCATGATCGGCATCAGGTCGCGCACAAACGGATAGGGATAGACGTAATGCAGCCGCACCCAGGCCCCGAGCTGGCCGAGTTCGCGGGTCAGGTCAACGATGTGGCTGCGCACCTCGCCATCCTTCCACGGGTTCATGTCATACTTGCGGTCCAGCCCGTAGGCGCTGGTATCCTGCGAAATCACCAGCAATTCGCGCACCCCCGCATCGACCAGCTTTTCCGCCTCGCGCAGAACCGCATGCGCCGGTCGGCTGTTCAATTTGCCACGCATGTCGGGGATGATGCAGAACTTGCACTTGTGATTGCAGCCCTCGGAGATTTTCAGATAGCTGAAATGGCGCGGTGTCAGGGTGACGCCGCTGGCGGGCAGCAGATCGACAAACGGGTCGGGGCTGGGCGGCACGGCGGTGTGGACCGCGTCCAGCACCTGTTCGTACTGATGCGGGCCGGTGACGGCCAGAACCGACGGATGGGTGCCGCGAATGTAATCTTCCTCCGCGCCCAGACAGCCGGTCACAATCACGCGGCCATTCTCGGCCAAGGCTTCGCCAATCGCCTCGAGGCTCTCGGCCTTGGCGCTGTCCAGAAACCCGCAAGTATTCACAATCACCGCATCGGCACCGGCGTAATCCGGCGAAATCGCGTAACCCTCGGCGCGCAGCCGCGTCAGGATCCGCTCGCTGTCGACAAGCGCCTTGGGGCAGCCCATCGACACCATGCCGATACGCGGCTGGTTCGGGCGGCTTGGCTCGGTAATGCGGGGCTTGGGGGCGAGGTCGGGGCGCAGGTTTGGCGGGTTCTGTGTCATGCAGGCGGTATAGGGCAAGTGGCGGATAAGGGGAAGCGGGGTTTACCTGTAACCGGCAGGGGGCTTGACAGGGCGGTCGCGAGGCTGAAAATGATACCCGATTTGTAGCGTAAGGGAGTAGCGATATGTTTGTACGTAGCCTGAAAGATGTGGAGCAATCCGGGCACAAGGTCCATTGGGGGGCCGGCACCAGCCACCGTTTGCTGATCGAAAGCGATAACATGGGGTTCGGGCTGTGCCATACCGTGGTGGAGGCCGGCAAAGAGGCCCGCTTGCAATATCGCAATCATCTGGAGGCCTGTTACTGTATCGCCGGCGCGGGCGAGGTAGAGGACATGCACGGCACCATCTGGAAAATCCGTCCGGGCGATATCTATGTGCTCGACCAGCACGACGACCATTTCCTGCGGGCCGATGCGGATCAGGATCTGGTGCTGGTCAGCGTTTTCAATCCGCCCCTGAAGGGAACCGAAGTCCACAAACTGGATGCGGAGGGGGCGTCGTCCTATTAGGGCCGGATGGCGGGGTTGTACGCGGGCACAGGAAACCCCATATTCCCCGTAAGGAGATTTGATGGCCCATAAGGTATACCACCCGACGTTGCAGGATATTATCGACGAAAGCGGCCCGCTGAACACGGCGGAGACGGATTTTGTGGCATGTTGCAAAACCGGTGAATGGCTGGTGCTGGGGAACGAGGTTCCAACAGAACCCACCCCGCAAAACACCATCCGCGCCAGCCTGATCCGGCACATGCTGCTGGGCGGCTGCGCGGATATGCCCGTCGGGCCAAAGGGCGGGGTGGTGGTGGGCGCATGGATTACAGCTGTGCTGGATATGGAGGGCTGCGAGAGCAGGCTGGATTTGTCTTTAGGCAGGTGCAAATTCGCCGAAACACCTGTTCTGAATAATGCCCGCCTCGGGGCGGTAATGCTGCCGGGCTGCCACCTGCCCGGGCTGAAGGCCCATCGTTTGACCGTGGCGCGGGGTCTTCTCCTGAAACAAGGGTTTAGATCATCCGGCACGGTAGATTTATCCGCGTCCCGTATTGGACAAACGCTTGACTGCGATGGCGGACATTTTGATGGCAAGGGTGGGAGGGCGCTGCTCTGCAATGCGATCACTGTTGGTGCGAGTGTTTTTTTGCGCAACCCGTTTCAGGCGACGGGGCAGGTGAGCCTTGGAGATCGGAAGAGCGACGTGAAGGGAAAGAGGGGAGGTCTCGGTGGTCGCCGGGGCATTGGAAAA
>CAMZLM010000035.1 GCA_947311485.1 uncultured Paracoccaceae bacterium
ATGTATGACATGACGTCCTTTGGTAAAATCCGGATCGAGGGACGCGATGCCGAGGCGTTTATGAACCATGTGGGCGGTGGCGATTATTCCTGTCCGATCGGGAAAATTGTCTACACCCAGTTTCTGAATTCTCGGGGCGGGATCGAGGCCGACGTGACCGTGACCCGCCTGTCGGAAACGGCCTATCTGGTGGTGACGCCCTCTACGACGCGCCTTGCGGATCAGGTCTGGATGCAGCGCCATGCGGGGGATTTCAACGTGGTGATCACCGATGTGACGGCGGGCGAAGGCGTGCTGGCGGTTATGGGACCAAACGCGCGGGCGCTGTTGGAAAAAGTGTCGCCGAATGATTTCTCTAATGCGGTGAACCCGTTTGGCACGGCACAGGAAATCGAAATCGGCATGGGGCTGGCGCGGGCGCATCGGGTGACCTATGTGGGCGAGCTGGGCTGGGAGATTTACGCCACCAGCGATATGGCGGCCCATGTGTTTGAAACGTTGTTTGAAGCAGGGCAGGATATGGGGCTGAAGCTCTGCGGTATGCACATGATGGACAGTTGCCGGATCGAAAAGGGCTTTCGCCATTTTGGCCATGACATTACGTCAGAGGATCATGTGCTGGAGGCGGGCCTTGGTTTTGCCGTCAAGACCGCTAAGCCCGATTTCATTGGCCGCGATGCGGTGCTGCGCAAGCGCGAGGCGGGGCTGGAAAGCCGGCTTGTACAGTTTAAATTGCGCGACGCGGAACCGCTTTTGTATCACAACGAGGCAATTTTGCGGGATGGGGAAAATGTTGGTTATATTTCATCCGGCAACTATGGTCATACGCTCGGTGCCGCGATTGGAATGGGCTATGTGCCCTGCAAGGGCGAGAGCGCGGCAGAAGTGCTGGCCTCCTCT
The DNA here is from genome assembly GCA_947311485.1 of uncultured Paracoccaceae bacterium. Taxonomy (GTDB): domain Bacteria; phylum Pseudomonadota; class Alphaproteobacteria; order Rhodobacterales; family Rhodobacteraceae; genus Amylibacter. Next base: position 901 of record CAMZLM010000035.1, read on the forward strand.
TACGAAATCGAAATCGCCGGGGTGCGGGTTGCTGCCGATGTTTCGCTGAAACCGATGTATGATCCAGCAGCTGAGCGGGTAAAGGTGTAGTAATACTTGCCAAAGCCTGTGCGAGTCGCTATGTCCGCGCAGCCTGATGGCAAAAGTGTCCGCTACCTTTTCAAAACGGAGTATCCTATGAACCGCGGTTTTATCACCGGCGTTATCGCCATGTCGGCAATTGTTGTTGCCTCTAATATCCTTGTGCAATTCCTGTTGGGGGATTGGCTGACCTGGGGGGCGTTCACCTATCCGTTTGCCTTTCTTGTGACCGATCTGATGAACCGCATTTACGGGGCCGCGATGGCGCGCCGTGTGGTTTTGTCGGGGTTGGTTGTCGGGATTATTTGTTCGTTTATCGGCACGCAGATCATGGGTGAATTCGGCCCGCTGGTGACCTTGCGCATCGCGCTTGGGTCGGGGCTTGCGTTCTTGATGGCGCAGATGATGGATGTGCTGGTGTTTGACCGCTTGCGGGCGGGGGCGTGGTGGCGTGCGCCGCTGGTGTCAACATTGGTCGGAGCCTCGCTGGATACGGCTATTTTCTTTACCGTGGCATTTTCGGCGGCGTTGATGTTCCTTGAGCCGGCGAATGACGTGAGCTGGGCTGGCGAGGTCATGCCGTTGCTGGGCTTTGGGCCGGCGGTGCCTTTGTGGGTGTCGCTCGGAGTGGCGGACTGGTTGGTGAAACTGTCGCTGGCGATGATTGCTTTGGTGCCGTTTCGGGTTATGGTGGCGAAAATCACCGCCCAAAGGGCCACCGCCTAAGGAACCTGCATGTCCGACCCGAGCTTTACCTTTACCCGCGCGATTACCCGTAAACCCGGCAAAAGCGTGGTGGACGGGTTGCGTGCGGAGGACACCGGCACGCCCGATTTGGCACAGATGTTGCGCGACCACGCGGCCTATGTTGCCACCCTGCAAGAGGCCGGTGCCAAGGTCATCGAATTACCGCCGCTGGAGGATTTCCCCGATGCGTTGTTTGTTGAGGACACAGCCCTGTGCCTGCCCCAAGGCGCGGTGCTGATGCGTCCGGGGGCGGCCAGTCGGGCGGGTGAAGTGGCGCAAATGGCACCGACGTTGCGGGCGCAATACGATACGGTTGTGGCGTTGCAAGGGCCGGGGCATGTGGAGGGTGGCGACATCTTGACCACATCGCGCGAGGTACTGGTGGGCCTGTCCGAACGTACAGATCGGGCCGGAGTGGCCGAGCTGGCCAAAATTATCGCGCACTGGGGCCACAGCCTGCGGATCGTGGAAACCCCGCCCGGGGTGCTGCATTTCAAAACCGATTGTTCGCTGCTGGATGGCGATACCATTCTGTCCACCGAACGGCTGGCGGCGTCCGGTTGTTTTGCCGGTTACAAGGTGATCCATGTGCCCAGCGGTGAAGAGGCCGCCGCGAACCTGATCCGGTTCAATGATTTCATCATCATGCCGGACGGGTTCCCGAAAACCGCAGCAGTATTGCGCGATGCGGGCTATGCCGTGCGCCAGATCAACAACAGTGAATGTGCCAAGCTGGATGGCGGCATGTCCTGTTTGTCGCTGCGGTTCTGAATGCCACATCTGGCAAAGGATACTTGCGGGGCAAGGTTTTAGGGGCAAACCCTCCTGACCCTTGGCATCCGGTGGCGGCGCTCTTTCCGGATTTATCGCTGTGTGACTTCGCGCAGGTGCCTACGCGCCCGATTGAGCCGGGACATGACGGTGCCGACCGGCAGATCGAGCCGCTCTGCCATGTGTTCATAAGACAGGCCTTCGGTCACCCGCAGGGCGAGGATTTGGCGGGCGCTGTCGGGCAGAGCGGCAATCGCGGATCGGGTTTCCTGCAATTCCAGAATACAGTTCTGGCGCGGATCGGGGATTTCGGCTTCTTCCAGAGTGACAGATCGGGGGCGGCGCGCGGCCTTGCGGTGTTGGTCGATCAGGCGGTTACGCAGCATGGTTTTCAGATAGGCCCGTGGGTGGTCCACTATTTGCGTGGATTGCGGGTTGGATAACACATGCAGGGCGACGTCCTGAAGCAGGTCATCGGCGCGGGTGGGGTCTTTGGTCAGGTAACGCGCGTAGACATGCAAGGAATTTAGGTGTTTGCACAGGGTTTCCGGTTCCATGGACAGCCTTTCAATATGGTTAACGGTGCCCGTTTCATACTGCCCCCTATGCCAAACCTGTTAAGTGGGAACCCGCGCAAGGCGAAAATATGCCGAAAAATACGCGCATAAACCTGCCTACGGTTGTGGCGCATTGGAATAAAACCGCCCCCACGCCGTCTGTGTTGGCAGAGGCGGGAAACCCTGCCTCTTAACAACAACAGGAGAACGCTATGCGTAACTTTATCATCACCCTTCCCGTGGCTCTGGTTCTGGGCACTGCCGGTTTTGCCGCTGAAATGTCTTCTATGGACCAGAATGCAGATGGTGTTCTGAGCGTCGAGGAATTTGCTGCCGGTTATACAAATGCGGATCCGGCTGTTTTTGTGGCGGTGGACACAAACGAAGACGGTGTGATTGATCCGGACGAATACAAAACCGCCACAGAAGAAGGTGGCGTTCTGGCCGATAAATAAACTGTGTTGCCAGTCCCGCTCTGGCGGGGCTGGCACTTTTATCTAGAACAGCGGTTCTTCGTAAATCTTGCGGCCTTCGATCGAAATGCCCTTGATCGCGCCGTTTCCTTTGCCATCAAGCGCCAGAATAACCCCCAGCTTACGATCCTTTTTCAGCTTCTCCAACTCTTGCGCCCGCATTTTCGGAGCAAAATACCGGTCAAACGGGAACGCCATCCGAAACCTGCTCCGTACTCTGCCGCCTTTGGCATATTCAGATTTTGCGCGTGCTTTGAGCACCGGTCCCTGTGGGGCGGCTGGATAGGTTTTTGAAATCGATTTTATGGTGGCAAAAGGGCCAGAACCGGTATCCAGAACCAGATATAAATCGTCATCATAGGCGATGTAATCCGGTAGCGAAAATTCCTTTGGGTCCAGCCGGCTGATCGGAAAATCAAGCGATGTATAGTGGCCCCGAAACAGATCGCGCGGGTCGACAAAACCTGTTTCCAGCACGACTTCCTGACCTGTTGCCAGCAATGTTGCCCGATCATAGATGATTTTACCGAGTGCCGCGGATTGCAGCAAAGCCGCCAAAAGGGCCCCAAGAATAAAATGACGGGGTTTCATGATTTGGCCTCCGGTTTACGCATCAGGCGGGGCATCACAAACACACCCAGCAGCAACAATACCCCCGCCCCGATATAAAAGGCGCTGGTGCCGATCAGGGTGCCGATGGTGGAAAAATAGATCGTGGTCATTACCGCCGCGAACCCGACAAATCCCAACGTGCTGATCGGGCGATAATCCAGTCGCCATCCCATGCGGATTACCCAGATGGACAGGGCCAGAAGGAAGGCCTCAAAAACAAAAGGCAAGGCATCGGAGAAGGTGAACAAGACACTGATAATGACAACGGCAAGGAAGGTGACAATCAGATCATAACCGTTTTGATTGCCCCGTATGCGCTCCAGAATGGCCAGCGTTGCAGTGATTGCGCCAGCCAGAACGGGCCAGAACAGCGATTGCGTGAACAACGCGCCATAGCGGGCGGGGTTTACGTGTTGGCCAAGGAGGTACCAAAAATAGGTCATAATCCCCATGGTAAACAGAAAGAACACCGCCAAAACCAATTCAAACCCGCCTAATATGCGCCGTCCGCCCAGTGAAAACAGGGCAAGCGCCAGCAGCGCATAGCTGCCATACAGGCTGATGATCAGGAAGGCGGCGTTGTCATGCTCCAACGCGGCGAGCGCATTGGCGCAGGTCCAGAGCGTGAGGGACAGCAATGCCAGATAACCGGCAAACTGGCTGCGCAGCCAATAGGCAAGCCCGCCGGCAACCGCGAAATAGGCGAGGATGTCGTATTGGGTGGCGTATCTTGACGAAAACAGGCTGATGTCCATGAAATACCAGATATTCAGCAAGATGACCCCAAAGGAAAGCGCCGGCACCGAACGGGTCAGCCCCGCGCCAACCAATGTGCCGATGCTCCACAACCACACGGCATCGCGCGGTTCGCCCTGAATGTGGTAGATTTGCCCGATCAGCATAATGCCGGCCCCGAACAGGATGCAGGCCAGTAAAACAAAGCTCTGGGCAATGGTGGTGCGTTCCCTTGCATGAAACAGCGCAGCCGTCCCCCAAGCAGCCCACATGGCCCCGAAGACAATCAGCAATCGGGTCAGGCGGCTGATATCATCCCAATTGGCCGCTACAAATGTGACTGCGCCAAATCCAAGGCAAATCACCGCAAGCAGGACAAGCACGGTTCGAAAAGACCGCCCCGTTTTTTGCTGCTCGACATCATGGGCCAGCCGTTCGGCCGTTTCCGCATCCAGAATTCCGCGGGCCTGCCAGTCGTCTATGGCGTGATAAAGGGCTGAATATTGGGTCCAAATGGCCATGCTAAACCTGTATCGAAAAGGAACATACAGTTCATAGTTAGATGATTTCTCCACGAATACCAACTTGATATCGCATTCCGGTCTGGAAATATACCCCGCCTGTATTTTCGTCCTGCCCCGAGATGGCAAGTCGCTGACAGCCAAGATCGGGGTTTTGTAATGTTCCATCTGCCAAGACAGCACCATAACGCCGGATACATTTCCTTTTCCGGTAGAGTTGGGCCTTGGATCCTATGCATTTCATGGCCCCATCGGGAATTTAATTTGTCTGGGCAATGCCCGGATGTTTTGTGCCAAGGCACGAAAAAGCGGGAATGGAGACACCCTATGAGCAAGCATGATGACAAACGGGAGGCTGACGAAGATAAAAATGTTGTTTTGGTTGGGGGTGCCGGAAATGACGAGCTTGAAGGTGGTAAGGGAAATGACATCCTCAGCGGTGGCGCAGGCGGTGATGAACTGGATGGTGGCAAAGGAAATGACACGCTGAATGGTGGGGCCGGAAACGACGAAGTGGACGAAGACGCGGGCAATGTGCTGTTCGGCTCTGTATTGGCCAATGATGTGGCCCCCGATCTGGTGCGGGCGGTGCGTTTGCTGACCAACCCGTCGCAAGGCATACTGACGTGCAACACCGGCACAGATGGTAATGCGGACGGCAGCTTTGCCTTTGATCCGGGGCAGGACTTCCAATATCTGGCTGTGGGCGAGAGCGCGACCGTAACCTTTACCTATGAAGTTGAAGACGCAGACGGCGATATCGCGCAGTCAACTGTCACGATCACCGTGACCGGTTCGAACGACGCGCCGATTGCGGTGGCGGATGTTGTCACCACGGATGAAAACGCGGCGATCACGGTTGATGTGCTGGCGAATGACACGGATCTGGACCTGTCCGACACCCACACGCTGGACGCGGTTTCCGTGCCTGCGGGCTAAGGCACCGCCGCGATTGTGGCGAACCAGCTGGTCTGAACGCCGGGGGCGGATTTTGATTACCTTGCTGTTGGCGAGACCGCGACAGTGGTGGTGGATTACACCATGTCCGACAATAACGGCGCATCCAGTACGGCAACGGCAACCATTACTGTCACCGGCAGCAATGATGTCCCGATTGTTTCAGGTGGTTCGATTACAGTGGTCGAGAATTCGGTTCTCAGCGTGCCTGTATTACAACCGACCTCGGATGGTAGCTTTGCCTTTGATATTGACGCAAGCGATGTGTTGAGCGTGCAGAATGCCAATGTGATTGCCGGTTTGGGCAGCGCGAGCATTGTGGGCAGCCAAGTGGTCTGGAATCCGGGAACGGCCTATGATTATCTGGCTGTGGGCGAAACGGCACAGGTGGCTGTGGAATATACAGTTTCCGACGGCAACGGCGGCGATGTTCTCAGGTCTCTGATTATCACGGTCACCGGCACCAACGACGCGCCGGTTGCGGTGGCGGATACTGCTGCTACAACCGAAAATGCGGCGGTAACCATCGACGTGCTGGCGAATGATACGGATGTGGATTTGTCCGATACCCATACGCTGGATGCGGCGGCCGTTTTGATTGGCCATGGTACGGCAAGCATTGTGGGCAATCAACTGGTCTGGACGCCGGGGGCCGATTATGACTACCTCGCCGTGGGCGAAACTGCGACTGTTGTGGTGGATTACACCATGTCCGACAATAACGGTGGCACGGCCAATTCCACGGCGACGATTACTGTGACCGGCTCCAACGATGCGCCGGTGGCGGTGGCCAATACCTATGCCACCAACGAGAATGCTGTGATTACCGGCAATGTGTTGACCGATGATACGGGGCAGGGCGTTGATGGCGATGTAGATGCCAGTGATGTGCTCAGCGTGGCCGCCGGCACATTCACCACCGCCAACGGGGCCTCTGTGGTGCTGAATGCAGATGGCTCGTTCAGCTATGATCCGACCGGATCCGCCGCTTTGAATGTGATGAGCACGGGCCAGAATACGATCGACAGCTTTGATTACACCATCACCGACGGTAATGGCGGTACCAGCACCGCCACGGCCACAATCAATGTGGCAGGGGTGACCGACAACATTGCGCCAACTGCGGTGAATGACAATCTGGACAGTGTTCAGAGACAGGGGGATCGCATGAATAGCACATTGGGTTTGCAGAGGTGAGTATTGTCTGATTCAACTTCTTCCAGAAGATCAATCTGGAGGAGAGCATCTTGGAAAAAGCAACCTCGTTTCAAACCCTTGTATCGACACTGGACGA
>CAMZLM010000036.1 GCA_947311485.1 uncultured Paracoccaceae bacterium
GCAAAAGCAGTTTACCGAAGCCATTCTGAAGTTCTTTCGAAAAATCATCCCAAAACAATGGCCAGACTTTCGAACACAAGTCACAGATAATTTCCGCATCATATCAGACCAAAACCTTCGGGTTTTGCAGTGAACCGAGTAAACCGTATTTTTATCTGATTATTGCCGTAGGTATTGGTTGGTTTTTTATCCATTTCATTTGGACATTTAAATTTTTTCGATGGCTGTTTGCGTGGCGCTATGATTCGCCTTTTGCAATGTTTATCTCTCGGCTAACCTGGGGCGCAGGATGGGTATTTGCTCTTATTGTGCTTTTGATAGAACTCAGCAAAACTATAGGATTCCCACTGGTTTGATTTAGCAGTATTGTGCCAGCATGAGAAAATCCTTCACAACCCAACCCGCCCTTTTTGCCACGCCTGATCTACTTGACCATCCTGCGCTTAATGCGTTGGACGGGATTGAAAGCCTGATTGACTTGGTGGGCTGACCGGACTGTGGATAAACTAAGGGCTACCGGCTGAGGCCCAATTGGGTGATGGCCTTTTTCAGGGCAGTCTGGAACAGGCGTTCCTGCGGAGTTGTTTCGGCGTCCTGACGGGTGACAAGGCCCACCGGGCCTCTGGTCAGGCTGGTGTCCAGCGGCAGAGCAACGAGGCGCCCTTCGGCAAGTTCATTGGTGACAACCCCTTGGGTGATTATCCAGAGCGCATCGGAATTGCGGGTGTAAACATGGCCAAGAGCACCGGAGGCGGTTTCGATCCGGTTTGGTAAATCTCCGACGCCATTGGCGACCAGCATGCGTTCCACCAACGGGCGGCTGGCCGAGGTGGGGGCGGGATAGATGATCGGCCAATCCACCAGTTCGTGAAAGTCCTTGCATTTGGCCAGCGGATGATCTGGCCGGGCCACGATCACTACCTGTTCATTATACAGCTGGGTAAAGCTGAGCTCTTGCATCGTGTCGGGCGGGCCGAGGCGTCCGATCACCAGATCCAGTTCGCCATTGCGCAGCAGTTCGATCAGATAGCCGTGCGGGCCGTCGGTGATGCCCGGAATGGTGTTGGGCGCAAGGCTGCTGAATTCGCGCAGCACCAGTGGCATCAGGCCGGCGGCAACACTGGGCAAGGCCCCGACCTGTAGGCTGGTCGTCCCCTTCTGGCCGAGTTGCCTTACCCCGTCGATACCATGTTGCAGGGCGGTAACGCTCATCTGGGCGAAATGCAGGAACACTTCGCCTTCACGGGTCAGGGTGACGCCGGCACGGTTGCGGGTCAACAGGACTGCACCGATGATTTCCTCCAGTTCCTTGAGCGTTTTGGACATGGCTGGTTGTGACTGCCCCAGCGCCACCGCCGCGTCCTTGACGCTTTGATGGCGGGTGATTTCGATAAAACATTCAAGATGGCGAAACTTGATACTGGCCGGCATCGGATACTTCCTGTTTTTGTATTTATAAGTCTATTTGAGTGGTTTTACACGGACTAAATAGTTAACTAAGTTAACAACAGGGGAGGATTGAGTATGAGAACACAAGTCGCCATTATTGGCGGGGGACCATCTGGCCTGTTGTTGTCGCAGCTTTTGCACCGCAAAGGCATTGATACGGTGGTGTTGGAACGCAAGACCCGTGATTATGTGCTGGGGCGGATCCGGGCGGGGATACTGGAAACCGGCTTTGTCGATCTGATGCACGAGGCCGGCGTTGGCGCGCGGATGGATGCAGAGAGCTTTGTTCATGACGGTGCGGTGATCGCCTGTGGTAATGCCATGTTCGACATCAATTTCAAACGACGCACCGGCAGCCATGTGGTGGTTTATGGCCAGACCGAGGTCACCCGCGATCTGTATGATGCACGGGAAGCCATGGGCGGGAATATTGTTTTCAACACGGAAAATGTCGTGATCCATGATGCGACGGCTACCCCGTATGTGACCTATGATGCCGATGGGGGGAGCCACCGGATCGATTGTGATTATGTGGTGGGCTGTGACGGGTTTCACGGGGTCAGCCGCCAGACCATCCCGCGCACGGTGCGGCGTGAGTATGAAAAGGCCTATCCGTTTGGCTGGCTTGGTGTGTTGTCCGAAACCCCGCCGGTGCATGATGAACTGATCTATTCCTGTTCGGATCGCGGTTTTGCCCTGTGTTCCATGCGCAATGCCAATCTGAGCCGCTATTATGTGCAATGTTCGCTGGACGACAGCCCGGATGACTGGTCCGATGCGCAGTTCTGGGACGAACTGAAACGCCGCTTGCCAGAGGAAATCGCCGAACGGCTGGTGACCGGCCCGTCGATCGAAAAATCCATTGCGCCGTTGCGGTCGTTTGTGACCGAACCCATGCGCTGGGGTAACCTGTTTTTGTGCGGCGACGCGGCCCATATCGTGCCGCCGACGGGGGCCAAAGGGCTAAATACGGCGGCGTCGGATATTCACTATCTGTACAATGGGCTGGTGCGGTTCTACCTTGATGACGATGCGCAGGGGCTGGAGGAATATTCTGCTAAGGCGCTGGCGCGGGTCTGGAAGGCCGAGCGGTTCAGTTGGTGGATGACCAACCTGTTGCACCGCTTCCCGGACCAGACCGCATTCGATCTGAAAATGCAGCAGGCCGATTTGGCCTTTCTGCGCGAAAACGAGGCCGCGCAACAGGTGTTTGCGCAAAATTATGTGGGGTTGCCTTACTGATGCAGATGGTCCGCCTAAACGGCATTAATGTACATTATTCCGATCAGGGCAGCGGTGCGCCGGTGGTGTTTGCCAATTCGCTCGGCACGGATTTCCGGTTGTGGGATCAGGTGGTGGCGCTGCTGCCCGCCGGTCTGCGGATTATTCGATACGACATGCGTGGCCACGGGCTAACCGATGCGCCGGAGGGCGACTATTTCATGGGGGATCTGGTGGCGGATGCGGCGGCGCTGGTGGACCATCTGGGGGCCAAGGGGTGTGTATTTGTCGGCCTGTCGATTGGCGGCATGGTGGCGCAGGGGCTGGCGGCGGAACGCCCCGATTTGTTGCGGGCAATGATCTTGTCCAACACTGCGGCCAAGATCGGCTTGCCGGCCATGTGGGCAGACCGGATTGCAGCGGTTCGGGCCGGTGGGATTGCGGCCCTGTCCGATGCCATTCTGGAGCGTTGGTTTTCGCGGTCTTTTTGCGCCGATAAAACCGCGTTGGCCGGTTGGCGCAACATGCTGGAACGTACGCCGGTTGATGGCTATTGTGGGTGTTCGGCGGCGATAGCCGAAACCGATCTGTTTGACAGTACCGCGCGCCTGAGTCTGCCAACGCTGGGTATAGCGGGGACCGAGGATGGTTCCACCCCGCCCGATGTGGTGCGCGAAACCACCGAATTGATCACGGGCGCGCGCTGCCATCTGATCCGCAAGGCGGGGCATTTGCCCTGTGTGGAACAGCCGGCGGATTTCGCCGCAGCCCTAACGGGATTTTTACAGGAGGTCGGCCATGTCTGATCGCTTTGACAAAGGTATGCAGGTGCGCCGCGCTGTTCTGGGTGATGCGCATGTGGACAGGGCCGAGGCGGCGAAAACCGGTTTTGATGATCCGTTCCAGACCCTGATTACCGAATCCGCCTGGGGGACTGTCTGGGCGAATGACCGGATCAGCCAACGCGAACGGTCGATGATCACATTGGCCCTGCTGGCGGCGCTGGGAAATTTCGACGAAATTCCCATGCACATTCGCGCAACCGCGCGCACAGGGGCCAGCAAACAGGACGTGCTGGAAGCCTTTCAGCATGTGGCGATTTATGCCGGCGTGCCGCGTGCCAATCATGCGATTAAACTGGCCAAACAGACATTTGACGATATGGAAAGGGAAGCCGATGCGTAAACCGGCAGAATACTATCAGCGAGACCGGCACTGGCAGCCGCCCGCGCTTGACCGGAACTATAAAACCAGCGTCACCCGTTCGCCAAAATTCGCGATGATCTCGCTTGTAAATACGGTCAGCGAAATCACGGGGCCGGTGTTTGGCCACGATGATATCAGCCCGATTGATAACGATCTGTTGAAAAACTATGCCACGGATGGCGACCCGATTGGCGAGCGCATTATCGTGCATGGTCGTGTGCTGGACGAAAACGCGCGCCCTGTGCCTGATACGCTGGTGGAAATCTGGCAGGCCAATGCCGGCGGGCGCTATCGGCACAAAAAGGATACTTATCTGGCGGCAATTGATCCGAATTTCGGTGGTTGCGGTCGGACGCTGACCGATGAGAACGGCTATTATTTTTTCCGCACGGTCAAACCGGGGGCCTACCCGTGGCGCAACTGGCTGAACAGCTGGCGTCCTGCCCATATCCATATTTCGGTATTCGGCGAGGCCTTTGCCCAACGGTTGATTACGCAGCTATATTTCGAAGGCGACCCGCTGATTGCGCAATGTCCGATCGTCAACACGGTGCCCGATCCGGCGGCTGTGGATCAGCTGGTTGCGCGGCTGGACATGAACGCGAGCATTCCGCTCGATACGCTGGCGTACAAGTTCGATATCATCCTGCGGGGGCGGCGTTCGACCCTGTTTGAAAACCGGCTGGAGGGCAACTGATATGGTGCAGAAACTGGATTACCTCAAGGAAACCCCTTCGCAGACCGCTGGCCCCTATGTGCATATCGGGCTGGCCCCCGGGGCTGCGGGATTCGATATTTACGAACGCGAGCTGGGTTGGGATATTGCCGGTCCCAATGCTGCCGGTGAACGGATTCGTGTGGAGGGGACGGTGTTTGACGGCACCGGTGCGCCGGTCAAGGATGTGTTGATAGAGGCATGGCAAGCCAACGCCGCAGGGTTCTATGCCCACCGCGAAAGCAGCGGTGATGTGGAGCAGGGGTTTCGCGGCTGGGGGCGGGTGATTACCGATTTTGATACCGGCCTTTGGGGATTTGACACGGTCAAACCCGGGCCGGTGGCCGGGCAAAATGGCACGCAACAGGCCCCGCATATCAACCTGTGGATCGTGGCCCGTGGCATCAACATCGGCCTGAACACGCGGCTGTATTTCTCGGACGAGGATAACAGCGCCGATCCGGTTCTGAACCTTGTGGAACAGGACCATCGTCGCCAGACCCTGATTGCGCATCGCCATGAAATGGCCGATGGTGTGGTTTATAAATTCGATATCACCTTGCAGGGTGACGCCGAAACCGTGTTCTTTGACATCTAGGAATTCCCATGACCAAACCTTGTATCATCTGCGTTGCCATCACCGGATCCGTGCCGACCAAAGCCGATAATCCGGCGGTGCCGATTACCGTTAGCGAACAGGTGGAAAGCACCCATGAAGCATTCGAGGCCGGTGCCACCATCGCCCATTGCCATGTGCGAAACGATGATGGGTCCACCACATCGGACCCCGAAAAATTCGCGCGGTTGAAAGAGGGGCTGGAAAAACATTGCCCGGGCATGATTGTCCAGTTTTCCACCGGCGGACGTTCCGGCGCAGACAAGGAACGCGGCGGCATGTTGCCGTTACAGCCGGATATGGCGTCGCTGACGGTGGGGTCCAATAACTTTCCTTCACGGGTCTATGAAAATGCGCCGGCGCTGGTGGATTGGCTGGCAAGTGAAATGCGGACCCATAATATCAAGCCGGAAATCGAGGCCTTCGATTTGTCCCATATCCATCAGGCCGTCGCCATGGCCAAGGACGGGCGCATTCCGGGCAAGCTCTATGTGCAGTTCGTGTTTGGCATCAAAAACGCCATGCCGCTGGATCGGGATGTGTTCGATTACTATTTGAAGACCGTGAACCGGCTGGCTCCGGATGCGGAATGGTGTGCGGCGGGTATCGGGCGGGCGCAGATCATCGTGAATGAATGGTGCGTGGCCAACGGCGGCCATACCCGTACCGGACTGGAGGACAACGTGCGGCTTGATCGGGATACCCTTGCTCCGTCCAATGCGGCGCTGGTGTCGCGGGTTGTGGATCTGTGCGAAAAATACGAACGCCCCGTAGCCACATGGCAACAGGCGCGCGATATTCTGGAACTGCCACTTTAGCCGATTTCCTCTATTTGTCCGATCAGGCGGCTGGCAAGGGATAAACCCTTGCCGGTGACCTCGGCCATTTGTGGCAGGCACTGCCATTCCAGCGCCCAAGCCATGCCGGAGCGTTCCTGTTCATGCACCAGCGCCTGATGCATCCCGCCCAGCAGCACGGCATTGTAGCGGGCCATTGTCACCAGTGTTTCCGCCAGTATCGGATTCTGCTTGTGGGGCATGGCTGAACTGCCGCCACCGCCGTTTATTCTGATCTCATCCAGTCCCTGTTGCGCCATCAAGGCGATGTCCTGCCCGATTTTGCCAAGCGATCCGGTGACCAGCGACAGCCAGCCGGCATATTCCACCAGCCCCGCCCGCGCCGTATGCCAACAGGGCGCGTTGTTCAGGCCGAGTTCACGTGCCAGCGTCGCCGCAATGGCATCCCCTTTGCCGTGAAACGAGTCCCGTGTTCCGACCGGCCCGCCGAGCTGCAGAAC
>CAMZLM010000037.1 GCA_947311485.1 uncultured Paracoccaceae bacterium
ATCGGATGATGCCACAATGGCGTCGCCTGTTGATATCTCTGATTTCGGTGGCTACTTCCCGTTTTCAACCAAATTCAGCCTTGATCTGCCGGTTTTGTTTGAACGCTATGGCCTGAATGAAATCTGGGCCGAAGCCTACGGTGAAGTTGAAAATGTAACATGGCTGTCTGCAGGTGCATGGGATCCATTGCACGTGTTTACAGTGAACAAACCGATCAACTCATTGAAAGATCTGGCTGGTTTGCGGGTGTTTGGGGTGCCTACAGCAGGTCGCTTTATGTCCCGTTACGGTCTGATCCCTGTGACTGTGCCGTGGGAAGACGTAGAAGTTGCGCTTCAAACCGGTGAACTCGACGGTGTTGCATGGTGTGGCTTTACAGAAGCCTACGAAGTTGGCTGGGCCGACATCTGTAACTATGCCCTGCTGAACAACATTACCGGCGCATGGTGTGGTTCCTACTTTGTGAACTCCGAAAGCTGGGCCAAAGTACCGCCACATTTGCAACAGCTGTATCGTTCCACCATTGACCAGTCACATTACTATCGTCAGGTCTGGTATTGGGGTGGTGAAGCCAACCTGCGCGTCAATGGCGGCAAGCTGGAGCATACCACCATTCCAAAAGAAGAGTGGGATACAGTGGTCAAAGACGCCGAAGGCTTTTGGGACGAGCTGGCCTCGCGCAGCCCACGGGCCGCAAAGGTTATCGACATCTTCAAGGAATACTCGCAAGTTATGGAAAAAGCCGGAACACCTTACCGTTCCTGATCCTGATTTCATTACGTCAAAGGCGCGGTCAGTCGATCGCGCCTTTTTCATGCGGTGCAAACCGGTCCCGATAAGCCCCGATTGTGGTGCCGAGATGCCGTTTGAATGCCCGTTGCATTTGCTGGAAATCATAAAACCCCGACAAGGTAATAGCCTTGCCGACCGGTGTCCCGACCCCCAATAAATCCGCCGCTGTTTTTACCCGTAGGCGCTCTAGAAATTTTACCGGAGAGGTGGTATAGCTTTTGGCGAACCGCCGGCTGAGCGTGCGCGGAGTCAAGCCGGCCACTTGTGCCATACTCTCCAGCGTCCATGATTTTTGCGGGTCTTCAAAAAGCGTGTCGATCAGAGTACGCAGCGATCGGTCCTGTGAAAATTGTGATTCCAGTAAATCGGAAAACTGCATCTGCCCGCCGGTGCGGTGCAGGTACACCACCATTTCGCGCGCCACTTGCAATGCGGTTGAAACGCCGCAATCGCGCCGGATCAGGGCCAGCGCCAGATCAATACCGGAGGAAACCCCCGCCGCTGTCATCACCGGACCGGCATCGAAATACAGCTTGTGTTCCTGCCAGAGCACTTGCGGAAATTGCTGGCGGGCAAATTGGCCGCGCCGCCAGTGGGTGGTGGCTATGATCCCATCCAGAACCCCGGCTTGTGCCAACAACAATGCCCCCGAGCATACCGAAATCAAGCGACGCTCCGGCTGATGGCTCCGCCAGCCGGAGATTAAATCTAAAACCCCTTTGCTGGCCAGTAAATCATCCACGCCACGCCCGCCGGGGATCACTAGATCATCCGCTTTTGATCCACAACTTGCCCGTCCGTCAACCTGCAACTGCATCCCGCAAGATGCGATTACCGGCGTGCCTGCCGGCGAAACATACCGCAGGCTATAGATGTGAGCGGCCAACTCATTGGTAGAGCTAAAGGCCTGCGCCATTCCGGCCACATCCAGAATGTTCACACCGTCAAATAGCAAGATATCAATATGTCGATGCGATTTGTCCATAAGTGATGACTGTATGTCATGTTGGCCATTCTTGCCAGATGCTAATTTGATGAAAACACCATAGGAACCACCAAATGCTGAACCGAAATTTTCTACTGATCCTTTGCGGCAACATCCTTTTGGGATCGGCAATGCCGATGCTGATTATTCTGGGCAGCCTGGCGGGAAGTACCCTAGCTTCCCAAGCGTGGATGGCAACCTTACCGTCTTCGGCACAGATGCTGGCGGGAATAGTCGTGGCTACGCCAATTTCCCTGTTTATGGGGCGCTATGGTCGGCGGAGGGGGTTCTTATTGGCAGGGTCTCTGGCTATTTGCGGAGGAATGATGGGGGCGCTGGCATTTTTTCTAGATAGCTTTCTGGTGTTGTTGTTGAGCCATATCATTCTGGGGGCGGCTCTGGTTGGCGTCAGCTATTTTCGGTTTGCAGCCGCAGAAACGGTTGCGGAGTCCCGACAGGCGCAGGCGATTTCCCTGACGCTGGCTTCGGGGTTGGTGGCGGCGTTGCTTGGGCCGCAAGTGTTTAGTATTTCTAATCATTGGCTTGCGCCTTTGCCTTATGCCGGCGCGTATCTCGCGATTTCCGGTTTAGGGGTTACGAGCATGATTGTTATTGCTGCGTTGACCCCGCTGCAGACAGAACGGCCACTGGCGCAGCTTCGCACCGGAATACGCTGGGGTGTGGTCACAGAAAACCCGGCCATTCTGCGTGCGGTTGCAATTGCGGCGATTTCCCAAGCGATGATGGTTTTGTTGATGACGCCCACGCCACTGGCTATGGTCAGCATGGGCTTTGCCACGGAACAAACCGCCGATGTGATCCGCTGGCATGTGTTGGCGATGTTTGCTCCGGGGTTGATTACCGGCAAGCTGATTGAGCGCTTCGGGTCTGGTCGCATTGCGGCAATCGGGTTTGTTTTTCTGATGCTGGCAGCCTTGATTGCGCTGTCGGGGGTCCAGTTGAAACATTTTTATGGTGCGCTGATCGTTTTAGGGTTGGGTTGGAATTTTGGCTTTATTGGTGGTACGCATATGTTGCAGGCCGCCACAACGCCGGAACAACGCCCGCTGGTGCAGGGGGTTAACGACACGATACTATCAATTTCTGCCGCCAGCGCATCGTTGCTGGCCGGGGTTGCATTTGTTGGCGTTGGCTGGCTTGGCTTGGCGCTTTTGTCTGCCCCGTTGATACCGATTGCAGGGCTGGCTGCGTTGAGCATAAAACAGCGTTAACCGGTCATGGCCTGTGCCAGTTGATCCAATGCCCTCGCCAACCGTGCACGCGGGCAGGCAATGTTAAGGCGGGCAAAACCCGCACCCTGATCACCAAAAGCAATGCCTCGGGTGACGCCCCAACCGGCCTGATTGCGCAAAAACGCGGTCAGATCGTCGGGCGTCAGGTTTAGGGAGCGAAAATCCAGCCAGAGCAAAAACGTACCCTCCGGCTCGATCAGGCTGACGCCCTCCAGATTGGCAAGCCGCTTGCGCACCAGCGCCAGATTATCCGCAATATAGGCGCGCACCGCATCGAGCCAGTCGGCCCCGTCACGATAGGCGGCCTCCATCGCGACACTGGCATAGGCGTTGTTTTTGTTCACGGTCAGGCGGCTGTTTTCCATCTGAAAGGCACGGCGTTTGTCAGGATTAGCCACCACGGTAAAGGCAGAACAGCAGGCGGCAATGTTAAAGCTTTTGGCTGGAGACAGGCAGGTGATGCTATTTTGTGCCGCTGCCGCGCCCAGGCTGGCAAAGGGCGTGTAACGGTGGTCGCCAAAGGTGATATCGGCGTGGATTTCATCGGATACGACCAACACGCCATGGCGCGCGCAGATATCATGGATCCGCTGCAATTCCCCCCGCGTCCACACCCGCCCCACCGGATTATGCGGGTTGCACAAAAACAGCATCCGGTTGCGTGGATTGGCGGCCAGCCGTTCCAGCCCATCGAAATCCATCCGATAGCGGCCCTGGTTCAGAATTAGTGAATTTTCCACCACCTCGCGGTGGTTTTCCCGAATGATGTCATAAAAATCGAAAAATACCGGTGGCTGAACGATGATACCATCCCCTGCTTCGGTGAACAGAGAGGCCGCAATCGCCAGCGCGTTCAGCACATTGGGCGCGCGCAGGATATGGGCCGGATCCAGCAGCCAACGATGATGTTTTTCCTGCCAGTGAGTCAGGGCAGGGATCAACCCGTCGGGCAGGGTCTCATAGCCGAACACTCCGTGTTGCAGCCGTTTTTGCATCGCTTGCAGTACTGCCGGCGGGGCAAGAAAATCCATATCGGCAACACCGGCGGCAAACAGGTTTTCGCCATCGTCCCCCAGCACCATTTTGTGGGTCTTGAGCGCCGGAACCTCGCGCCGGTTGATTTCCAGATCAAAGTTCATCGCTAGTGCCCTCTTTCAGCAACCAATGGAAAAAGCCGGTGGCCAGCACGGCGGCCAACAGCTGCACCGCGATAAAGGCGGCGATATTGGCGGGGTTGATGCCCGCGAAAGTATTGGAAAACCCGCGCGCAATGGTTACCGCCGGATTGGCGAATGAAGTAGAGGAGGTAAACCAATAGGCGGCCGTGATATACAGGCCAACCGCCATAGGCACCGCATCAGGGCGTGCTTTAAGCGTGCCAAGGATGGTGCCGATCAGCCCGAAAGTGGCGATGAATTCCCCCGTCCACTGGCCAACCCCGCTGCGGATTGTGGCAGAGGGATCAATTAACGGATTGTCAAACATCACATGCGCGGCCAGCACGCCGATGATGCCGCCGCATATTTGCGCCAGTACATAGAGCATGCCTTCTAGCGGTGGAATTTCACGGCGCAGCGCGAAACACAGCGTCACCGCCGGATTGAAATGCGCGCCGGACAGGGGGCCGAAAACGGTGATCAACACCACCAGAATCGCTCCGGTGGGGATAGTATTGCCGAGCAGGGCAATCGCTACATTGCCATCAGCCAGCCGTTCGGCCATGATCCCCGACCCGATCACCGTGGCCAGCAGGGAAAACGTACCCAGCCATTCCGCCATCAACCTGCGTTGCATATCAATTCCCTACCTCTATGTCGGTTCTGATCTGATAAATAGCATTCCGGACCACCATCGCCGGACAGACGCCGGTTTGCTTACCCTCGGCATCATAATCGACTTCTGCGGTGATAAAACTCTCTGCCATGAGGTGCCTAATAATTCGGTAATTGCCGAAATGACTGTAGGGCCGTGGCCTCTATCTTGTCAAGTTGCCTTATTTCGGGCATTACCGAATTATGAAACAGGACCAAGCCATAGAGGCCTTTGCCGCCCTTGCCCAACCGTCGCGCATGAGCATTTTTCGTCTGTTGGTGCGCAAGGGGCCAGAGGGATTGCTGGCCGGTGAAATCGCGCGGCATTTGCAGATTGTGCCCTCCACCCTTTCGGGGCATCTGGCGCTGATGAAAGGCGCGGGCCTGTTGCGGGCCACGCGCCAGCAGCGGGAAATTCGCTATGCGGCAAATCTGGAGTGTGTGACCGGGCTGGTGGATTTTTTGCTGGCGGATTGTTGCGACGGGCAGTTGGACACCTGCGCCGAGCTGGCATCGTTAACGCAAAACAAGTAGCGCTATGATCACAGCTGCCAACAGCAGCGACACCCCTTGCCAAAAACGCACCGGATCGCGTTCTGCCAGTGGTTTGTGCCGGTCCGGCCGATAGCCACGCGGGGGCTGGCGCAGGTCGGCGGTGAATTCGGACAGGGTGGCATAGCGTTTGAACGGGTCCGGATGCAGCGCCTTTTTCAGCACGCCATCCACCCATTCCGGCATGTCACGGGCGGATCGATAGGTCAGGCGCATCTGCTCCTTGCGACTGCGGATGCGCGATACCGTGGCTCCGTAGGGTAGCTTGCCGGTGAGCATGTGATAGGCGATCACCGCCAGTGAAAAGAAATCCGATTGGCGGCTGGCCGGCTGTCCTGCGAAATATTCGGGCGCGGCATATTGCAGGGTGCCGGGGACGGTTTCCTGTGGCGGCTGGCCTTCGTGTACACCTTCAACTCGCACCGCGCCGAAATCGATGATTTTGACGGTGCCGGCGCTGTCGATCATAATGTTTTCCGGGCGCAAATCCTGATGCAGCATTTCCTTGCGGTGGATGGCGCGCAGGCCTTTGGCGATTTGTTCGATCATATCGCGGGTGGCCTCGAGGCCGGCGCGCGGATTGTCGATCATCCACTGGGCCAGCGTCTGTCCTTCGACATATTCGGACAGGGTGTAACAGAACTTTCGGGGGCGCAACAGCGGGGCGGCGGCCAGCAAATGGGCGCTGTTCAGCCGCCGCGCGATCCAGTCCTCCATCATCAGCGCCTTGCGGTATTCCGGATCCTCGCGCAGATCAATTGACGGGATTTTCAATGCGGCGCGGCTGCCGGTTTCCTGATCCACTACCAGATAGATATGGCTGCGGTGGTTGGCGTGCAGCTGGCGCAGGACTTTGTAACCCTCGAAAACCTGCCCCGCCTCGAGCAGCGGCGGCGCGGGCAGGGGGGTGGCATCACCCAGAATATCCGGCGCGTCGCTCTCGGGCAGGCTGTTGATGCGCACCAGTTGCACGGTCAGATTATCGCCACTGCTCGCCGCCAAGGCCCGCGCCACGATCGCCTGTGCCGCCGCATCCAGCGTATCGGCACGGGCGATTTCGGCGACCATGTCCTTGGTTGTGCAAAATTCATAGACCCCGTCGGTGGCCAGCACAAAAACATCGCCGGCGCTGACCGGCAGTTTCCGGTAATCTACATCCACATGATGCGCCATCCCCATGGCGCGGGCCAGATAGCTGCGCTCGGCGGAAATCACTGTGCGATGATCTGTGGTCAGCTGTTCCAGCGTGGTGCCTTCTTGCCGGAAAATCCGGCAGTCCCCGACATGCAGCAGATGTGCAAAACGCCCCTTAAGTACCAGCGCGCTGAGTGTACAGACAAAACCGCGATCCATATCATAGGCGTGTTCGCTACGTTTGGTTTGCGCATAGAGCCAGGAATTCGCCGCCCTTATCACCCGCAACGCCGACGTTTTTACCCCCCACGAATCCGGCGTGGAATAGTAATCTGTCAGAAAACTTTTGACCGCGGATTGCGCGGCGATCTGGCTGACGTTGGAGGAACTGATCCCGTCGGCCAGCACCACTGTGATCCCTTTTAACCCCAGTGCCGGCTGAACGGGCATCAGGGCACCAAAGAAATCCTGATTGATTTCCTTGCGCCCTGCGTCGGAACATTGCCCGATGGATATATGCAGATCCTGCGTCATTTAATGCCGCGCCCCCCGGGGAGAGGGCGCGGCCTCCCCTTATTCGGCTGGCACAGCGTTGCGTGTTGCGCCGGTACGAACGTGGGTAGAATAGAGCGTCAGACCTACAAAGGTGATGCCGCCAACGATATTGCCCAGAACGGTGGGGATTTCGTTCCAGATCAGATAGTCGGTAAAGGTGAACTTGCCGCCCAGCATCAGACCCGACGGGAACAGGAACATGTTCACAACCGAATGTTCAAAGCCCATGTAGAAAAACAGCATGATCGGCATCCACATGGCCAGAATTTTGCCGGTAACCTGTGTGGACATGAACGCGGCAACGACACCGGTAGATACCATCCAGTTGCACAACACACCGCGGATAAACAGGGTCAGCATGCCCGGTGCGCCGTGGGAGGCATAGCCAAGGGTGCGGCCTTCACCGATCACGCCGATTTTGTGGCCAATAGCGTTGGGTTCTACGGAAAAACCAAAGGTAAAGATAATTGCCATGAACACCGCCACGGTAAAAGCACCGGCAAAGTTGCCGGTAAACACCAACCCCCAGTTGCGCAACATGCCGCCAACGGTGACGCCGGGGCGTTTATCGAACAGCGCCAGTGGCACAAGGGTAAACACGCCGGTCAGCAGGTCAAACCCCAGCAGATACAACAGGCAAAACCCCACCGGAAACAGGATCGCACCCGCCAGCGGCTGGCCGGTATTGACGTTGATGGAAATGGCAAAGGCTGCCGCCAGCGCCAGAATGGCACCGGCCATATAGGACCGGATCAATGTGTCCTTGGTGGACATGAAAACCTTCGCTTCGCCAGCGTCGATCATCTTGGTTACAAATTCTGTCGGGGTAAGATAAGCCATTTATGGGATCCTTTCAGCTTTATCGGGGATAATTCAGGCCGCCGTCCGCGCCATCAGGCGGGTGGAATCGAGCAGGATACGCCCGTTTTCGACCTTGATTTCGTAGGTATTCACGTGGCCTTCGTCGGCCCCTTGGGCCATGCCGGTTTGCAGGTCTATGACCCAATTATGCAGCGGGCAGGTTACGGCTGTGCCATGCACGATTCCCTCGGACAGGGGACCTTTCTTGTGTGGGCAGGCATCATCTATAGCATAAACGCGGTCCTGTGCGGTACGAAAGATGGCCACACAGCCATGGGCGGTTTTCACCACGCGTGCGCCGCGAGGCGGCACGTCGTCCAGTGCTGCGATATCAATCCAGCTTGTCATTGTGCGGCCTCCAGTGTCAGGTCGGCCAAAGTGGCCCATTTGTTTGTTTGGTATTCCGGTTTTGCCTGCTCGGCCCAGGGGTCGGTCCGGTAGACCGATTGCGAAATTTCAAACCGTTCGCACAGGGCGGCGCGGTTTTCCGCATCGTCCACTACCTGTTCGATCACCCAGCCCAGCCCCACCTTGGCGACCCATTTATAGGGCCGGTCCAGATAGGCCGCGCTTTCGCGGTACAGCTGGATAAAGGCCACGGCCAAATCGATGACTTCTTGTTCGGTTTCAACCGTGGCAAGGGCCTCGGTCTGTTTCAGCTCCATGCCCGCAGCCCCCGCCACCGACACCTGATAGCCGCTGTCCACACAGATCACGCCCAGATCCTTGCAGGTGGCCTCGGCGCAATTGCGCGGGCAACCGGACACGGCGAGCTTGACCTTGTGCGGGGTCCACGACCCCCAGAGGATTTTTTCCAGCTTGATACCAAGGCCGGTGCTGTCTTGTGTGCCGAAACGGCAGTGATCGGACCCGACACAGGTTTTCACCGTGCGCAGTCCCTTGGAATAGGCGTGGCCCGAGACCAGGCCCGCCCCGTTCAGATCGGCCCACATGGCGGGCAGGTCTTGGCGCTGCACGCCCAGCAAATCAATCCGCTGGCCGCCGGTGACGTGGATGGTCGGCACGTTGTATTTTTCCGCCGCATCAGCAATGGCGCGTAATTCCTGCGGCGTGGTGATGCCGCCCCACATGCGCGGCACCACGGAATAGGTGCCGTCTTTTTGAATGTTGGCGTGGTTGCGTTCATTCACGAACCGGCTTTGCAGATCATCGGCATAGTCCAGTGGAAATTCGGCAATCAGATAATAATTCAACGCCGGCCGGCAGATGTGGCAGCCGCACGAGGTCTTCCAGCTCATCTCCTGCATCACGGCGGGAATCGATTTCAGCTGTTGCGATTTGATAATCCGGCGAATGTCTTCGTGGCTGTGATCGGTGCAGGCACAAATACCGGCCGGGGCGGGGGCCTGAAAATCATCGCCCAATGTTACGGCCAGCACCTGTTCCACCAGACCGGAACAAGACCCGCAGGAGGCCGACGCCTTGGTCACCGCCTTGATCGCGCCCAGATCGGTTGCGCCATCCTGAATCGCCTGCACGATGGTGCCCTTGCATACGCCGTTACACCCGCAGATTTCGGCACTGTCGGGCATCGCCGCCACCAGCGCCAGCGGGTCCATCATTTCGCCACCCTGATAGGCTGGGCCGAATATCAGGGTTTCGCGGATCTCGGAAATATCTTCGCCGGATTTCAGCTTGTCAAAGAACCAGCCGCTATCGGCGGTATCGCCATACATGACCACGCCGATGATTTTGTTGTCGCGCAGGATCAGGCGCTTGTAAATGCCGCGCGCTGGGTCGCGGAACACGATTTCCTCGCGGCCTTCGCCTTCGGCAAAATCGCCAACAGAAAACAGATCGACGCCGGTGACCTTGAGCTTGGTCGACACCATCGGCGGCACAAAGGCGGCGGTTTGCCCTTGCAGGGTTTTCGCCAACACCTTGGCCATGTCAAACAGCGGCGCAACCAGGCCGTAAACCACGGTGTCGTGTTCCACGCATTCGCCCAGTGCATAGATATCTTCGGCGGTGGTTTGCATGGCATCATCGACCCAGATGCCACGCTCCACCCGAATAGAGGCATCAATCGCAAGCCGGGTTTCGGGGCGGATACCGGCAGCCATCACCACCAGATCGGCAGGGAACAAATCGCCCTCTTCCAGCAACACAGCCTCGACGTGATCCTTGCCCAGAATGGCGGCGGTGTGGGCCTTGCAGACCACGTTGATGCCGCGCCCTTCCAGTTCTTTTTGCAGCAAATAACCGGCTGCGGGATCGAGCTGTCGTTCCATCAGGTGATCCATCAGGTGCAGCACGGTCACCTCCATGCCCTGCTTGTGCAGCGCGGCGGCGGCCTCAAGGCCCAGCAACCCGCCACCGATGACAACCGCCTTGGGATCGGTTTTGCCAGCGGCGGCGAGCATGGCCTCCACGTCGTCCAGATCGCGAAACCCGACCACGCCGGGCAAGTCGTTGCCCTGTACCGGAATGAAAAACGACGCCGAGCCGGTGGCGATCACCAGCTTGTCATAGGGGGTGGTGCCTTGCGGTGTGACCACCAGCTTTTTCTTTTTGTCGATTTTCACCACGGTTTCGCCAAAGCGGGTGGTGATGCCCTGTTCAGCGTACCATGCCGCGTCATGAGTGATGATTTCATTAAATTCCTGTTCGCCCGCCAACACAGGGGACAGCAAAATCCGGTTATAGTTTCCGCGCGGTTCAGCCCCGAAAAGGGTGATGTCAAAGGCGGATGTGTCGAGTTCCTCCAACATCCGACCCGAGGCCATGCCAGCACCGATGACAACAAGTTTACAGGTCATGTTTCGCTCCAACAGCGTATAGAATCGTTGATTACGGTGATACGGCTTGTCTGCGTTGCTGTCTGTTGCTAAGAAATCAGGTATGTGTTGCAATAAATGCAACAGGCGATATGGAATTGAAAATGAGACACCTGCAAGTTCTTAAATTCATTGAAAAAATAGCCAGAACCGGATCGCTGCGCTCTGCGGCAGAAGAGCTGGGGATTACCCCATCCGCGTTAAACCGCCGCATATTGGGGGTGGAGGCCGAACTGGGCGTCGAAATTTTTGAACGCCACCCTGCCGGGTTGCGCCCCAATATTGCCGGTGAAATCCTGTTGAAATACATCCGTGACCAGTTGGCGGATATGGAACGGGTGAAATCACGGATTGCCGATTTGTCGGGGATGCGGGCGGGGCATATCAATATTGCCACCACCCGCGAGATGGCGGCGTTTTTCCTACCGAATCTGATCAAGGCCCATGTGGCGGAATTTCCGGCGGTGAGCTTTGGCGTCAACCTCTATGAACGCGGCGAGGCCGAGGCCTCTTTGCTGGATCATACCAGCGACATCGCGATCGTGTTTGAACCGCTGCGGCTCAAGGAAATGCAAACGGTCTATACAGGGGCGCAACAGATGTATTGTGTGATGGCGGCGGACCATCCGTTGGCCACGCGGGACAAGTTGCGTATTTATGATTGCACAGATTACCCGTTGTTGTTGCCCAAACGTCCGGAAGGCATCCGGCTTGCACTGGATACGGCAGCGGACAAGGTGGGGCTGACACTGGAAGCGGCAGTGGAGTCAAACAGCCTCGATCTGTTGCGCCTGATGTCACAGGACAGTCAGGCGCTGAGCTTTTGTTTGGCGATCAACCTGCGCCCCAACCTGCAACAGGACCGCTTGGCGGCGGTCCCGCTCGAGGCCCCGAGCGGTTTGCTGGTCGCCGGTTATCAGCGGGGCCGTACCCTGCCCGTCGCCGCTGCGCGGTTTCTGGAAAAGGTGGACAAGGCACTGACCCTGCAGTTTTCTTAACCCGCGCAACAAGATAGCTTTGCCACATCTTTTTCAAATGTCTGGGCCGCGAGTTTCAGGCCTTCTACGGTGGTCAGATAGGG
>CAMZLM010000038.1 GCA_947311485.1 uncultured Paracoccaceae bacterium
GTTTCCCGATACGCCGGTGGGCCTGACCCAGCATCTGGGCCTGTCGCCGCGCTGGCTCGATAGCGTGCCGACCGGCGGGGCCAGCGGCGTGATTGCCCTGCGCCGCGCCGCGCGTGCCGTACAGGCAGGGGATGCGGATATCATTGCCTGTGTCGCCGGCGACAGCAACCAGATTGACAGTTTCCGCAAATTGCTGTCGTCGTTTTCGCGGTTTTCCATGGATGCGACCTATCCCTATGGTTTTGGCGGGCCAAACGCGAGCTTTGCTTTGTTGACAGATGCTTACATGCAGGAATACGGCGCAACCCGGGCCGATTTCGGCCGTATTGCGGTGGCCCAACGCGCCAACGCGCTGCATAATCCGCAGGCGCTGATGAAAAAGCCGCTGACGTTGGATCAATACCTGAATGCCCGCCCGATTGCCGACCCGATCGCACTGTTTGATTGCGTGATGCCCTGCGCGGGGGGGGAGGCCTTTCTGGTGATGCGCGAGGAAGAGGCGCTCAAACGCAACCTGCCTTTTGCCCGTCTTGCCAGCACGATTGAACGCCATAATGCCTATCCCGATGACCCGATTCAGCTGCGCGGCGGCTGGGCCATGGATGCGGATGAACTCTATGACATGGCGGGGCTGGGACCAGATGACATGGACCTGTTGCAAACCTATGACGACTATCCGGTGATCTCTATGCTGCAATTCGAAGACCTCGGTTTTTGTGCCAAAGGCGCGGGCGCAGATTTTGTGCAATCGCGCGACCTGACAATCCACGGGGATTTTCCCCATAACACCAGCGGCGGGCAACTCTCTGTCGGGCAGGCCGGTGCTGCCGGCGGTTACCTTGGTCTGGTCGAGGCAATCCGGCAGGTAACGGCACAAGCAGGTGGTACACAGGTTAAAGATGCCGAAACCGCGCTGGTTTCGGGTTTTGGCATGATCAATTATGATCGTGGCATCTGTTCCGCTGCCGCCATCATCACGGGGGCGCGCGCATGACCCATCCTTTGACACCCCCGCCCAAAAAAGACCCCCAACGCCGCACACGTGTGCCGACCTTGCCCCCCGCCAGCCGTTCACGTGCGGCGCTGGGGCTAACGGCGGCGGCTGCCGAAGGCCGGTTCGCCTTGCAACACTGCACTGATTGCGGCGCGGTGCAGTATCCGCCGCGCGATGCCTGTTGCAAATGTCTGTCGGTCGATCTGCACTGGCAGGACACGGACCCGAGCGCAAAAATACTGGCCGAAACCCGTATTCATGCTTCGCCTGATCCGTATTTTCGCGAACGCCTGCCATGGCGCATGGGGTCGGTGAAATTGGCCGCCGGTCCCGTGGCCGTGTGCCATTTGCACGGCGATGTCGGGCGGGGAGAACAGGTGAAAATGGCGCTGAAACTGGACAAAGCCGGACAAGGGGTGCTGATCGCCCTGCCGCGTGAAAGGACACCCGATATGGAAGATGACCCGAGCCTGCGCGCCTTGACGGCGCACCCCAAACATCGGCGGGTGCTGGTGACAGATGCGCGTTCCCCCGTGACGTTGCCGTTGGTACAACACCTGCTCGAGGCCGGTGCGAGCACGGTTTTTATCGGTGAATCCGAAGGCTGGCGGCGTTGGCCTGAACGTGACCGTCTGGCGGCGCTGGAGCGGGTGGAAATCCTGCCGCTGGATTTGACCGATGCGCGATCCGTGGCCGAACTGGCCGGTGAAATCGGCGGTAAAACCGACATTCTGATCAACAACGCGCGGTTCATCCGCCCGGGCGGCGTGTTGGGGCAAGACACGGTTTTTGCCCGCGATGAAATGGAGGTCAACGTGCTGGGACTGATGCGTCTGGCGCAGGCCTTTGGCCCTGCGATGGCCTCCCGCACCGAGGATGGCACCAACTCTGCGGCCGCTTTCGTTAACCTGTTATCGGCCTCTGCGCTGGTGCCGGATCCGGCTTTTGGCGGCTTTGGCGCATCACAGGCGGCAGCGCGGTCGATTTGCCAGACGTTGCGTGCAGAGTTCCGTGCTTCCGGCCTGCGGGTGATGACAGTGTATGCCGGCCCGACCGATGATACATGGCACCAGCCGTTGCCCCCGCCCAAGGTCGCTCCGAAAGCATTGGCGCACGCGGTTATCGAGGGGCTGTGCGAAGGTCTGGAAGACGTTTATTGCGGCGATGTCGCCCGCGATATGGCCGAACGCTGGAAGCGCGATGCCAAGGTATTGGAACGGGAAATGACAGGGGGCGGCACATGACAAATACTCTTGACCAGCTGGCACAATCGCTGAGCCACGGGGCGATCAAAGTCGTCGATCTGACACACACACTGGATCCGGATTTTCCGGTGATTATCCTGCCGCCGGAATTTGGCCAATGCGCCCGTTTCCGCATGGAGGAGGTTTCGGCCTATGATCATCGTGGGCCGGCGTGGAAATGGCACAATATTTCCATGAGCGAACACACTGGCACCCATTTTGATGCGCCGATCCACTGGATTTCGGGCCGCGATATTGCCGGTGGGGCGGTGGATGAAATTGACGTGTCGGCCTTTGTCGGACCGGTGGTAGTGATTGATTGCTCCGCCGGTGCCGCAGTGGATGCGGACTTCGAACTGACCCCCGAAATCATTCTGGAATGGGAGGCCCTGAATGGTCCTGTTCCGGCAGATTCATGGGTGCTGATGCGTACCGACTGGTCGAAAAAACGCGGGGTGGATTATCTGAACATGGCCGAAGACGGCCCCCATTCCCCGGGACCTACGCCAGCGGCAATCGAACTGCTGCTACAGCGCAATATTCGCGGTTTTGGCACGGAAACAGTGGGGACGGACGCGGGGCAGGGTATGCATTACACGCCCCCCTATCCGGCGCATTATCTGTTGCACGGTGCCGGTAAGTACGGGCTGCAATGCCTGAACAATCTGGACCAACTGCCGGCAACCGGCGCTGTTCTGATCGCGGCACCGCTGAAAATCAAAGGCGGCACCGGCAGCCCGCTCCGGGTGCTGGCACTGGTACAGGAGGCAGGCGAATGACCCGATACACAGCCCTGATTACCGGTGGCTCCAAAGGCATCGGAGCCGACCTTGCCAAGCGCCTTCTGGCGCAGGATTACAACGTGATTTCCATGGCCCGCCATGCACCGGACTGGCAGCATGATCGGCTGGAGCATGTGGAAATAGATCTGCTGGACGCGGACGCTGTGGCGGCACAAGCTGCTGAAGTCGCAAACAAATATGACGTTACCCATCTGGTTCACAATGCCGGTATGATCTGGCCAAATCTGGTCGAGGACGCCACCCCCGCCGATATTGCGGGGCTGTCACAGCTGCACCTTGGCTCTGCGCTGACATTGCTTCAGGCCTGCCTGCCGGCTATGAAAAGCCGCGGTTTCGGGCGGGTGATGTTCAACGCGTCGCGTGCCGCACTGGGCGCGCCCACCCGTACGGCCTATTCGGCGACCAAGGCCGGCATGATCGGCATGGCGCGCACCTGGGCGCTGGAATTGGCGCAACACGGGATTACTGTGAATGTGGTTGCACCAGGACCCATCCTGACGGATAATTTCTGGGGGATTATCCCCAAAGACAGCGAACGCGAAACCGAACTGGCCAAGCGTATTCCTGTGGGGCGCCTTGGCACGGTGCAAGATGTCACAAACGCCTTTTTGTTTTTCTGCGATCCGGCCAATAGTTTTGTTACTGGCCAAACCCTTTTTGTTTGCGGCGGTGCCAGTATCGGGTCTTTATCCCTGTAATTTCGAATTCGCCTAAATATCCCCGCCGGAGGCATAAAAGTTTTAGTGCCTCCGGCGGGGATATTAAACCGAATTCGAAAAAGAGAAAGCGGTTATAGGGCCGCAAACCCCGCGTCCAACGCGGTTAGGATCACCTGTACATCCCGGGATTCCAGTACCAGCGGCGGAGACAGGATAATGTTCGGGCCGGAAATGCGGATCATCGCACCGGATTGATAGGCGGCCTCCTGAATTTTGGCGATGTCGGGTTTGCCGATGGATGTTTTGCTGGCACGATCGGATACCAGCTCCATAGCGCACATCAGGCCGTGTCCGCCACGCACATCGCCGATCACATCGTATTTTTCGGCCAGCGCGTGCAGTCCGGCAAACAGTTCCGCCCCGCGTGTGGCGGCATTTTCGGGCACGTTCAAGCGCTGTGTTTCCGCCAGACAGGCCAGCGCCGCTGCGGCCCCGACCGGATGGCCGGAATAGGTATAGCCATGGCCGATGGCAGCTTTGCCGGTGGTGTCGTTTTCGAATACTTCGGCCAGGGCATCGGAAATCATCACCGCGCCAAAGGGGAAATAGCCGTTTGTGATCGCTTTGGCGGTGCACATCATGTCCGGTTGCACGCCCCAGTGGCGTGATCCGGTCCAGGAACCTGTACGGCCAAAGGCGGTGATGACCTCGTCCGCGATCAGCAAGATCCCGTGGCGTGAACAGATGTCGCGCACGCCGGGCATGAAAGATTTATGCGGCGGGATCACACCACCCGCGCCAAGGATCGGTTCCATGATAAAGGCGGCAATGGTACCGGCCCCCTGAAAGGCAATTTCGTCCTCGATGGCGTTCAGGCACAGCTGTGCCAGCCGTTCGGGATCGGTTTCGTTAAACGGGTTGCGATAGGTATAGGGCGCGGGCAAATGGTGGCAGCCGGGCAGCAGCGGTTCGTACTGGGTGCGGAAATTGGCGTTGCCATTGACCGAGGCCCCGCCGGTGTGGGTGCCGTGATAGCCTTTCTTCAGGGACAGGAATTTCACCCGTCCGGTATCGCCGCGTACCTTGTGGTATTGGCGCGCCAGCCGGAGCGCGGTTTCCACACTGTCGGATCCCCCCGAGGTAAAAAAGGCGCGTGACAGGCCATCCGGGGCAAAGAATTCGCGCAGGGCTTCGGCCAGTTCGATCACGGGATCATTGCTGGTGCCGCGAAAGATGGAATAATAGGGCAGCTTGTCCAGCTGTGCCGCGATCGCGTCTTTGATTGGTTGGCAGGAGAACCCCAGATTGACATTCCACAGCCCGCCGACCGCATCCACGACCTCGTGGCCGTCGATATCGGTGATCCGCACGCCTTGGCCGCCGGTCACAATTGTGGGCGGGTTGGCGCGGCTGTCGGCCGGATGCGCCATCGGGTGCCAGACAGAGCGGGCGTTGTTTTCCTTGAGGAAGTTGGAATCTTTCATCGGGGTATCTTTCCTGTTATCGGGTTTCGCCGGTGGGAAATCCGGGCGGAGTAAAGCCCCCCAGCAATCGGGTTAGGCGGTTTGTGTGTTGAAACAGAGCATGCTGGATGGTGGTTTTCAGGGGGGCATCCATGCGGGTGGTCGGGGCGGCGACAGCCACAGCGCCGGTGCAGTGGCTGTTGGCGTTAAACAGGGGGACCGCGTGGGAGTAGACGTCCAGTTCGAAGCCCCCGACAGACACCGCATAGCCGCGCTGGCGGATTTCCGGCAACAGGGCGCGGATTTGGGCGGGGTCGGTCACGGTTTGCGGGGTGCGGGCCTTGAGCGGCGCTTGCAGCTGTTGGTCAACAAATTCAGGCGGGCTAAAGGCCAGAACCGCAAGGCCGGAGCTGGTGGCGTGCAGCATCAGCGCGGTGGCGTCCTCCATCCGTACCTGTGTGCCGTGGGCGTCGGAGTAGGCATAGGCCAGCGGGATGAGTATCCGGCCTTGCAGTTGTGACATGTGGGTGGTTTCGCCGGTGGCGTTGCTGAGGTCATGCAGCACGGCGCTGGCCAGTTCGCGCAAGGGGACGGCGGCTTCGCGCAGGGCAGCAAGGCGCAGAAAGGCAGGGCCGAGCCGGTATTCGCGGCTGTTGTCGAGCTGTTCGACAAACCCGAATTCCGCCAGTTCGGTCAGCAGCCGGTGGGTGGTGGCCTTGTTGAAACCTGATCGACGTGCCATGTCGCTCAACCCGATTTTCGGGGTGGAGCGGGAGAATAACTCCAGCAATGACAGGGCTTTTGACGTTGTTCCCATGGTTTCCCTGTTGTTTGTACGGATAGATACCGTTGCATTTTCATGTTTTTTTGATTCTGTCTTGTCATTTTACTTGACGGAATCACTCCCCCTCTGTCAATCTAAAACAGAACCGCCGGTTCAAATATCAAACCGATGGGGCGGGCCGTTGAGGTCCAAAAAACCGTTGCCGGTGAGTGAAAAATCCTCAAGGCTATGGTTGAATACGCAGGCCGGAATTTTCCGGCCCGTGGTTTGCAGGGGAGGCAAACATGAGCGAGGAAATCGAGAAAAAACAGGTCGTGCGCACGGCGGGACAGATTGTTTTTGCGGTGGGATTTGTTCTGATCGCGCTCGTGTTGGTGGCCGTGTTGCCGGATCAGACCGCGTGGAAAAACCGGACCAAGCTGTTTGCCCAGCCGCGGTTTTGGCCGGCGGTCAGTGTGATCGGAATGTTGGTGTTTGGTGGCCTGCATCTGTGGCACCAAACCCGCCAAAGCCGAAAACGGCTTGTGGATCGAAATGATCTGTACGAGGCCGGCGTCTGGCTGGCCTCGTTTGAATATGCGGGATGGTTTCTGGCCTATGTCTGGGGGGTGCCGATCATCGGCTATTTGCCGGCAACCCTGATTTTTGCACCGCTTTTGTCGTGGCGACTGGGGTATCGGGGGCGCAAGATGCTGTGGGTTTCGGTGATTTTCGGGGCGTTGGTTGTGGTGATGTTCAAGGGGTTTTTACATGTGAAAATTCCCGGGGGCCTGATCTATGAATACCTGCCTGATGCGTTGCGCAGTTTTTTCATTCTTAATTTCTAGGGGGGCGATTATGGATGTTTTTCTGTCTGGCATTGAAATACTGGCCCGCTGGGATGTGGGGCTGGCGTTGTTGGTCGGGTCTGTTGGCGGGGTGCTGATCGGGGCGATTCCGGGGGTCGGGCCGGCCGTGGCCATTGCCATTCTGCTGCCGGCGACGTTTTCCATGGATCCGATTGTCGGGTTGACGGTGTTGTTGGGGATTTACGGGTCTTCCATGTACGGAGGGTCGATTCCGGCGATTTTGATTAACACGCCAGGGACAGCAGTTAACGCGTTAACTACCTATGACGGGTTTCCCATGACCAACCGTGGCGAAGCCCGCCGTGCGCTGGCGCTGGCCTATAGTTCGTCGTTTTTCGGGGGTGTTTTTTCGGTTGTCTGCCTGATCCTGTTTGCGCCGGTTCTGGCAAAAGTCGCGCCGATGTTCGGATCGCGCGAGATTTTTCTGGCGGCGCTTTTGGGGATCATTCTGGTGGTCACTGCGCACCACAAACAAACGCTGATCGCGGCGGCGATGGCTTGTTTCGGTATCTGGCTGAATACCATCGGGCTTGAACCGGTAAAATACACCAAACGCTATACCTTTGACCAAAGCTGGCTGTCGGGCGGGGTTAACCTGATTGTGGTGGTGCTGGGGCTGTTTGCGCTGTCGCAGGCGTTTATCCTGTTGTATAGCAAGGATAAAAAAGTCCATCTGAGCAAATTGCACGGTTCTTTCTTTCAGGGGTTTCGCGAATTGGCCCGCCATCCGCGGGTGGCCGGTGTGTCGGCGACATTCGGTGTGTTGATGGGGATGATCCCGGGGGTTGGCGAATTTACCGCGCAGTTTATGAGCTACACCTATGCGCAGAAAACCTCCAGGCGGCCACAGGATTTCGGTCATGGCTCCAGCGAAGGGCTGATCGCGGCGGAAACGTCCAACAATGCGGTGCCGGCGGCGGCGATGGTGCCTTTGCTGGCGCTGGGGATCCCGGGTGAGGCGCTCACCGCGATGATGCTGAGCGTGTTTTATGTGCACAACGTGATCCCCGGTCCGGGGCTGTTCCAGAACCGGATGGATTTTGTGGTCGCGCTCTATATTGCGCTGTTGTTGTTGAATGTGCTGGTGGTGATTTTCCTGCTGGTCGCGACCAACCAGTTGATCAAAGTGGTCCATATCCCCGACCGGTTTCTGGGTATGTGCGTGCTGGTGCTGAGCTTTGTCGGTGTGTACAGCCTGCGCAATTCCGTCACCGATTGCGCATTGGCGGCGGCCTTTGGCGTGTTGGGGTTTGTTCTCAAACGTCTGTCCCTGCCGATTGTGCCGATTATCCTTGGCATGGTGCTGGGCGGGATTATGGAGGTCAAGCTGCGTGCCGGTATGGCGCGGGTGAAAACCCCCTTTGATTTCATCGACAGGCCCATAGCCATGATCCTGTTCCTTATGATCGTCTTTGTTCTGCTGCTGCATGTCGTGCGGGTCTGGCGGGACTACAAACAACAGAAAGCCTAACATGGTCGACCAGTCACGCATTAACCAGCTGCGCAAGCAAACCGTCCCGCCACAAATGCTCTTTATTGACGGGGATTGGCAAAACGGCACGGGAACGGTGCAGGATGTGCTGTCCCCGATTGACGGGCAGGTCATCACCACGCTGACGCGGGGGACGCCTGCGGATGTGGACAGGGCCGTTCGCGCGGCGCGCAAGGCCTTTGATGACGGGCGCTGGTCGCGGATGGCACCGGCTGGGCGCAAGAAGGTGTTGCACCGGCTGGCTGATCTGATCGAGGAAAACGCGCTGGAACTGGCGGTGTTGGGGGTGCGCGACAACGGTACGGAAATCTCCATGGCGATCAAGGCCGAGGCCGGCTCCGCTGCCGCGACCTTTCGCTATTACGCTGAGGCACTGGACAAACAGTATGGCGAAATTGCCCCGACGGCGGATAATGTGCTGGGGCTGGTGCATCGCGAACCTGTGGGAGTGGTGGGCGCGATTGTGCCGTGGAATTTCCCGTTGATGATCGGATCATGGAAGCTCGCCCCCGCGCTTGCGGCGGGGAATTCGGTGGTGTTGAAACCGGCCGAGACGGCCTCCCTTACCCTGCTGCGGATTGCCGAACTGGCGTCAGAGGCCGGCCTGCCGGACGGGGTGTTGAATGTGGTCACGGGGGCGGGGTCCGTTGTGGGCGAGGCTTTGGCCCTGTCGATGGATGTGGATATGCTGGTGTTTACCGGATCCGGGCCGGTGGGGCGGCGGTTGCTTGAATATTCCGCGCGCTCCAACCTGAAACGGTGCTATCTGGAACTGGGGGGCAAATCCCCGAACATCGTTTTTGCCGATGCGCCGGATCTGGAACTGGCGGCCAAAACCGCGGCCATGGCGATTTTTCGCAATGCGGGGCAGGTCTGTATCGCCGGTTCGCGCCTGTTGGTAGAGGACGCCATCCACGATGATTTCATCGCTGCGCTGGCGCGTCATTCCGCCAAAATGAAGGTGGGCGATCCATTGCTGCTCGATAGCCAGATCGGGGCGGTGAACAACCTTGGCCAGCTGGAGGGCAACCTTGCCTTTGTTGCCGAGGCGCTGGAACAGGGGGCGGCGCTGGCGCTGGGGGGATCGCGGATATTGCAGGACAGCGGCGGGTGGTACATGGAACCCACCATCCTGACCGGCGTGTCGCCACAGGACCGCGTGGCACAAGAAGAGGTTTTCGGCCCCGTGCTGGCCGTGTCCCGTTTCCGCACCGATGCCGAGGCCGTTGCCCTTGCCAACAGCACCGAATACGGGCTTGCCGCCGGTGTCTGGACGGCGAACCTGTCGCGCGCCCACCGCATGGTGCGAGATGTGCGGGCGGGGGTTGTGCATGTGAACACCTATGGCGGCTCTGATATGACGGTGCCGCTGGGCGGGGTGAAGCAGTCGGGCAACGGGCACGACAAATCCCTGCATGCGCTGGACAAATACTATGATCTGAAAACCGCCTGGATTCAGCTATAAGGAACATCCCATGGATAAAACCATTCTGGTCGTCGGTACCTATGACACCAAAGACGCCGAACTGAATTATCTGGCCGATGTGATCCGCGCGCAGGGCGGGCAGGTGGCCACGATGGATGTGTCGGTTCTGGGTGATCCTGCCAGCCCCACGGATTATTCCAAACATGATGTGGCCGGGGTGGGGGGCAGTTCGATTCAGGCCGCGATTGACAGCGGCGATGAAAACACCGCCATGCAGATCATGGCCAAAGGCGCGGCCATGCTGGCGCTGAAGCTCTGGCGGGAGGGGGGCTTTGGCGGGGTGATCGTTCTGGGGGGGACCATGGGCACGGATCTGGCGCTGGATCTGTGTCAGGCATTGCCGCTTGGCGTGCCGAAATATGTGGTCTCCACGGTCAGCTTTTCACCCTTGATCCCGCCGGAACGGTTGGCGGCGGATATTCAGATGATCCTTTGGGCGGGGGGGCTTTATGGCCTGAACTCCGTGTGCAAGGCGTCGCTGTCACAGGCTGCAGGGGCTGTTCTGGGCGCGGCGCGTGCGGTGGAGCCACCCAAACGCGACCGGCCATTGATCGGCATGACCAGCTTTGGCAAAACCTTGTTGCGATATATGGTGACCCTGAAACCCGCGCTGGAGGAAATGGGATACGAGGTTGCGGTATTTCACGCCACCGGCATGGGCGGGAGGGCGTTTGAAAGCCTTGCTGCCGAGGGGGCCTTTGCCGCCGTGATGGATTTCGCGCCGCAAGAATTGACCAACCACATCATGGGCAGTGCCATTTCCGCCGGTCCCGACCGGATGACCAATGCCGGCCGCGCCGGCACGCCACAGATTATCGCGCCGGGCTGTTATGATCTGGTGGATGTGGTCGGCTGGCAGCCGCTGCCGGCGCGGTTCAGGGATGCCGAGGTCCACGCCCACAACCGGTTGCTGTCCTCGATCTTGCTGGGCGCAGAGGAGCGCCGCGAAGTGGCACAGGCGATCTGTGCACAGCTTGCCTGTGCCAAGGCCCCGGTGACGCTGATCCTGCCCAAAGAGGGCTGCAACGAATGGGACCGCGCGGGCGCGCCGCTGCATGACGGCGAAGGCATGGCGGCCTTTGTTGCTGCCTTGCGCGAACACTGCCCGCCCAATGTTACCCTGCTGGAGCTGGACGCCCATATCAACGATGCCGCATTCAGCGATCAGGCCCTGGCGGTGATGCGGGACTGGATCGACAAGGGGATCGTTGAACGCCCCTGAACAGCGAAACACCATAAAAAATGGCCCGAGGCGAAAACGCTTCGGGCCATTCGTTTCAGGTTTTTCAGGATACCCGGACAAGAATGGGAAAAAACCTGATATGTCGGCTTATGCCGCCATTTTGATGCCGCTGATGTCGGCCTTGGCAACCAGTTCTGCCACAAAAGCATTGGCGGCTTTGGCCCAGGCGGCTTTTTCCAGCATTTCGCCGATCTCGGTTTTGACCCGCTCAAAGGGCAGCACCTCGCCGACGGCTTTGGCGTCCAGACGCAGGATATGCAGGCCATAGCGGGTGGCTACGGGCGCATCTGATAGCGCCCCGACCGCCATCGCATCCATGGCAGCCTCGAACTCCGGCACGGTGTCGCCACTGACGATCTGGCCCAGCTGGCCGCCGGCCTCTTTGGACGGACAATCCGACAGTTCTTTGGCCAGCTGCGCAAAGGCCCGCGGGTTGCCCTGAAGCGTGGCCAGCGCGGCCTTGGCCTTGTTGCTGGCCTCCTCGGCTGCGGCCGGATCGTTGGGTGCCACCGCAAACAGGATGTGGGACGGTTCATACAGGGTGGGGGCGCGGAACATGTCCGGCTGGGCCTCGTAGACCTGTAAAATCGCTTCGGTGCCTGGGGTTTCCGGTTCCAGCACCAGATCCAGCAATTGCCGGATCAGAGCTTCCTCGTCGGTTTCGAATTTACCCGGTTCCACCTCTGCCGGTTGCGGTTGCAAGTCCCGCTTGCGCGCCTCTTGCAGTAGCAGTTCGCGGATCACCAGCGCGCGGGCACCGTCCCGCCATGCCCAACCGGGCTTGTCCTTGGGGGCGGCGTGGTTCTGGGCCTCTGCCGCAATTTCTGCGGCAGAGATTTCCTGACCGTTCACCGATACATCGGGGAACAGGGGTTTGGTTTGCTCGGTCATTTTGCATCCCCGCTACGGCGTGAACGCACGATCTGATAGCCCTTGCGCCACGGGGTGACATAGCGGACAGGAACTGACAGCATATGCACCAGACGGGTGAAGGGGAACAGCAGGAAAATGGTCAGACCAAGGAAGATATGCAGCTTGAAGATGATGGAAACATCCTGAATATAGTTGGCTGCATTGCCGTCAAAATAGGCGATACCCTGTGCCCATTTCATCAGCTTGATCATTTCTTCGCCATCCAGATGTTGCATGGAAACAAAGATCGTGGTGACCCCCAGAACCAGTTGCATCAACAGCAACAACAGGATGCCGGTGTCGGCAAAGCTGGAGTTGGCGCGGATGCGCGGGTCTGTCAGGCGGCGATGCGCAAGCATACCGCCCCCTACCAGCGCCATCACGCCGGCAATGCCGCCTGCCGTCATCGCCAGAATTTGTTTGGCGGTGTGGCTGACGCCGAGGGCCTCGAACAGGGCCAGCGGGGTCAGCAGGCCGATCAGGTGACCAAAGAAGATGGTCAGGATGCCCACGTGGAACAGGATCGATCCCATAATCAGCTGTTTGCGGCGCAAAAGCTGGCTGGAGGATGATTTCCAGGTAAAGGGGTCGCGTTCATAGCGGGCGATGGAGCCGATCAACAGAACGGCCGTGGCGATATAGGGGTAAACTCCATACAGAAAATGATGCATTGTCTGTCTCCTTATTCTGCCGCGCGGGGCGGTGCATTACGGGGGGTGTCCATGGACGCGAGCATGTCGCGCACTTGTGGGCAACCGGCGTTCGGGTCAGGGGCAAAGGTGACTTCGCTTTCTTCCCAGACCGCATCCAGCGCTTCCAGATCGTCCGGATTATCGTCTTTGATCGACAACAATTCGGCCACGGCGGCAGGTTCTGCCCGGGTGCCGGCGATATGTACCAAGGCCCCGAAAACAGGGGCATAGATGCTCTCGCGCCGGTTCAGGCGGGTTTGCAGGGCGTCCAGAATATGCGCGGTATCCGCGAGGATGTCGCGCGCTTCTTCAATTGGACGCAGGGCGAGGAATTCCAGCAGCACCGGCAAATGGTCCGGCAATTCCGTGCTGGCCGGCTCAAAGCCCGCCGCGCGGTAGTTTTCCACCAGATCGACCATCGCCGGCCCCCTGTCACGGCTTTCGCCGTGGACATGCTCGAACAGATTGAGCGAGAGCGTGCGCGAGCGGTCAAACAGCGCCACATAGGTTTCCTGCAAGTCGTAGAGATCACCGGAAGCGATTTCATCGACCAGTTTGGCCAGATCGGCGATTGTGTCGGCGGGCAGCAGGTTTCCCTGCTGCAACGCGTCGTTCAATTCGTCTTTGGCCGCCTGTAGGTCTGCTGTCGGATAGCTCAGCAGAGCCGAAATCGCCTTGAGGGGCATATGCATTAGAAGACCCCTTTCGCAGCGGCAGGCATGGGCGGAATGGTAAAGCCCTTGTCCTTTTTCTTGCCGCCGAACATCGACCCCTTGGAGGTACCGGTGGAACAACCGTTGCCATCGGTGAAACCACAGCCGGTGCGGATGTCCATGCCGTCCTCAACTGTTTCACGGTGCGTTGTCGGCACCACAAAACGGTCCTCGTAGTTGGCAATCGCCATGATCTTGTACATGTCCTCGATCAGGTTCACATCCAGACCAACGCGTTCTGCGATACCGGCGTCAATCACCCCGTCAACGGTTTTGGACCGCATATAGGCGCGCATGGCCAGCATCCGTTCAAGCGCGGTGACAATCGGGGCTTCATCCCCGGCGGTCAGCATATTGGCCAGATAACGCACAGGAATACGCAGGGATTTTACATCCGGCATATCGCGGTCAATGCCAATGGCACCGGCCTCTGCGGCGTTCTGGATTGGCGAAAGCGGCGGAATGTACCATACCATCGGCAACGTCCGGTATTCCGGATGCAGCGGGAAGGCGATTTTCCAGTCCATGGCCATTTTGTAAACCGGCGACTGTTGCGCGGCTTTCAACCAGTCCTGCGGCACACCGTCCTTGAGCGCCTGTTCCTGAACTGCCGGATCATTTGGATCAAGGAAGATATCCAGCTGCGCCTGATACAGGTCTTTCTCGGAATGGGTGTTGGCCATTTCCTCGATCCGGTCCGCATCATACA
The DNA here is from genome assembly GCA_947311485.1 of uncultured Paracoccaceae bacterium. Taxonomy (GTDB): domain Bacteria; phylum Pseudomonadota; class Alphaproteobacteria; order Rhodobacterales; family Rhodobacteraceae; genus Amylibacter. The sequence goes on from CAMZLM010000038.1 coordinate 14,043, forward strand.
GCATCACACCCAGATAGCGGATCCGCCCCACACAGGTTTCCGAACAAACCGTTGGCATGCCGGATTCAATGCGCGGATAACAGAAGGTGCATTTTTCCGATTTGCCGCTTTCCCAGTTGTAGTAAACCTTTTTGTAGGGACAGCCCGACACACACATGCGCCAGCCGCGACATTTTTCCTGATCGATCAGCACGATCCCGTCTTCTTCGCGCTTGTAGATCGCGCCGGAAGGGCAGGAGGCCGCACAGGTCGGGTTCAGGCAGTGTTCGCACAGGCGGGGGAGGTACATCATGAATGTATTCTCGTATTCCCCGTAGATTTCCTTTTGAACACCTTCAAAGTTGTAATCCTTGGAGCGTTTGGAAAACTCGCCGCCGAGGATTTCTTCCCAGTTCGGACCGCCTTCGATTTTCTCCATCCGTTCGCCGGTAATCACCGAACGCGGGCGCGCGGTGGGGAAGGCGGGCATGTCGGGAGCCGATTTCAGGTGGTCATAGTCGAACGTGAACGGTTCATAGTAATCGTCGATTTCCGGCAGATCGGGGTTGCCGAAAATATTCGCCAGAATACGCCATTTGCTGCCCTGTTTGGGGTGCAATTTGCCTTTGGCATTGCGTGCCCAGCCGCCATTCCATTTCTTCTGGTTTTCCCAGTCTTTGGGATAACCGATGCCGGGTTTGGTTTCGACGTTGTTGAACCAGGCGTATTCAACGCCTTCACGGCTGGTCCAGACGTTTTTACAAGTTACCGAACAGGTGTGGCACCCGATACATTTATCAAGGTTCAGCACCATGCCTATTTGTGCGCGGATTTTCATTCTGCTGCCTCCGTAGCGTTAATCGGGGTGTCGAGCCAGTCGACCTTTTTCATTTTGCGGACGATCACGAATTCATCGCGGTTCGACCCCACCGTGCCATAGTAGTTGAAGCCGTATGATTGCTGGGCATAGCCGCCGATCATATGGGTCGGTTTCACTGTGGTGCGGGTAACAGAGTTGTGGATACCGCCCCGAATGCCGGTTTTTTCCGACCCCGGTGTATTCACGATCTTTTCCTGAGCATGATACATATAGATGGTACCGGTTTTCATCCGTTGGGACACAACCACACGCGCGGTCAAGGCACCGTTGGCGTTATAGGCCTCGACCCAGTCATTATCGACCAGACCGGCGGTTTTTGCGTCTTCCTCGCTGATCCAGACAACCGGACCCCCGCGGTTCAGCGTCAACATGTGCAGGTTGTCCGAATAGGTCGAGTGGATCCCCCATTTCTGGTGCGGCGTGATAAAGTTCAGCACCACATGCGGTTGGCCTTCTTCGGTGTTGAAGTCCCCTTCGATGGTTTTCAGATCCACTGGTGGACGGTAGGAACACAGCCCTTCGCCAAAGGCCAGCATCCATTCGTGATCCTGATAGAGCTGCTGACGGCCTGTCAGGGTGCGCCAGGGGATCAGTTCGTGAACGTTGGTATATCCGGCATTATAGGACACATGTTCGCTCTCGATGCCCGACCATGTGGGCGAGGAGATGATCTTGCGCGGTTGTGCGGCAATATCGCGGAACCGGATTTTTTCGTCCTCTTTGGGCAGGGCCAGATGCGCGTGTTCACGTCCGGTTGCCTTGCCCAGCTCGTTCCAGGCCTTGACGGCCACTTCGCCGTTGGTTTCCGGTGCCAGCATCAGGATCATTTCCGCCGCATCAATGGCGGTATCCAGTTTGGGCTGACCTTTGGCGACGGTATCTTCCAGAACCACCCCGTTCAGGTCGCGCAGGTGCTGCACTTCCACGTCGGTATTCCAGCCGATGCCCTTGCCGCCATTGCCGAGTTTCTCCAGCAAAGGACCAACAGAGGTGAATTTATCGTAGATCTGCGAATAGTCGCGTTCCACCACGATATATTTCGGCGCGGTGACACCGGGAACCAGATCACATTCGCCTTTCTTCCAGTCCTTAACGGACGGCTGCATCACCTCCATCGGGCTGTCATGCTGCAATGGCAGCTGCACGATGTCGGTCTCCACACCCAGAATTTCGGGCGCAACCTCGCTCACCGCCTTGGCGATACCTTTGAATATTTCCCAGTCGGTGCGGCTCTCGTAGGCCGGATCCACGGCTGCTTGCAGCGGGTGGATGAACGGGTGCATGTCCGATGTGTTCATGTCGTCTTTTTCGTACCATGATGCGGTCGGCAGCACGATATCGGAATAGACACAGGTGGTGGACATGCGGAAGTCGATTGTCACCAGCAGGTCAAGCTTGCCTTCCGGCGCGTCCTGATACCATTTGGCCTCTTTTGGCATCCGGCCGCCTTCTTCGCCAAGATCCTTGCCCAACACACCGTGGTCGGTGCCCAGCAGGTGCTTGCAGAACTATTCATGGCCCTTGTCCGATGCGCCCAGCAGATTGGACCGCCACACAAACAGGTTGCGCGGCCAGTTTTCCGGCGCGTCCGGATCTTCGCAGGACATCTGCAAGTCGCCGGATTTCAGGTTTTCAACCACATAGTCGACCGGATCCTTGCCGGCAGCTTTGGCGGCTTTGGATACTTCCAGCGGGTTGGTTTTCAACTGCGGCGCGCTGGGCAACCAGCCCATGCGTTCGGCGCGGATGTTATAGTCAATCAGACTGGCATCCCAATCGCCTTCTGGCGCGGTGGGGGACAGGATCTCGTTCACATCCAGCTGTTCATAACGCCACTGGTCGGTGTGGGCATACCACGCGGAGGTGGCGTTCATGTGCCGCGGCGGGCGCACCCAGTCCAGCGCGAATGCCAGCGGGGTCCAGCCGGTTTGCGGACGCAGTTTTTCCTGCCCCACGTAATGCGACCAGCCGCCACCGGATTTACCGACACAGCCACACATCACCAGCATGTTGATAATGCCGCGATAGTTCATGTCCATGTGATACCAGTGGTTCAGACCGGCCCCCAGAATGACCATGGAGCGGCCTTCGGTTTTTTCCGCATTCAGGGCAAACTCACGGGCAACCACGGCGATCTTTTCCGCCGGTACGCCGGTGATTTTCTCGGCCCAGGCAGGGGTGTAGGGCACGTCTTTGCTGTAGTCATCGGTGACCCAGTCACCGCCCAGACCGCGATCAAGGCCATAGTTGGCGCAGAACAGGTCAAACACGGTGGTAACGAGGATTTCCTCTTTGCCGGATTTGATGCGTTTCACCGGTACGTTTTTGGTCATCACATCCGGGTGTTTGCATTTGACAAAGTTGGATGTGGCCTGACCGCCGAAATACGGGAAGTCCACACCGACAACATCGTCGCGGTCCTCTTCCTGTACCAAGGTCAGCTTCAGCTCGGTTTCTTTGCTCTTGGCTTGTTCTTCGAGGTTCCATTCCCCGTCTTCGCCCCAGCGGAAACCGATGGTGCCGTTTGGTGCTACCAGCGTGTTGGATTTGCCATCCCAAGCCAGTGTTTTCCATTCGGGGTTGTTCTTTTCACCCAGATTGCCGTCGATATCATCGGCGCGCAGGAAACGCCCCGCGATATATTTGCCGTCTTTTTCCTCGAGCTTCACCAGCATCGGGAAATCGGAATATTTGCGGGTGTATTCCTCAAAGTAGGCGGCCTGACGGTCCAGATGGAATTCGCGCAGGATCACATGGCCCATGGCCATCGACAGGGCACTGTCGGTGCCGGCTTTGGGGTTCAACCAGATGTCGCCGAATTTGGCAGCTTCGGAATAATCCGGGCTGATGACGGCGGATTTGGTGCCTTTGTAGCGGACTTCGGTATAGAAATGCGCGTCCGGCGTGCGGGTCTGCGGGACGTTGGACCCCCAGAGCAGCAGATAACCGGCGTTATACCAGTCTGCCGATTCCGGCACGTCGGTTTGTTCGCCCCATGTCATCGGGCTGGAGGGTGGCAAATCGCAATACCAGTCATAGAACGACATCACGGTGCCGCCCATCAGGCTCAGGTACCGCGAACCGGCGGCATAGGAAACCATCGACATGGCCGGAATAGGAGAGAAGCCGAAAATCCGGTCAGGGCCATAGGTTTTGGCGGTATAGGCGTTGGCGGCGGCGATGATTTCGTTTGCCTCTTGCCATGTGGCGCGCACAAAGCCGCCCTTGCCGCGGGTTTTCACATAGGCGGCGCGCAGGATCGGGTCGTTTTGCAACGCGGTCCAGGCTGCGGTGGCACTCATGGTGTTGCGCAGCTTGCGATAGGCGCGCATCAGGGAGCCGCGGATCAGCGGGGTTTTCACGCGGTTGGCGGAATACAGATACCAGCTATAGCTCGCGCCACGCTGACAGCCACGCGGTTCGTGGTTGGGCATATCGGGGCGGGTGCGCGGATAATCGGTTTGCTGGGTTTCCCAGGTGACGATACCGGATTTTACATAGATCTTCCAGCTACACGAACCGGTGCAGTTCACCCCGTGGGTGGAACGCACGATTTTATCGTGTTGCCAGCGTTTGCGGTACACATCTTCCCAGTCACGGTTTTCGGCGGTGGTTTCGCCGTGGCCGTTGGAAAAGGTATCCAGTCTTTTGGACTGAAAGAAATTCAGGCGGTCGAGCAAGTGGCTCATCGTTTTCTCTCCTGTTTGGGTGAAACCGCCCCGGCATTGCACCGGGGCGGGCAGTGTCGGTTTAAGGGTTCTTTACATAGGCGCCGGGGCGCAGGTAGAACCACCAGTTGATCAGAATGCAGACGCCATAGAAGATGGCGAAACCATAAAGAGCGTATTCAGGGGTTGTTGCCTTGATCTGTTCGCCAAACACTTTCGGAATGATGAAAGCGCCATAAGCCGCCACAGCAGAGGTCCAGCCAAGCACAGGACCGGCCTGTTCCTTGTTGAACACAACCGCAATGGTGCGGAAGGTGGAACCGTTGCCGATACCGGTGGCGGCAAACAGGATCAGGAACAGGATCATGAAGGGCAAGAAGAAGTCTTGCGGTGTTGCCGAGGCGTAGGCCTGTTTAAGGAAGTAAGCCACGCCAAGGGCAGAGGCGACCATAATAAAGGAAATGATCTGTGTTACTTTTGCGCCACCCATTTTATCGGCAATCATACCGCCGACGGGGCGGATCAAGGCACCGATGAACGGCCCCATCCAGGCATACATCAACGCCGAAGGACCATCCGCATTGACCACGTTATGGGTCATCACGCCATCCACCATCAGGTGTTGAAAACCAAACACAACCTTGATCGCCAGCGCGAATGTGGCCGCATAACCGATGAACGACCCAAAAGTCATGGTGTAAATCACGGTCATCGCCCAGGTGTGTTTATTGTTAAAGATCTTGTACTGGCGTGTCAGGTTTTGCCCAACGGCACCGGGGATCATTTTCAACAGGAACACGGTCAGCGCGATCACGATTGGCAAGACGATCCATTTGGACAGCATCAAGCCGGATGTCGGCAGGCCACCGGGAACAGAAGGCAACATCAGCCACAGACCAAAGGCCGCCGTGGCAAACCCTACCAGCAACATGCCGGTGATGATGGAAAAGGCCCCGATCGGGTTCGGGATGTCAGGGGACACATGTTCGTCCCGGATATTGTTCATGCCAATCCAGCCGGCAATCGCCAAAGGGATCAGAAATATCATCCAGACAAAACCAGCGTTTTGGATATAGGTTTCGGTTCCTGCCGGAATTTTGCCGATCAGGGTGCCAGAGGTGTTCACGAGCGTACGGCTGGTTCCGCCAAAAAGGCCAAATGTCATCACCAACGGAATGAGAATTTGCATGGTGGTCACACCAAAGTTGCCCAGACCCGCATTCATGCCCAGCGCATAGCCCTGTACCTTTTTCGGATAAAAGAAAGAGATGTTGGACATCGAGCTGGCAAAGTTACCGCCGCCAATACCGGACAGAAAGGCCAGA
>CAMZLM010000039.1 GCA_947311485.1 uncultured Paracoccaceae bacterium
GCTTTGACCGGCCAACCCCATTGACTCCGCTGTGCGGCTCCTTATAAGCCCCCTATCTGCGCAAGCGGATTCTTGGTGTTGGTGGCCCTCGCAAGAGGATGCCTGTCTCCCGCAAGGGGAAGGACAACGCCCTTCACGCCCGCAAGGGCACACATATCGAAGGAGATCAGCCGTGACGAAACGTACAGCTGCCAAATACAAACTAGACCGCCGCATGGGCGAAAACATCTGGGGTCGCGCCAAATCCCCGGTGAACCGTCGTGAATACGGACCCGGTGTACACGGTCAGCGCCGCAAACAGAAATTGTCCGATTTCGGGACACAGCTGCGCGCCAAGCAAAAGCTCAAGGGTTACTATGGCGACCTGACCGAAAAACAGTTCCGCCGGATTTACTCCGAAGCCGAGCGTGTAAAAGGCGACACAGGTGAAAATCTGATCGGTCTGCTGGAACGCCGTCTGGATGCTGTTGTTTACCGTGCCAAATTCGTGCCAACCGTTTTCGCGGCACGTCAGTTCGTAAACCACGGCCACGTGACCGTGAACGGCAAAAAAGTAAACATCCCGTCCTATCGCGTCAAAGAAGGCGACGTGATCGAAGTTCGCGAGAAGTCCAAGCAAATGGCATTGGTCATGGAAGCAATGGCATCCAACGAGCGCGACTTTGCCGATTACATGCATGTCGACACCGGCAAGCTGACCTGTGAATTCGTCCGCACACCGGGCCTGTCAGATGTTCCTTATCCCGTGATGATGGAACCAAATCTGGTGGTGGAATTCTACGCGAAGAACTAAGGTTTTTCGCTTCCAGTTTCGAGTTTCAAAAGGCCGCGTTGCAGACGCGGCCTTTTTTATTGCTGCTTATACTTCCGACAGCTCTTTTTCATGCATCCATGCCGCATGGCGCGGTGCTTTTTTGGTTTTTGACCATTCTTCCAGCATCTCCCATTTCACCGCATCCAGCTTGGCCAGCATTTCTTCTTCTTTTGGATCAGGGCATGCCAGTTCCAGACGGTGACCATTCGGATCAAAGAAATAGATCGAATGGAAAATCGAATGGTCGGTCACGCCCAACACTTCGACCCCTTCGGCCTCCAGATGTTCTTTGAATTCGATCAGCTCGGCACGGTCCTTGACCTTGAATGCCAGATGTTGGGTCCAGATCGGTGTGTTCGGGTCGCGGCCCATTTCCGGCAGGGTCGGCAATTCGAAAAATGCCAGCACATTGCCCGCGCCCGCGTCCAGAAATACGTGCATATAGGGATCGGGGTCATGGGTGGATGGCACGTGGTCTTCGGCGATGGCCAGCACAAAATCCATTTTCAGCATTTTGGTGTACCATTCCACGGTTTCTTTAGCGTCTTTGCAGCGATAGGCTACATGGTGGATGCGTTCGATTTTCATGGTGTTCTCCGGTCGTTGCATTTGCATTGATGTGCTTTTATTACGACTTTTTAAAACAGAAAGCAATTCATATCACTTGCAACGATTGCCAGCACCTCATTAACATGTTTCTTTTCTCTATCCAAACAGGCAACATCACGTTAGGGGAGGATATGAGCAATCAAACAATCACCCTTTCCGATGCTTCTGACCTGCCAGTTTGGCGTCGTCCGGTCACCCTTTTGGCGGTGATGGCCTTTGCTTTGCCGATGGCCTTTTCAACGTGGATCGCGTTGCTCAACAACTTTGTTATCGAAGTTGCACATTTTGACGGCAAGGACATTGGCTGGCTACAATCCGTCCGCGAAATTCCCGGCTTTCTGGCGATTGGCGTTATTGTGGTGCTGTTATTCATGCGGGAACAAACCCTTGCCGTGCTGTCCCTGTTTCTGGTGGGGGTGGCCGTGGCTGTTACCGCGTGGTTTCCCAGCTTTACCGGATTGCTGCTTACAACCATCATCAGCTCGATCGGCTTTCATTATTACGAAACCGCGAAACAATCGCTGGAACTGCAATGGATCGACAAGCTTCGCGCCCCCAAGGTGTTGGGCTGGATGGTGGCTGTTGGCTCTGCTGGCTCCCTGATTGCCTATGGGGCGATTATGCTGGTCTGGAAAATCCTGCAATGGGATTACAATACGATCTACATGGCCAGCGGCAGCATCACCGCCGCCATCGCCATTTTCTGCTGGTTCGCCTATCCGCGGTTTGAAGCACCGGTCGTGCAACATAAAACCATGATCCTGCGCAAACGCTATTGGTTATACTATGCCTTGCAATTTATGGCGGGGGCGCGGCGGCAGATTTTTATGGTGTTTGCCTCGTTCATGATGGTGGAACGGTTCGGCTTTCAGGTGCACGAAGTCACCGCCCTGTTCCTGATCAATTACATCGCCAACATGGTATTTGCGCCGTTGATGGGGGGCATGGTGGCCAAAGTGGGCGAACGTAACGCGCTGATTTTTGAATATATCGGGCTGGTGTTGGTGTTCATGGCCTACGGCGGAATCTATTACTTCGGCTGGGGGGTGGTGCTGGCCGCAACACTCTATGTGATTGACCATCTGTTTTTCGCGCTGGCCTTTGCCTTGAAAACCTATTTTCAGAAAATAGCCGATCCGGCAGACATTGCTCCGACCGCCGCCGTGGCTTTTACCATCAACCATATCGGCGCGGTGGTCTTGCCTGCCCTTCTGGGCTATCTCTGGGTATTTTGGCCCGGTGCTGTTTTCATCGTCGCCACCGGTTTTGCGTTGATTTCCCTTAGCTTGGCCCTAATGATGCCACGACGCCCCGAAAAGGGGCATGAAACCATATTTACCAAATCGTCCGAGGCATAGAAGTGAGCAACAAGCAGCGTTTCCTGACCGGTTCGACCATGCGTCATGTGTTGGTGATGACCCTTACCGGCTCTTTGGGGCTTATTTTTATGTTTCTGGTGGATGTGGCCACGCTGTTCTGGGTGTCCAAACTGGAACAGGAACGCCTGATGGCGGCGCTGGGTTTTGCCTGGACCATACAGTTTTTCACAATCTCGGTCGGCATCGGATTTATCATCGCCACTACGGCGCAGGTGTCGCGTTCTATCGGGCAAGGAAACCTGAAACAGGCCCGTAAACAAACCACCAGCGCAATTATTTACGCCGTTGCCATTCAGGCTATTCTGGCTGCCTTTGTCGTTATTTACCGGTTTGAAATTCTGTCTATGGCAGGGGCCAGCGGTGAAACGCTTCGGGATGCCGCGCATTTTCTGACCATCAGCATTCCTTCCTTGCCGGTTTTCGTTATTGGCATGGTCGGTTCTGCTGTGCTGCGTTCTGTCGGGGATGCCAAAGGTTCCATGATTGTTACGCTAGTTGCCGGTTTGATCGCCATGGTTGTCGATCCACTGTTGATTTTTGGCCTTGATCTGGGACTGGAGGGGGCCGCATGGGGGGTCGCCATTTCACGTGGCGGTTCTGCACTCTTGTCGGTTTGGTTGGTCATCCATGTACATAAAATGACAGCCCGTGTTTCATTGGCCGAGGTCATGCGTATGTTCAAACCCTATTTGCTCATCGCCAGTCCCGCGATTTTAACCCAGCTTTCGACCCCGTTTGGAAACTATCTCCTGACCAAGGTGATCGCCAGTCACGGCGATGCCGCCGTGGCCGGTTGGGCCGTGATTTCCCGCATTGCTGTGCTGGCCTTTGGCGGGGTTTTTTCCCTGTCCGGCGCGATTGGCGGTATTATCGGCCAGAATTTCGGTGCCGCTCAAATGGACCGCGTGCGTCAAACCTTTCGTGATGCGCTACTGTTTTGCCTGATTTACACTCTTGCAGCCTGGGCGCTACTCGCGATTTTTCACACCCCGATCGCCCGTCTGTTTAACCTTGGTCCAGAAGCAACCAAAGTTCTGGGGGCTTTTACCATGATCGGGGCCGGCGGTTATGTGTTCACCGGCGCCTTGTTTGTCTCCAATGCCGCTTTTAACAATCTGGGGCGGCCCCTGTACTCCACTGCCTGCAACTGGTTTCGCGATGGCCTGCTGATCTATCCCTGTGCGCTTGTTTTAGGGACAGCTTGGGGGGCATCCGGTGTGATTTATGGACAGGCCATCGCCGCCATGATCAGCGGAACCTTTGCCGTGGCCTGGGGGTGGTCCTTCGTTAACAAGCTGGCACGCACAGCCCCCGCCTTTGCTGCCAAAGCTTGACCTTTGGCCAAAGCTCACCTATCCGGCAAGAAACCAGCCGCGATGGAAACCCACATGCCAACCTTTACAGCCCTGACCACCTTGCAAGACAAACAACAGGCACAGGCCCTTGCCGATGCCATTGAAACCCTGATCCCTGAACCCACCGGCGTCGGTGTGTTCGAGGTAGAGGACGGGTCCGGCACCTATGAGGTCGGTAGCTATTTCATCGAGGCACCGGACGAGGTCGGCCTCGCCTTGCTGGCCGCTGCCCACGGGGCAAAACCTTTTGCCGTTTCAGAATTGCCGGAAACCGACTGGGTTGCCGCTGTCAAACGCGAACTATCCCCGATCATCGCAGGGCGGTTCTTTCTGTATGGCAGCCACGACGCGGACAAGGTACCGGCCGATTGCGTGCCTTTGCTGATCGAGGCCGCGATGGCCTTTGGCACCGGACATCACGGCACAACACAGGGCTGTTTGACGGCACTCGATACCTTAGCCAACAACGGTTTTGTTGGTAAAAACGTGGTGGATATCGGCTGTGGTACTGCCGTTCTGGCAATGGGTGCCGCAAAAATTTGGCCAGGTGTCATGCTGGCCAGCGACATAGACGAAGTCGCTACAGATACCGCACGCGCCAACATCACCGGCAACGACCTGTCGGGCCGTATTGATGTTGTTACCTGCCCCGGCTTTGAACACGACACATTGCGCGCCAAGGCCCCCTATGACTTGATCTTTGCAAATATCCTGAAGGCCCCCTTGGTGGCGCTTGCACCGGACATGGGAAAATACTGCGCCGTCGACGGCTATGTCATTCTGTCCGGCATCCTGAACGAACAGGCAGCAGACGTGCTGGATGCCTATGCCGCACAGGGATTTGAACGCGCGGAACCACTTATTGTTGGCGAATGGTCAACACTTTGTTTACGCAAATCCGCCTGATTTGTCACAAAGTTGCCCCAATTGGGTCATAATTTACACCTCGTAACGAGTGAGCGAGATGTATGGGGTTCAATATGGCCGAGAATATGGCGACGTTTGAAAAGCGTCTGAAGAAGATCGACAAGGCGCACAACGGGGGCATTTTCTCGGCCAAAAGACGCCGGATGCGGGAATATAAGCCCCTTCGGCTGCCTGGTTTTTATTTGGTTTTCTTTGCCGGATTAACCTATGCGGGCCTGACCGGCGCAAAAGTATATCAGCTTGAACAAATGGGACCCGAAGGATACACGGCCCACCTGTCACAACTGGAAAACGGTGCACAGTCGGCCAGAATTGCGGCCAAGCTGCTACAACCCGATTGGGTCACGCAATATGTGTTGCGCCAAATTCAGGTTCCGCAAAAAGTTCTATAAGGCCCGAATTCTGCCGGTGCCGGCACCGCGTAATCCTCGCATCCTTCTAGCAAATCAAACGGGTGACTAAGCACGTTGTTTAAACGCTCAAACGGCGCAATATTTCCGTGCTTTGTCATTGATTGCAGCGCTTCTTCGACCTTGTGATTGCGCGGAATATATATCGGGTTTACCTGCTTCATTTTGGCAGCACGCACTGTTGGATCACTATTTTCCTGTTTCAGACGCAACTGCCAGCGTTTGAACCATTCTGAAAAGGCCGACGGATCCCCGAACAGCAATTTCACCTCTGCTGCGCGCCCGAAGGAAGGTTCGGACAAACCCCTGAAAAGAAGCGTATAATCAACGTTTTGCCCTTCCATTGTGGCAAGAAGATCATCTGCCAATTTGGTATCTTCCGGCAGGGCATCCTGTAGACCAAGCTTCGCCCGCATACGCGCGGTCCAGGCGGGTAAATACAGTTCTGCAAACCGGTTTACCTCTGTCGTAGCCAGATCAATGGCGCGGGTTTCGTCAACGTCCAACAACGGCAAAAGCGTTTCGGCAAAACGTGCTAGATTCCACCGCGCCATTACCGGCTGCTGGCCATAGGCATAGCGCCCCTGATGGTCGATCGAACTATAGAGCGCGCGCGGATCATAGTTATCCATAAAGGCACACGGCCCGTAGTCGATGGTTTCGCCGCTGATGGTCATATTGTCGGTGTTCATCACCCCGTGCACAAACCCGACCGTCATCCATTTCGCCAACAAATCCGCCTGTGCTTGCGACACGGATTGCAGCAATGCCAGATAGGGATTGGCGCGGTCCCTTGCCTGTGGATAATGACGTGTGATCGCGTAATCGGCCAGTTGGCGAACCTTATCGACCTCCCCGCGCGCCGCAAAATATTGGAATGTTCCCACCCGCAGATGACTGGCCGCAACCCGTGCCAACACGGCACCGGGCAAAGGGCCGTCCTCGCGCATCACAGATTCGCCCGTTGTCACCGCCGCCAATGCTCGCGTGGTCGGAATACCCAACGCAAACATGGCTTCGGCCACGATGTATTCCCGCAAAACCGGCCCGATGGCAGCCTTGCCATCCCCGCCGCGTGAAAACGGCGTCCGGCCTGACCCTTTCAAGGCGATGTCCCGGCGTTCACCCACCTGATTGACCACTTCGCCCACAAGCAAGGCCCGCCCATCCCCGAGCTGGGGAGAAAACCCCCCGAACTGGTGTCCGGCATAGGCCTGCGCCAGTGGCGTAGCACCGCTCGGAGAGGTCGTACCGGAAAATATTTCCGCCAATTGTTCCGCTGTGAGCGTTGCCACATCCAAACCAAGGTCGGTTGCCAACGGTTCGTTCAGGGCAACTAACCGAGGTTTTGGCGCGACATCCCCCTGCACAGGAGCATAAAACCCGTCAAGCCGGATTGCATAGCTGTTGTCAAAAACCAGACTGGTCTGGATCGGGGCGTTGGTCACGGTGTATTCCTTATTGGCGTTTGGGCAAAACCCAATCGGGCCGAACAAAATGACAGGTATAGCCATTCGGCACACGTTCCAGATAATCCTGATGTTCTGGCTCTGCCTCCCAGAAATCACCGGCGGGTTCAACTTCGGTCACGACGGGTGCGGGCCATATTCCGGACGCATTGACATCCGCAATTGTGCGTTCAATTTCCTGAAGCTGCTCCGTATCCAGATAATAAATCGCGGATCGATAGGATGCCCCGCGGTCATTACCCTGGCGGTTCGGTGTTGTCGGGTCGTGAATTTGGAAAAAGAACTCCAGAATTTTACGATAGCTCAGGGTTTCAGGGTCAAAAACGATCTCGATCGCCTCGGCATGGGTACCGTGATTGCGATAGGTCGCATTAGGCACATCCCCGCCCGTGTAACCCACACGTGTCGACAAAACGCCGGGCATTTTCCGGATCAAATCCTGCATACCCCAAAAACAGCCCCCCGCCAAAATGGCGCGTTGTTCATTCATTCAGATATCCTCCACCTGATCCAGATAGTCACCATAGCCCTGCGCCTCCATTTCCATCTTAGGAATAAACCGCAGGGCCGCTGAATTGATACAATACCGCAAGCCCCCCCGGTCCGGCGGGCCATCGGTGAACACATGCCCAAGATGGCTGTCCCCATGGACGGAGCGGACCTCTGTTCGGGTTCGTGCAAGGCTGTTGTCAATCAGCTCCGCAACATGAGCTGGTTCGATTGGCTTGGTAAAACTGGGCCAGCCACAGCCGGCTTCATACTTGTCTGACGACGCAAACAAGGGTTCGCCTGACACTATATCCACGTATAGACCCGCTTCTTTGTTATCCAGATACGTCCCGCTACCGGGCCGTTCCGTTCCGTTTTGTTGCGTGACACGAAAGCTTTCGGCATCCAGCTTGGCGATAGCATCGGCAGATTTTGAATATTGGGTCATGCATGCTCCTGAAAAATGAACGGGCCGGTAACGTAACCCAATTACCCCGCATTTCCAACCTCCGCTAGCAACAAGATCGCGAGAATCACCCCGACGCCTAATCAACACACAATAGCCACATCCCCATCAACCGAACACAAAGCACCGCCACACAACCACAAGAGAAGTTAACAATCACCCTCACTTGGGAGAATTGTTTAGGATTTTGCGACTATCACGAAGACAATACGGTGAAAATTTGGCGAAAATTAAAGTTAACCTATCACATTCCCTCTGAGTATGGCAGAAATAGGGCATTGGCGGCGAAGGAGGATTGTTTACTACAGCGCCCCAAAATCAACCACTGGGGCTTTTCTGGCCGGTTGAAAATGAGATGTTTTGCAATCTGGCGTCAATGGCCGCCTCCCCTTTTGCAGGAGAGCGCCACTGCAAGGTTTTGGGACCAAGTTGAACGAGTTGAATTGTGTAAAGGAGTGTTGTTCCGGGATATCTAAAATTCGGCGTTGCCTGAGCGACCATTAAACGCGTCATGTGTTTTAACGGCCCCGTTTTACTTCTGTTTTATTATAGAAACTGCCCTGAGCGTATTTCAGGCCTGCGGAGCTTTGTGCCAATTTTCCTGTTCCGACGACACTTAATGTATCGAGTAAAGGAAGTAATATGTCAATCAACCCCAATCAGGACATGCTGGAAACTCAGTTTGTTGATCCACTAGTAGATATAAAAACAATTGGATACTATCCGAATATTATCAAACGCATCTTTGATCTTTTCACTGTAGTATTACTGGCTCTTCCAGCTCTATCGATTTTAAGCATCTTCGCCATTCTGATCACGCTGAGCGGGGCAATGCCGTTCTATTCTCAGGAACGTATCGGCAAGAATGGCCGCATTTTCCGCATGTGGAAACTGCGGTCAATGGTGCCTAACGCCAAGGAACGCCTAAACGAATATCTGGCCCAAAACCCCGAAGCACGTGCCGAATGGAACAAAACACAAAAGCTCAAGAATGATCCACGCATTACCAAGATTGGATGCTTTATCCGAAAAACATCTTTGGATGAGCTCCCCCAACTGCTGAACGTTTATGTTGGCGATATGTCACTGGTCGGTCCCCGCCCGATGATGCGCGAACAACGCGCCTTATATCCAGGGTTGGCCTATTATAAAATGCGTCCGGGCATTACAGGATTTTGGCAGGTGTCAGAACGCAATGAAACCAGTTTTGCCGAGCGCGCCTATTATGACACGAGCTATTTGCAACAACAGTCGCTGACAACAGATTTGCGCGTACTCGTGCAAACAGTCGCTGTTGTGTTCCGCGGGACCGGTTGCTGATCAGCCGCTAACAACACACGCTTATCGGCCTTTGCGCGCCTAAATTGGACAATTTGCCCTTATTTGGCCAATGTTGCACTCTAAGCAAGCCAGAAATCAATCAAGCGGTTCCGGGGCGGCACGATTTGTACCGCCCCATTAGCGAGAGTTGTTAACCATATGCCTAACGGATTAGCATACCTGATGTTGCTGGTTTGGCCTGTGATCATGGTCTTTCTGTTTCGACGCATGCCTGCCCACAAAGCCATGCTTTGGTCGCTGATCGGTGCGTATCTGTTTCTACCACCACAGCCCGCCACATTTGATTTTCCTCTGCTGCCGCCATTCACCAAAGACTCCATTCCAAATCTGATGCTGTTGCTGATTTGTCTGATCAAATTCGGACCAGGTGTGATCCGGCTCCCGAACAGTACAATAGCCCGCGTCCTGCTCTTTCTATTTGTGTTTAGCCCGATTGCCACCATTCTGGTTAACGGGGAACCATTGATCTTTAGAAACGGCAACTTTTTACCCGGCCTGCGCTTCACCGATATGGTTGCGCTTGTCATCACACAGGCCATGCTACTTCTTCCGGTCATCTTGGCGCGCAATATTCTGGCCAGCGAGGAATCGCATCGGGACATGTTAAAAATCCTGATGGCTGCGGGGCTGATCTACAGCATCCCCATGCTGATCGAAATCCGCCTAAGCCCGCAGCTCAATCTATGGGTTTACGGATTTTTTCAACACTCTTTTGTACAATCCATTCGTTTTGGCGGGTTTCGTCCGGTTGTATTTCTGGATCATGGCCTCTGGGTCGCTTTTTTCGCAATGACATCCACCGTGGCGGCTTTTGCCTTGTGGCGTGTAGACCACAGCACGCACCGGGCAGTATATTTGCTGGCTGCGGGATATTTAGCGATCGTTCTGGTGTTGTCAAAATCCCTTGGCGCGCTGTTATTTGCAATCCTGTTAGTCCCGTTGATTGTGCTGCTGAACCATCGTATCCAGATATTGCTCGCCTTTGTTTTGGTCCTTCCCGTTTTATCCTATCCCGCATTGAAAACAACCAACCTGATACCAAACCAATGGATGATTGAACAGGCACAGCGCGTAAATGAAAACCGGGCAAACTCCCTCAAATTTCGATTTTATAACGAGGATATCCTGTTGGAACGCGCTCTTGAGAAACCCTTGTTTGGCTGGGGGTCATGGGGCAGAAACCATCTGCATAACCCGGACTCCGGCGAAATTACCAGTGTCACCGATGGGCGCTGGATCATTGTTTTCGGCGTGTTTGGCTGGATCGGCTTCATCGCAGAATTTGGCCTGCTAACCTTGCCGCTCATGTTACTGTGGCGCATATCCCGAAAAATGCCGGTACAGGAAATTTCACCGTATGTGGGACCAATCGCCCTGATTTTGGCGATTAATGTGGTGGATTTATTGCCAAACGCAACTCTGACCCCGCTGACCTGGCTTCTGTCCGGTGCCTTGCTTGGCTATGCTGAAAAACTCAAAATCAACCCCGCCAAGCAGATTAAGCCTCGGCATGCATGGGTTCCTATAATGCAATGAATACGATGACCTCCCCCTCTCGTCCCAAGGTTTTGATCATCGCCGAAGCCGCAAATCCGGAATGGGTCAGCGTACCGCTAGTGGGTTGGTCGCTCGCCAATGCCCTTCGGGCGGTATGCGATGTGCACATCGTCACCCAAATACGCAATCGCGACGCCATTTTACGTGCTGGCCTTGTCGAGGGACAGGATTTCACCGCCATTGATTCCGAAACCTTTGCCCGCCCCTTGTGGAAACTCGGCAACCGTCTGCGCATGGGGGATGGCAAAGGCTGGACCATGATGCAGCTCATCGCCGCGGCGTCTTATCCTCATTTTGAACGGTTGGTTTGGAAACAATTCGGGCCCGCAATCCGCGCCGGCGATTACGACCTTGTACACAGAGTAACGCCGCTCAGCCCCACAATCTCCAGCCCGATCGCTGCCAAAATCCACAAGGCCGGTGTCCCGTTTATCCTTGGCCCGTTGAATGGTGGCGTGCCTTGGCCCAAAGGCTTCGAAGCCGAGCGATTAAAGGAACGTGAATGGCTCTCCTATCTGCGCAACGCCTATAAAATGTTGCCGGCGCGGAGGAAAACGCTTGAACATGCCTCTGCTATCCTTGTCGGTTCGCGCCACACCCAAAGCGAAATTCCCGCCAAACATCAGGGAAAATGTGTCTACCTTCCTGAAAATGCCATTGATCCGGATCGTTTCTCCCTGCAGGCACAGCCGGAAACCGGCCCCTTGCGCGCCTGTTTTATCGGCCGGATGGTGGCCTACAAAGGCCCCGATATTCTGCTAGAAGCCGCAATGCCGCTGTTACAGCAAGGCCGCCTTGTTCTGGATATGATCGGGGACGGCCCCTTGTTGCCCACACTAAAGGCTCAGACCCAAGGTCTGAAAAATGTCCACTTCCACGGTTGGGTAGACCATACAAAGGTGCAGGAAATCATGATCCGTAACAGCCTGCTGGCCTTTCCCTCCATCCGCGAATTCGGCGGCGGGGTGGTGCTCGAGGCAATGGCCCTTGGTCTGGTGCCACTGGTGGTGGATTATGCCGGGCCGGGCGAATTGGTCTATCCCGATTTTGGCTTTAAAACCCCGATCGGCGACCGCGCTGCCATTGTTCGGGACTTTCGCGCACAGCTCACCCGGATCGTTTCGGACCCAAGCAAGCTCCCTGCCATGGGAAAAGTTGCCAAGGCCCGCGTGAACGATCATTTTACGTGGTCAGCCAAAGCCAGCCAAATTTTGCAAGTCTATAAATGGGCCACCGGCAATCAGCCCTACCGGCCCGATTTCTTTGGCTAACCACGCGCATACGCGCCGCAGACGACCCCCGTCAGGAGGATTCGGGTCGAACTATCCGCGCGGGAACCCCTACCGCGCTACAGCCATCCGGTACATCCTGCATTACCACAGCATTTGCACCAATTCGCGTATGATCCCCGATCCGCAGCGACCCCAAAACCTTGGCACCGGCCCCCACATCCACATGCCCGCCAAGGACAACGGCCCCTGCCAATGTCACTTGATGGAAAATCATGCAATTCACCCCGATCACCGCATCCGGATGAATGATAATTCCTGTCGGGTGCGTCAACCGCAGTCCACCGCCGATCCTGGTATGCAAGTGGATTTCGGATTGCGTCACAGTCGACCAAAATAAATGCGCCAAGGCCCAGCGCTTGGAGGAAATACCCCCCCAGATACCGCCGCGCTCCTTGGCTGCTTGATAACGTCGGATCGTGCGCAAAAGCTTGGGGCCGGGGTCCCAAAAACGCCGGATATCCTCGCGGCTCCAATCAGGCACTTGCGCCGAAATATCGGTATTCATCGGCACAAATACACCTCTCTGAACCTGCTCTACACCGCATAGTTTTGCCTGTTTTTTCTGCAAGTGCAACACTGATCCGCTGGAAACGCCGTCCACCTTGGGTTAAACAAGCCCAAACCCAAACCCGACCCAAAGGAAATACCGTGATAATTGAACAGACCCCACTGCCGGACCTGCTGGTCCTGACACCAAAGCGTTTCGGCGATGCCCGCGGTTTTTTCTCCGAGAGCTGGAATCGCGATACATTCATCAAAAACGGGTTGGAATTCGACTTTGTGCAGGACAACCATTCCTTGTCGGCAAAACAGGGCACTTTGCGCGGATTACACTATCAAACCCCACCCCACGCACAGGACAAACTGGTCCGCTGTGGCCGTGGTCGTTTGTTCGACGTGGCCGTGGACATCCGCAAGGGCTCTCCGGCTTATGGTAAATGGTTCGGCATCGAATTGTCCTTTGACAACGGCAAACAATTGTTGGTGCCAAAGGGATTTCTGCACGGGTTTGTCAGCCTGACACCAGACACGGAAATCGTTTACAAATGCACAGATTTCTATGCGCCGGAATGCGACGCCGCGATCCGGTGGGATGATCCCTCTATCGGCATTGACTGGCCTTTGGATAA
>CAMZLM010000040.1 GCA_947311485.1 uncultured Paracoccaceae bacterium
AAAAATGGGCCCAAGCCAAAGCCGTCAGGCGCAGAACAGGACGAACAACAGAACAGATCTTTGCAAATCAAAACTGGAATCAAATTTGAGTCGTCTGGCTATATGCAACAACGCCATAATTGAATCACAAAACCCTGAAATCACTCAATTAGTTTTGGATCAGACACTAACACTTCAAATAGAGAGTTTGATGAAAAACCCTCGATCTCCACCAACTTTTTTCTCTATGCCAGATGTTGCCAACACCTTGACGGGTCGGACATATTTAATGTTCAAGTGCCTGTTTTGCGGCTGTATGCGATACGCCATGGATTCTGAATACCATAATGGTCCTCTATCTCATTCGTATGCTGGCCGGTGTCCCGTCAATTGATGCCCCGACACACCCGTGATTTGCGTTTGCACAATCTGGCCTTCTGGTTGGTCGCTATCAAAAACTACCTCGGTAAACCCTTCGGTCCGTCCCATGCGCGGGTTTTCCATCAGGACGTTGTGGGTTTTCCCAACTTGCGTTGCCAGATGCATGGCGACCTGTTTGGCTCCAACGGCGCGCAGGCGGGCGGCGCGTTGTTTGATGATGCTGCGATCCAGTTGCGGGATGCGGGCAGCGGGGGTGCCTTCGCGCGGGGAATAAGGGAAGACATGCAGCCAGGTCAGGCAGCAATCGGCGACCAGATCAAGCGAGTTCTGGAACATTTCCTCGGTTTCTGTCGGGAAACCGGCAATGATATCGGCCCCGTAGATAATATCGGGGCGGGCTTTGCGCATGTCCGTACAAAAGGCGATGGCGTCTTCGCGGGAATGACGGCGTTTCATACGTTTCAGGATCATGTTGTCGCCGGCCTGCAAGGACAGGTGCAAATGCGGCATCAGGCGACGATCGGTGGCGATGGCGTCAATCAGGGCGGGGTCGGCCTCGACCGAATCGATGGACGAAATCCGCAAGCGGGGCAGGTCCGGCACCAGCCGCAAGATACGTTGCACCAGATCGCCAAGTTTCGGCATCGCCGGCAGGTCGGCCCCCCAGCTGGTCATATCCACGCCGGTCAGCACCACTTCGTGATAGCCTTTGTCCACCAGCCGTTTGATTTGATCCACCACCACACCGGCGGGGACGGAACGGGAATTGCCGCGGCCATAGGGGATAATACAAAAGGTACAGCGGTGGTCACAGCCGTTTTGCACCTGCACATAGGCGCGGGAGCGGGTGCCAAAACCGTCGATCAGATGGCTGGCGGTTTCGCGCACGGACATGATGTCATCGACAAGGATTTTTTCAGTGGCCCCGACGAAATCCGGTCCCTTGGCGAGATTGTTCCAGGTTTGCGCCTGCATTTTTTCGTTGTTGCCGATGACGAGGGTAACCTCGTCCATCGCGGCAAAGGTTTGCGGTTCGGTCTGGGCGGCACAGCCGGTGACGATAATTTGTGCGTCAGGGTTTTCGCGGCGCAGCCGGCGAATCTGTTGTTTGGAGGAGCGCACCGCCTCGCTGGTGACGGCGCAGGTGTTGATAACCACGGCGTTTTCAAGGCCGGCTTGTGTGCCCAGTTCCTTCATGGCCTCGGTTTCATAGGCGTTCAGGCGACAGCCGAGATTGGCAAAGACAGGTGTTTTCATCGGGCATCTGCCAGAAATTCGCTGGACAGCACGCCGGAAAATACATGCGCGGCAGGGCCGGTCATCCAGACACCGTCGTCGCGCCAGTCTATGGTCAGTTTGCCACCGTCCAGATGCACATCCACACAACGATCCACCAGCCCCTTGCGATGGGCAACAACCACAGCGGCACAAGCACCGGAGCCACAGGCCAGCGTGATGATGCTGCCCCGTTCCCAGACCCGCATGCGGATGCTTTGACGGTTGTTTATGTGGATAAATTCAACGTTGGTGCGTTGGGGAAACAGCGGGTCTGTTTCAAATTTCGCCCCGAGTGAGGGAAGGTCCACGGCTTCGGCATCCGGCACCACAAACACACAGTGGGGGTTGCCCATGCCGGCCGCCCCCGGGGCACCGTCCAGCGGCAGATTGTTCAAATCCACCTCCCGCGCGAGCGGCACATCCTGCCAGTCCAGTTGCGGTTGCCCCATGTTGACGCTGAACAGGCCGTTACCGGCACGTTTCACCGCGAGCAAACCCCGTTCGGTGCGCAAGGTTGCGGAATCGTTACCGTTTTCGTCCAGAATCAGCCGTGCAATACAGCGGCTTGCGTTGCCACAGGCCCCGGCAACAGAACCGTCCGAGTTCCAGAAAACCACATCCACATCGGCCCCACCGGATTCGGTCAAAACCGCGAGCTGATCAAAGCCAACGCCAAAATGACGATGCCCGATGGCCTGCGCGAGAGCCGGTGTGGCGGAAATATCTGTACGCCGTGCATCAAGAATGACAAAGTCATTCCCAAGCCCGTGCATCTTGCGAAACGGCAGCCCGTTTTGGTGGTTTTCTACGCTGTTCATAGGCCCGCTATACCCGACAAATAAAAATCATTCCAGAGCCGTATATTTTGTAGAATTGTTCTTGACGCCCCCCGTATCGCAGCCTAAACACCCCCCACGGTGAATGTGGGCCCTTAGCTCAGTTGGTAGAGCAACTGACTTTTAATCAGTAGGTCGATGGTTCGAATCCATCAGGGCTCACCACCGTTTTCAACATACAGCCTGTGACTAAAACCAACCTTCGATTGCTCGGGGCGAGCTATGCTTGAATTTGGGTGACGCGCATTCTCAGACGACGCGGTGAGCTATGACTGACTTTGGGTGACGGCATCCATTCAGGCGACGCAGGTTTCATCAGCGTCTATCATTTTGACACCGTCAATGCAGGGGGATCGCATGAATAGCACATTGGGTTTGCAGAGGTGAGTATTGTCTGATTCAACTTCTTCCAGAAGATCAATCTGGAGGAGAGCATCTTGGAAAAAGCAACCTCGTTTCAAACCCTTGTATCGACACTGGACG
>CAMZLM010000041.1 GCA_947311485.1 uncultured Paracoccaceae bacterium
AGGGTTGCAACCTCTATGAGGCCGCAGCATTGGGCGAGGCAGCCGGTCTGACGCAATTCGGTGTGAACATCGAAAAGCTTCTGCCCGGGGGCATGTCCAGCCAACGCCATTGGCATGAAAACGAGGACGAGTTCCTTTACATGTTAACGGGTGAGGTGGTTCTGGTTGAAAACGACGGTGAAACCGTGCTGCGCGAAGGACAAGCCGCCGGCTGGAAGGCTGGCGACCCGACCGCGCATCATCTGGTCAACCGTTCCGAAGAACCGGCCTATTATCTGATCATCGGCACCCGCGCCGACCGCGACACGGTGCATTATCCAGACATTGACCTGCATTACACACGTCAAAACGGGGACATTCAGTTCACCCGCAAAGACGGGACGCCTTATGGCGAAGGAGAAAACACATGACAGACTTTACACTTGCAACAGACGCCGACGGCATTGCCACCATCACGTGGGATTGCCCCGATAAATCCATGAACATCATGTCCGAGGCCGGTTTTGCCGAACTGGACGCCCTGATCGATCAGGTTCTTTCCGATGACGCCATCAAAGGCGCGGTGATCACCTCTGGCAAGGCCGATTTCGCCGGTGGCATGGATCTGAACGTGATCGCCAAATTCCGCGACGAGGCAAAGGGCGACAATCCTGCCGAGTCCGTTTTTAACGGCGTGATGAACATGCACGGCATCCTGCGCAAAATCGAACGCGCCGGCATGGACGCCAAAACCAACAAAGGCGGCAAGCCGATTGCCTGTGCCATGCCGGGGACCGGCCTTGGTATCGGGTTTGAAATCCCCCTGTCCTGCCACCGGATTTTTGTTGCCGACAACCCCAAGGCCAAGATCGGCCTGCCGGAAATCATGGTCGGTATTTTCCCCGGTGCCGGCGGCACCACGCGGCTTGTGCGGAAACTGGGCGCGATGGCGGCCTCTCCCTTCCTGCTGGAAGGCAAGATGCTGGCCCCGGCCAAGGCCAAATCCGCCGGTCTGGTGGATGAGGTCGTACCCGCCGATGAATTGCTGAGCGCAGCCAAGGCATGGGTCAAAGACGCAACCGACAAGGACATCGTCAAACCTTGGGATGCAAAGGGCTATAAAATGCCCGGCGGCGCGCCGTATCACCCCGCCGGTTTTATGACCTTCCTTGGTGCATCCGCCATGGTTCACAGCAAAACGCAAGGGGTCTATCCCGCCGCCCGCGCCCTGCTGTCCGCCGTGTACGAGGGCGCGCAAGTGCCGTTTGACACCGCCATCCGTGTCGAGGCCCGCTGGTTTACCTCTGTCATTATGAACCCGTCTTCCAGCGCGATGATCAATTCCCTGTTCATCAACAAACAGGCGCTTGAAAAGGGGGCGGTGCGCCCGAAAAACGTGCCGGACATGCGGGTGAAGAAACTCGGCGTTCTGGGTGCCGGCATGATGGGGGCCGGCATTGCGCTGGTATCTGCCAAGGCCGGTATTCAGGTTGTACTGCTGGACCAAAGCCAGGAAGCCGCCGACAAGGGCAAGGCCTATGCCGAAGCCTATGCCGACAAGGGCATCGCGCGTAAAAAGTCCACACCGGAGCAAAAAGAAGCCCTGCTGTCCAACATCACCGCCACCACCGATTATGACGCGCTCAAGGGCTGTGACCTGATCATCGAAGCGGTATTCGAGGACATGGCCATCAAGGCAGAAGTGACCCAAAAGGTCGAAGCGGTGATTGATGCGGCGTGTATTTATGCGTCCAACACATCGACCCTCCCGATCAGCGAGCTGGCCAAGGCGTCCCAACGCCCTGACCAGTTCATCGGTATCCACTTCTTTTCCCCTGTGGAAAAAATGGCGCTGGTGGAGATCATCAAAGGCAAGGAAACCGGCGATGCGGCGGTTGCCAAGTCGCTCGATTTTGTTCGCCAGATCCGCAAAACTCCGATCGTGGTCAATGATGCGCGGTTCTTCTATGCCAACCGCTGTATCATCCCCTATATCAACGAAGGTGTGCGTATGGTCGCCGAGGGCGTGAAGCCCGCGCTGATCGAACATGCGGCCAAGCAGCTCGGCTTTCCGCTGGGTCCGCTCCAGTTGACGGATGAAACCTCGATCGATCTGGGTGTGAAAATCGCCAAGGCAACCAAGGCCGCAATGGGCGATGCCTATCCCGAAAGCCCCGCCGATGACGTGATGTTCAAGCTGTTTGATCTGGGCCGTCTGGGCCGTAAATCCAAGTCCGGTTTTTATGCCTATGACGAAAAAGGCAAACGCACCGGTCTGTGGGAAGGTCTGGCTGAAAACTGGCCACCAATGGAAAACCAGCCAAGCCTGCAAGAGGTCCAGCACCGTCTGGCCATGGCGCAGGTTCTGGAGGCCGTGCGTGCATTCGAGGAAGGCGTGCTGATGGACATCCGCGAAGGCGACGTGGGCGCGATCCTTGGCTGGGGCTTTATGCCGTGGTCCGGTGGTCCGTTCAGCTGGCTGGATATGCTGGGGGCTGCCAAGGCCGTTGAAATCTGCGATGGCCTGACCGGCAATTACGGCGAGCGGTTCACCACCCCTGCCCTGCTGCGGGAATTGGCAGACAAGGGCCAGAGCTTCTATGGCCGCTTTGGCACCGCACAGGCCGCAGCCTAACACATCCCGCCCCGCCCGAAACAATTCGGGCGGGGCTTTTCCGTTTCAGGGCCGCCCATGGATACCTATTCGTTTCACACACTTGAAAAATACATCGGTCATGATTTCGGCCTCTGTGCGCCGATACTGGTGGATCAGGACCGGATCAACGCCTTTGCCGACATCACCAACGACCACCAATGGATTCATGTAGATGTGGCGCGCGCCGCCAAGGAAAGCCCGACCGGCACCACCATTGCCCACGGTTACCTGACCCTGTCGCTTGTGGCCGCTGCGATTGACAGTTCCGGCATTTTACCGCCCGATGCCAAGGCCGTGTTCAACTATGGCATGGAAAAAGTACGGTTTCTGGCCCCGGTTCCCGCCGGCTCCACCCTGCGCGCGCGGTTTGTGCTGAAGGCGGTAGACACCAAAGGCCCGACACAAAAGTTGATGACCGTTTCAGGCAGCATGGAAATTGACGGCCACGATAAACCCGCGCTTGTGGGGGAATTCATGGCCTATGTGATGACATAGCCTGATCAATTAATCCTAAACCGCCACCCAGCCATCTGCGGTTTTGATCCGGTGGTGAAGGATGTTTTTCTGGCCAAGAGTCTGTTCGACAAAACATCCCCTTTGCGCCGCTGCCACCAATTCCCGCTGTGCCTGTTCAGGCGCGTCGCTGTCGATAAACACATCAATTTCGAATGATTTCGGCGCGGTTTCGTATATCCGCCCCTTGGCCTGCCAATCCCATTGCACACGGGTTTCCACCCTCAGATCATTCAACCCCACATCCAACCGTTTGGCAAAGGCCCGTATCTGGGTCATGATGCAGCCGGTCAGCGATCCCACAAACATCGCCAGCGGCGGCGGGGCGGTGGCGTCTCCGCCGTGAAACGCGCCTTCGTCGGTGGCCATGGTGAAGGTCTCCTGCATCGGGGAAACCATACGCACCTCCAGTTCGTTGCGCATTTTGCCGGTGGCCTGCCCCGTGCAGTCAAACTGCACTACCGCGCGGGTTGGCTGGGTCATAGCTTTACAATACGGTTGGACAGGGTGCCGATGTTTTCAATCGTCAAATCAAACCGGTCGCCATCCGCCAGTTGTCGCCCGATTTCCAGCCCGCAACCGGTACCCACCGTGCCAGAGCCGATTACCTCGCCCGGATAGAGCGTTTCGGATTGCGAAATATGGGCAATGATGTCGGCGAAATTGTGGTGCATGGCACCGCTATTGCCCCCGCCCCAGCGTTCGCCGTTGACATGGGCCTCCATGTTCAACGCCACCGGATGGGGGGCCTCGTCCGCAGTCAGGATATAGGGACCGATGATATTGCCGGTGTCAAAATCCTTGCCCTTGGCGGGGCCAAGCTGGCCGCCCATTTCCACCATCTGCGCATCACGGGCAGACACGTCGTTCAGGATGGTATAGCCATAGATATAATCCGGCGCGTCCTCTTTGGATATATTCTTGCCCTCTTTGCCGATGATGATCGCCAGTTCCAGTTCAATATCCAGAAAGTCCGCGTAATGGGGCCATTCCACATCCGCCCCGTGGCCGATAAACGAAAACCGGTTTCCCTTGTAATACACCGGCTGATCGTACCAGACCGGCGGAATATCAAAGGCGCGACCGGTCATTTTTTCGGCCGCGGCAAAGCTGTTGGTCAGGTGTTCTTCGAAAACCAGACAATCACGGAACTGGGTCGGCATCAATGGCGGCAAAAACCGCGCTTTGCTGATCGGGATCATGGATCGACGGTGTTTGCGCCGGATTAAACATTCGGCCTGTTCCAGCCCGTAATCACCTTCGGCAATCACCCGCTGCATGTCGGTAAATACATCGGTTTCATAGCGGGCGAATTTCGCCGCCTTGTCCAGATCCAGCAGGGTATGTTCATCAATCGGGGTGGCAACCGTGGTGCGTCCCTCGAATTCTACGGTACATAGGCGCATCGGTTACTCCTGAAAAATGGCGACAGCGCGGGTAAATCCGGCCGAAGCATCCTTGATTTTGAACGGAAAGCAGGAAATCTCGAACCCGTTGGCAGGCAGTTGATCCAGATTGGTCAGCTTTTCAATGTGGCAATAGCCGATCTCCATGCCGGCGCGGTGGCCTTCCCAGATGATCGAGGGATCGCCGTCTTTGGCGAATTGCGCAGCCGTGTGGGGGAATGGCGCATCCCAGCTCCACGCGTCCGTGCCGGTGACGCGCACGCCGCGTTCGGTCAGGTACAGCGTCGCCTCGCGGCCCATGCCGCAGCCCTTGGCCAGATAATCCGGCTGCCCATAGGCCGCCCCAGCCGAGGTGTTCACCACCACAATATCCAGCGGTTGCAAATCATGGCCGATACGTTTCAGCTCGGCTTCGACATCGGCTGCCGTGACCACATAACCATCGGCGAAATGGCGGAAATCCAGCTTTACCGCCGGATTGAAGCACCACTCCAGCGGCACTTCGTCGATGGTAATGGCACGCTCGCCGTTGTTCATGGTGGAATGATAGTGATACGGCGCGTCCAGATGGGTGCCGCAATGGGTCGCCACTTGTAGCATTTCAATCGCCCAGCCCTCGCCGCCGGGCAGTTGGTCTTCGCTCAGCCCCGGAAAGAACTGGCACACCTGCGCCGCCGTGTCCTTATGGCTAAGGTAGTCGATTTTCGGCAGCATCGGCGGCGGGTCCGAAGCAATCCCCGTTTCAAGCGGAACAGAAAGGTCAACAATACGTCGGGGCATGGAAGGCTCCTATATCAAAGCAGTGGCTAGGGAAGGGAATAACAGAACAAGCCCGAGGACGACCAGCATCATCAGGGCAAAAGGTGCCGCACCGGCGAATATGTCGCGTAGCGTGATGTCGGGATCATCCAGCGCCGATTTGATCACAAACACCGAAATACCAAAAGGCGGGGTCAGCAGACCGATTTCCACGGCAATCACGGTAATCACCCCGAACCAGACCAGATCAACCCCGAACCCGTTAATCACCGGCAGCATTAAAGGCACCAAAATCAACATGATAGAGGAGCTGTCCAGCACCGTTCCCATCACGATCACCAACCCGATATAGGCAAGGATCACCCCCCAATAACCGATATCGGCGGTGGCGATATAGCTGCCGAACCCCGCCGGCACGCCCGACAGCGCCAACATGCGCGAATACATCTGCGCCGCAATGATCAAAAACAGGATCGAGGCCGTCACCAGCCCCGTATCGTTCAGCACCTGCCAAAAATCGCGCAGGCTCAGCTTGCGCCGGATCAATCCGATCACAATGGCCCCGAGGCAACCCACGGCCCCCGCCTCTATCGGGGTGAACAACCCGCCGTAAATCCCGCCCAGCACCAGCGCAATCAGCGCCCCCAGCGGCAGGCCCTTGGCCAACAGTTCGCGCCGGGTCAGGTGGCCTTTGGCCGGATCAAAGGTAATCTCGCCCAGCCAATGAGGCCGCAACAGCGCCGTCAAATAAATGCCGAGCGCAAAAATTCCCGCCAGCAACAGACCCGGCAAAACACCGGCAATAAACAGGTCGCCCACGGATTGTTCTGTCAGCAAACCATAAAGGATCAACAGCAGACTTGGCGGAATCAACATGCCCAGCACGCTGGAACCGGCGACAACTCCCACTGCAAACCGTTTGGAATAGCCATGCCGGCGCATCTCCGGCACCGCAATGCGGGTAAACACCGCCGCCGAAGCAATCGAAATCCCCGTGATCGCCGCAAAAATCGCATTTGCACCGACCGTACCGATCCCCAGCCCACCGCGCAGGCGACGAAACAGGTGGTTGGCCACATCAAAGGCATCCTTACCCATGCCCGTCACCGACACGATATACCCCATCAGTACGAAAAGCGGCACCACACCGAAGAAATAGCTGGAAATGGTTTCCGACGCTGCCAGCGCCAGCAATTTACCGGCCAGAACCGGCGACCCCTTGATCATCCAGACCCCACCATAGGACGCCAGCATCAGCGCAAAAGGCACCCAGAACCCCAGATAGACCAGCGCCACCATCACCCCGAAAGAGGCAAGCCCGATATCAAACGGCGTCATTTTCGCCCCCCGATCAGGGTAAACAGTGCGGCCAACCCGAACAGAGCGATTTGTACCAGCAACGCGGTACTACCGATCAGGATAATCAGCTTCACCGGCCAGATCGGCGCAGTGAAATCGCCAATCGTGCCTTCGAATGTGCCGCGCACCCATGATTTCACAAACAGCGGCCCGCTGGCCCGCAGCATCACCGCAATCAGCCCCATCGCCGCCAGCGCAAACAGGATTTCCAGCATCGCATGCAGGCGCGGCGCACGTTTCAAAATAAACCCGGGCAAGGCCTCGGTACGGGTCAAGCGGCCCTTGGCGAAAGTCTGGGCGATTTGCAAAAACACGATTGCCACGATCGACATGGACACCATCTCCGGCACCCCCGATACCGGCGCATCAAACAGGCTACGCCCGATCACATCGCTGTTGACCAACACCATGATTGCCACAATCAACAGGGTTCCCAACACGTTAAGGCCGGTGGTCAGCGCGTTCACCATCTGGCGCAACCGCACAAACCAGCGCGGAAAAGAAGCATTCATTTCCATTGGAATTCTTTCAAAGGCGGGGCGGCATTAATCCTGCCACCCCGCAGTTCCCGCCGCCCCGCAGGGGTTATTCCTGATCCCAGTTGCGAACCGGCGTGGCACCGGCGGCGCGCATTGCGTCCATATAGGCCTTGAGCACAACCGTCCCCGGCGCGCCCTTACTATCAAGGGTTTCTGCCCACTGCCTGGCCACATTATCCATACCATCGGCCCACTGCTTGCGGAAATCGGCATCCACTTCTGTTACGGTCGCGCCCTTGGCCTGCATGATGCCCAGAAACTTGGCAACCGACGCATCCAGATCGGCGATATAGGCCAGACGGTCCGCCTCTGCCGCCGTTTTCAGCGCGGCTTGTACCTCTGGCGGCAGGCTATCGTACCAATCCTTGTTCGCAGCCAGCCCACCGGCGTATTGCGCGCCGAATCCGACCTTGGTGATATAGGGGGCAACTTCATAAAGCTTGCCCGGCAAAGCGGCGGAAGCAAACACCACCACCCCGTCATAAACGCCGGTTTTGATTTCGTTGTAATAGGTGGTCAGATTGCCGGAAACCCCTACGGCCCCCGTGCCCTTGAGCCAATTCACCGCCGGCCCGGGCGCACCGATTTTATGGCCCTTCAGATCGGCAATGGAATTCACCGGAAAATTGGTCATGATCAGGTAATCGTCAATGCCAATCGCCCCCCCCAGATATTCCAACCCGTTAGCCGCCCAACTGGCGCGCATTTCCGGAATGTCGTCCTGCATCTTATCCATCAGCGCCGCCACCCGGGCGGAATCGCTGTTCACAAAAGGCGTGAAATAGGTGACGTTCTGCACCGACAGCTTGGCCGGGTCAAACAGGCTCGACACCAGCCCGATTTCGGCAAGCCCCTCTTCTACAGCCTCCAGCTCGTCGCCCACCTTGGCCAGCGCCCCGCCATATTGTTCGGTGAAATTTATCGTGTGACCGGTACCTTCCAGCGCCTTGTTCACCGCCGGAATAAAGGTCTTGCTGGCGTGTTTTACCCAGCGGAAAACCGGCGGATGGCCGGCAACAATGGTGGCGTTAAACGTATCGGCCATGGCCCCGCCGGCCATACCCAGCAGCACCGCCGCACTCATTAGCAGTTTGTTCATTTTTCTCTCCCAGTTGTGAGGTTGGCGGATGCAATACGGCTCCACCATTACCCTGCGGGTTGAGCTTCGCTATTTTTGTCCGGTCGGTCAAGTTTTATCCACAAAAGGCCGTGGAATCCGGTTGCATCCGGTCGCGGTATTACCGACCATGCCCCAAACAACCGGAGCGCCCCATGACCCAAGCCATCAAGCTTTCAGACTACCAGCCCCCCGCCTATTGGGTGAATACAGTGGATTTAACCTTTCATTTATCCCCCTCTGCTACACGGGTGATATCCAAAGTGGCCTTTCGCCCGAATCCGGCGCGGGCGGGGCAGGATCTGTATCTGGACGGGCAGGAATTGAAACTCCTGTCAGCGGCGATTGACGGCGTGCCGCTGGCGCTGGCCGATCTGGTGGTGGATACAGAGGGCCTGCGCGTGCCCCGTGCGTTGCTGCCCGATGGCGCATTTGAGTGGTCTTGCGAGGTGGAAATCGATCCGCTGCACAATACCACACTGGACGGATTGTACGTGTCCAACGGCATGTATTGCACCCAGTGCGAAGCGCAGGGTTTCCGCAAGATTACCTATTACCCCGACCGCCCCGATGTGATGGCGGTGTTTACCGTTCACATTCGCGGCAATGCACCGGTGTTGCTGTCCAATGGCAACCGGCTGGCGCATGGGGAATGGCATGATCCCTGGCCCAAACCGGCCTATCTGTTTGCGCTTGTGGCCGGCGAACTCGTTAGCTTTGACGACAGTTTCACCACCAAATCTGGGCGCAAGGTGGATTTGCAAATCTGGGTACGCCCCGGCGATCAGGACCAATGCGCCTATGCCATGGATGCGCTGAAACGGTCGATGAAATGGGATGAGGACGTCTACGGGCGCGAATATGATCTGGATCTGTTCATGATCGTTGCCGTAGACGATTTCAACATGGGCGCGATGGAAAACAAGGGATTGAACATCTTCAATTCCAAATTTGTGCTGGCCAGCCCGAAAACCGCCACCGATCAGGATTTCGAGCGGATCGAAGGCATTATCGCCCATGAATATTTCCACAACTGGACCGGTAACCGCATCACCTGCCGCGACTGGTTTCAGCTGTGCCTGAAAGAGGGGCTAACGGTTTTTCGCGACCAGAGCTTCACCGGCGATATGCGCGGTCATGCGGTGAAACGTATCAGCGACGTGCAAAACCTGCGCGGCCGCCAGTTCCGCGAAGACGCCGGCCCGCTGGCGCATCCCGTGCGGCCAACGGAATATATCGAAATTAACAATTTCTACACCGCCACGGTCTACGAAAAAGGGGCCGAGGTCATCGGCATGTTGAAACTTCTGGTCGGAGAGGAGGCTTACGCCAAGGCGCTAACGCTCTATTTTGATCGCCACGACGGGCAGGCCTGCACGATCGAGGACTGGATCAAAGTGTTCGAGGATACAACCGGCCGTGACCTGTCACAATTCGCCCTGTGGTACAATCAGGCGGGCACGCCCCGTGTGCAGGTCCGCGAGGATTTTGCCGGCGATACCTATACCCTGACGCTCACACAGGATTTGCCCCCCACCCCCGGACAGAGCAATAAAAAACCACAGGTCATCCCGGTTCGCGTCGGTTTTCTGGATGCCAAGGGCCGCGAACCCGTGGCGGAAAAATTGCTGGTGCTGGATCAGGCCGAGCAAAGCTTTGCCATTTCCGGTTTTACGGAAAAACCCGTGCCGTCCTTGCTGCGCGGGTTCAGCGCACCGGTGATTTTGCAGCGCAATGCATCGAACCGCGAACGCGCCTTTGTTATGGCGCATGATTCCGACCCGTTTAACCGCTGGGAAGCTGCCGAGGAATTTGCACAAGACCTGTTGCTGGACATGATCCTGCAAGATGCCGAACCTGCCCCCGCCTTCAGCGCCGCCTTGCGCGCTATAGCGCTTGATGACAGCCTTGACCCTGCCTTTCGGGCCGAGGTTCTGAGCCTCCCCTCCAATGCCGCCATGGCAAAAAAAATCGCGCAAAGCGGGCATACGGTGGATCCCGACCGGATTTATACCCAACGACGTAACCTTTGGGGGGCTGTTGCACAGGCGATGGCCGATGATGTTTACCGGCTCTATCGCGCAATGGAGGTCACCGGCCCCTATGCGCCGGATGCCGGACCGGCAGGCAAACGGGCCTTGCGCGGGGCGGCGCTATCGTTGATTAACCGGCTGGAAACGGACTCCGCCACAGCCAAGGCGCAGTTTGACGGTGCCAATAACATGACGGAACAACGCGGTGCCTTTGCCTTGCTGATGCGCTCCTCCCATCGCGATGCGGTGGTGCAAGCATTTTACGACCAGTGGCAAGACAACAGGCTGGTGATGGATAGCTGGTTTGCCTTTCAGATCGGCTCCGCCAAGCCACAGGATGCCCTGTTGATTGCAGAAAGACTAGTGCAGCATGATGATTTCAACTGGAAAAACCCGAACCGGTTCCGCTCCGTCATCGGCCCGTTTTCCCACAACCACGCCGGTTTTCATCGGGCCGACGGCGCGGGCTATCGTTTTCTGGCCGATTGGTTGCTCAAGCTCGATCCCCTCAACCCGCAAACCACGGCACGCATGTGTGTCGCGTTTGAACCCTGGGCGGATTACGACGAAAACCGGCAATCCCTGATGCGCGCACAGTTGCAACGCATGGCGGACACGCCGGATCTATCCAAAAATACGGCGGAAATTGTTGGAAAAATATTGGGGTGATCCGTAAGCGGTTCTTCACTTCCCAAAGTTCCACAGCAGTATAGCCAGACGACTCAAATTTGATTCCAGTTTTGATTTGCAAAGATCTGTTCTGTTGTTCGGCCTGTTCTGCGCCTGACGGCTTTGGCTTGGGCCCATTTTTGCTCGATCGGGTTGAGGTCTGGTGAATAGGGCGGCAGGTATTCGAGCGTATGGCCTGCGGCCTCGATCATCGCCTTTGTGTCGGCGCGTTTGTGGAAGGTGGTCTTGTCTCGCTTACGTTCCGGTCTCTCAGCTCATTTATGCAGCCTTTCGTTCGAATGCCAAGGGGCTTTTGCCCCCCCAGCGATGAATGGCGGCGGCGTGGATTATAAAACCTATTGATATACTGGAATATAGCTCCTTCAGCTTGGCGTCTGGTTTCCCAGAGGTTGCGCCAGATCAGCTTTTCTTTGATCGATTTAAAGAATGTTTCGACCATCGAATTATCCATTGCCCGGCAGGGTATTGCGCAGCAATGCACGAGAGGGGTAACAATTCCCTTTGCCGCTCATCGACACTTCGAAGTCATGTTTTGACAGACGCTTTTGGTAGTCGTTTGAGCAATATTGCGACCCACGATCCGTATGATGGATGCAGCCCTTTGGCGGCTGTCGCAGAGCTACTGCCATATCCAACGCTCGGATCGCTAGATCGCGTTTCATACGGTTACTTACCGCACCCATTGACCGGCAGGTGATTTTCTTAAAATCACCGAGAGGGGGCCGATAACACGACGAGAATACAGATCAAGAATGACGGCAAGATAAAGCCATCCTTCACTGGTCCAGATATAGGATATATCGCCGGCCCATTTCTGGTTTGGCCCAGTGGCAGAAAAATCTTGATCCAACAGATTTGGCGCGATGTTGAACGCATGGTTGCTGTCCGTTGTAGCCTTGTATTTCTGTGTCCTGATGATCTTGATGCCGTTCTCGCGCATCAAACGACCCACGCGCCGCTGCCCAACGTTCACTCCCAATTCCTGCAACTCTTCGGTCATGCGTGGCCGCCCATAACTTTGCAGGCTAAGGCGATGCTGCTCTCGAATATGCGCCAAAATCACCATATCATCCATTGCC
>CAMZLM010000042.1 GCA_947311485.1 uncultured Paracoccaceae bacterium
GCAAAACCGTGCAATGGTATCTGGACAACGAGAGCTGGTGGCGGGCCTTGCAGGATCGCGACGGGGTTGGCGAACGGTTGGGGAAGGCCTGATGCGGGTTCTGGTATTCGGACAAAGCGGACAGGTCGCATCGGAACTGGCGCGGTTTGACGGGGTGACCTGCCTGTCTCGCGCACAGGCGGATCTGTCGGATCCGGGGGCCTGTGCGCAGGTGATTGCCGATTGTGCCGCGGATGTGATTATCAACGCGGCGGCCTATACCGCCGTGGACAAGGCCGAAGCAGAAGAAGACCGGGCCACGGTTGTCAACGGTCTGGCGGTAACGGCCATGGCGTTGACGGCGGCAGAGCGGGGGATCCCGTTTTTGCATATCTCGACGGATTACGTTTTTGACGGCACCGGCACGCAGCCCTGGAAACCGGATGATGCGGTGGCCCCGATCAATGCCTATGGGCGGTCCAAATTGCTGGGCGAAGAAGGGGTGCAGCGCGCCGGCGGGGACTATGCGATTTTGCGCACCTCCTGGGTGGTGTCGGCCCATGGCAACAACTTTGTCAAAACCATGCGCCGGCTTGGCGCGGAGCGCGATGCGCTGAGCATCGTTGCCGATCAAATCGGCGGGCCGACGGCGGCGGCGGATATTGCGGATGCGCTGATGACCATGGCGCGGGCCTTTCATGCGGGCAAGGGCCGCAGCGGTATCTATCATTTTTCCGGCGCGCCCGATGTCAGCTGGGCCGATTTCGCGACAGAGATTTTCCGCCAGAGCAATCTGGATGTCGCCGTGACCGGCATCCCGACAAGTGCCTATCCGACACCGGCCAAACGGCCCTTTAACTCCCGTCTGGACTGTACTGGTCTGAAAGAAAAATTCGGGATCAAGAGACCCGATTGGCGACATTCATTACAACAGATTATAACACAATTGGAGATTTGAATTATGAGCAATCGTAAAGGTATTATTCTGGCCGGCGGGTCGGGAACCCGGCTTTATCCTATTACAATGGGCGTGTCCAAACAGCTGTTGCCTGTCTATGACAAGCCGATGGTCTATTACCCGCTGACGGTCCTGATGCTGGCCAAAATCCGCGAGGTGGCGGTGATCACCACGCCCGAGGATCAGGAACAGTTCAAACGCCTGCTCGGTGACGGGTCGCAATGGGGTATGGAGCTGACCTATATTACCCAACCTTCCCCTGACGGGCTGGCGCAGGCCTTTATTCTGGCCGAGGATTTTCTGGATGGCTGCCCGTCGGCGATGGTGCTGGGCGATAATATCTTCTTTGGGCACGGGCTGTCGGCATTGCTGGCCGAGGCGGACCAGACAACCGACGGGGCATCGGTGTTCGGCTATCATGTGGCGGACCCCGAACGTTACGGCGTGGTTGAATTTGATGATGCGGGCAAGGTGGTGTCGATCATTGAAAAACCCGCGGTGCCGCCGTCAAACTATGCGGTGACCGGATTGTATTTTCTGGATGCGGATGCGCCGGCGCGGGCGCGCAAGGTGAAACCTTCGGAGCGGGGCGAATTGGAAATCACCACCCTGCTGGAGGATTATCTGGCGGATGAAAAGCTGTCGGTCAAACGGATGGGCCGCGGTTATGCCTGGCTGGATACCGGCACCCACGGGTCGTTGCTGGATGCGGGCAATTTTGTGCGCACGCTTGAAAAACGTCAGGGCCTGCAAACCGGCAGCCCGGAAGAAGTGGCCTATGACAACAAGTGGATTTCGGACGCGCAATTGCTGGAACAGGCCGAGCGCTACAAGAAGAACGACTATGGCCGCTATCTGAAAAATCTGGTGACCGGCTAGGGACTAGATCCGGCCCAAGACCGCCGCCACCAACAGCCCCAGATGGCCAAGGAGGGTTTGGCGGTAAACGCCGCTGGCGCGAACCCCCGCCAAACGCCCCCAAGGCCCCTGTTTGCGGGCCTTGGCAAAATCATCCAGTATCTTGCGGTTTTCCGGTGTCAGCTGCGCGCGGCTGTTGTTCAGGGCGCGGATGTTATTGCTGTTCCAGATCCGGTAGGTGCCGCTCAGCATCTGGCCCAGGCGGCTGAACCGCGCCCGCGCGCTGGAATTGGCGCCAATCTGGTTGTCGGCGTGCTGGCGATATTTTAGCGACGGCACCGGATCATAGACAACCCCCCCGCCGACACCGGTGACCATCTGGTAGATCCACCAGTCATGGCAGGTGGTGGTCGCGGCCAACTGGCTGGCGGGTTGCAGGATATCCAGTGCGGCACGGTTCAACACGACAGTATTACCGGCGGCGATATTCTGCACCAGTGCATTGGCAAAACCGGGGGGCTTTGAAAAATAGGGAGAAGAGCCTTCTTCTGTCAGGGTATAATCGCATATTATTGTTGTACTGCAATATATTGCGGGTGTTTCTTCAGGTATTTCCTGTAGCCGCTCAATCGCGCGTTCCAGCTTGTCTTCCAGCCAGACATCATCCTGATCCGACAAGGCGGCAAAGGGCACATCCGGCCCTGCCGCGCGCAGCAACGACAGGAAATTGGCGACAAAACCGGCCTTGGGACCGGTCTGCAGGGTGATGTTTTTATCCGGATGCTCGCGGGCAAATCTGCGGGCGATTTCGGGGCCTTGATCGCGGGAGCCGTCATCGCTGATGATCAATGACCAATCGTCATGGCTTTGCGTGACATAGCTTTGGAGCTGCTCTTGCAGGTGGGTTTCCCCGTTATAAAGCGCCAGCAGGATTGCAACGGTGCGGGGGCGGGGCGGGTTGGTCAAAGCTAGTTATCCAGAATATCGCGGTTATAGCGTTTGAGCAGGAACAATCCGGTTGTGGTCAGAACCAGAGACACCAGATAGACATAGGAATAGGAGACATGGACCCCGTCGTAATAGGGGTAAAACCCCCGCCGCATTTCGCCGATCACATGGGTGAGCGGATTATAGGACATATAGGTACGATAGGGGTCGGGCAGGCTCTCGAGCAGAAAGAATATCCCCGACACAATAAACAGCGGCCGGTTCAGCACCGACCAGATGCGTTGCCAGGCGGGAAACACCTCGAATAAATAGCAATTCATCACCCCGACCCCAAAGGCCAGCGCGCCGGCCATGGCAAAGGCCGAGAACAGATATTGATACTGAATGATCGCGCGGGTGTCCTGCACCAGCAGAATGCCGGCCACCACAATGTAAAACACCAGAATATGGGTAAGGCTGGCCAGAATGAACCGCGCCAGCAGGGCATCGACAAA
>CAMZLM010000043.1 GCA_947311485.1 uncultured Paracoccaceae bacterium
CTGAAGCAGGCCGACAGGCGACAATGACACACCAACGCCCGAAAATTAACACCTAAAATCAACAGGCAGAATGCTGGTATTCGAAATATCGAGGGCCAATAGCCAACACCTCAGCTAAAGCACCTGTTTCGCTGAGGTCTCACCAAGTTTAAGGACGGTTTCTCTATTCCGCCAAGGCTTGTGCCAACCGGTTTTGCCGTTCAATCAATCCGCGCATATCCACACCGCACAGACGGAAATCGCGCACCACATCGCGCCCTTCCACCAGTAGGTCGCGCACCTGATGCGGGCCGGTCAATACCAGTGCCGCCACCGGATCCCAGCTGCCCGCGGCCGCAATGCCCGACATATCCCAAATCGCAATATCGGCGCGCTTGCCGACAGACAGCGATCCGCAATCAGGCCGCCCCAGCACCGTCGCCCCGCCAAGGGTGGCAATCTCCAGTGCCTCGCGCGCGGACAGGGCGTCAGCCCCGTTGGCCACCCGCTGCAACAACAACAACTGGCGCGCCTCGTCCAGCAAATGCCCCGCGTCATTGGACGCAGACCCGTCCACCCCGAGCGCGACATTCACCCCGGCGTCCCGCATCCGGCGCACCGGTGCGATGCCGGATCCCAAACGGCAATTGGAACAGGGACAATGCGCCACGCCGGTTTTGCTGCGGGCAAAAAGATCGATTTCAACGGTGTCCAGCTTTACACAATGGGCATGCCACACATCCGCGCCGGTCCAGCCCAGATCCTCGGCGTATTGCCCCGGCCGACAGCCGAATTTCTCCAGTGAATAGGCGATATCCTCGTCATTTTCCGCCAGATGGGTGTGCAGCATCACCCCCTTGTCCCGCGCCAGCAACGCCGTATCGCGCATCAATTCGCGGCTGACGGAAAACGGCGAACACGGGGCCAGCCCCACCCGCACCATCGCACCGTCGTTCGGGTCGTGAAAGGCATCGACCACGCGGATACAATCCTCCAGAATTGCGGATTCCTGTTCCACCAGCGCATCCGGCGGCAGGCCGCCATCGCTCTCGCCAATGCTCATGGAGCCGCGCGTCGGGTGAAACCGCAAGCCGATGGTTTTGGCCGCCTCGATCGTATCCTCCAGCCGCGCACCGTTGGGGTACATGTACAAATGGTCGCTGGACTGCGAACAGCCGGACAAGGCCAGCTCTGCCAACCCCACCTGCGCCGAGGTGAAAATCTCTTCCGGCCCCATGCGCGCCCAGATCGGATAGAGCGTTTGCAACCAGCCAAACAACAACGCATCCTGCCCGCCCGGCACAACCCGCGTCAGGGTTTGATACAGGTGGTGGTGTGTGTTCACCAGCCCCGGAGTCACCACACACCCCGCCGCCTGAATTACCCGGTCACCGGACAACCCCTGCCCCACGGCGACAATCACCCCGTCGCGGATCAGCACATCTCCCTGCGCGATTTCGCGGCGGGTGGCGTCCATTGTCACCACCACATCGGCGTTTTTGATTACGGTTGTTGTCATTGTGTCACCTCGAAAAAATCCCCCCAAACTACCCTTGCATTCCGATCAGGAAAAGGCGCAAATTCGACGCAACAGGAGAAATCAGACATGCAAGACAAACGCGCCCGTTTCATCGATACATATGGTGGAATTTACGAACACAGCCCCTGGGTGGCGGAAACGGTTTTTGATGCGGGCCACAGTGACGCCGAACCAATGGCGTTGGTCGGCCCCATGCGCGCCGTAGTAGAGGCCGCCGGCCACGATTTGCAAATGACCCTGCTGCGCGCCCATCCTGATCTGGCCGGAAAGCTGGCCAAAAGCGGTACCCTGACCGCCGAGAGCACTTCCGAACAGACCAGCGCCGGTCTGGACCAATGCACAGAGGCCGAGTTCGAGGAGTTCACCGCCCTGAACGAACGTTATAAAGATCACTTTGGCTTTCCTTATATACTGGCAGTCCGTGGGCGAAACCGGCACGAGATACTCGACAACTTTCGCTCGCGGATAGATAATGATGTGGCGACAGAATTTCGCGAGGCCCTGAATCAGGTCCATCAAATCGCCCGATTGCGGTTAGAGTCGCTGTCAGCGAAGACCTGATATAACATTCAAAATATTGAATAAATGCGCCTTGAGTCGTGGTATTCTATGCTTGCTGACATTTTGTGATCACGTAATTTTTTGCCGTGATCACAAATCCGCCTATTTTTCCGCGAATTGCATTTTTTGCTTCTAACCATCCCGAAATGGTGTCAGATTCACCGGAAATACCTTTCGGTCTAATCAGGAGCGCCTGCACATGAACATCCATGAATATCAAGCCAAGAAATTGCTCAAGGAATACGGCGCGCCGGTTTCCGACGGGCGGCCGGTTCTGAAATTCGAAGACGCCAAAACGGCAGCAGGCGAATTGGACGGCCCGCTTTGGGTGGTGAAGGCACAGATTCACGCAGGCGGGCGTGGCAAAGGCAGCTTCAAAGAGGCCGCCGCCGGTGAACAAGGCGGCGTGCGCCTGACCAAATCTGTGGCAGAAGCCGCCGAAGAAGCCCAGAAAATGCTGGGTCGCACCCTTGTCACACATCAGACCGGTCCCGAAGGGAAACAGGTAAACCGTGTGTACATCGAAGACGGTGCCGGCATTGAACGCGAATTGTATCTGGCCCTGTTGGTGGACCGGGTTTCTTCGCGCGTGTCGTTTGTTGTCTCGACCGAAGGCGGCATGGACATCGAAGCCGTGGCAGCGGAAACACCGGAAAAAATCCTGAATTTCACCGTTGATCCGGCGACCGGCCTGTCCGGTTTCCATGGTCGTCGTGTGGCTTTTGCGCTGGGGCTCGAGGGCAAACAAATCAAACAGTGTGTGGCCTTGATCGACACGCTCTATAAAATGTTCATCGAGCGCGACATGGAGATGCTGGAAATCAACCCGCTGATCGTGACCACCGACGGCGATCTGAAATGCCTCGATGCGAAAATGGGGTTTGACGACAACGCCATGTACCGCCAACAGGAAATTCTGGCGCTGCGCGATGAAACCGAAGAAGACGAAAAAGAACTCGCCGCTTCCAAGTTCGATCTGAACTACATCGCGCTGGACGGGGAAATCGGGTGTATGGTGAACGGTGCCGGTCTGGCCATGGCCACCATGGATATCATCAAATTGTTCGGCTCCGAACCGGCAAACTTCCTTGACGTGGGCGGCGGAGCCACCACCGAAAAGGTAACCGAAGCGTTCAAGATCATCACCTCTGACCCGAATGTTAAAGGGATTTTGGTGAACATCTTTGGCGGCATCATGCGCTGTGATGTGATTGCCGAGGGCGTGGTTACTGCCGTAAAAGAAGTCGGCCTGAAAGTGCCGTTGGTGGTGCGCCTTGAAGGCACCAACGTCGAAGCCGGCAAACGCATCATCACCGAGAGCGACGTGGACGTGATCGCCGCCGACGATCTGGGCGATGCCGCGCGTAAAATTGTTGCTGCGGTAAAAGGGTAAAGTGATTTCAGTCAGGTATTTTTCGCCGTAGGGAGCACAAAAGACATGAAAACCAAGCTTTTACTTACCATCGGGGGCTTTTGCCTGACTGTGGGGGCTTCGGCTCTCGCTCAATCCACGCTGACCACGCCTTTTGCGATTGCGCAAGTGGTCGGCACGGCCTGTTTGTTTGACACCATGAACCCCGCCACGGAACTGCCCCGCTCGCATGCGGCTTTTGCCGCGTCGGGCATGCCGGTTGTACTGCAACAGCCGACCAAAGCCATTTATGGCGATATGGCCGGTACTTTTTTCATTTCCAACCTGACCGATGAAAACACCCTCGCCTGCGCGGCCAATATCGCGCCGGCGGACCTCAATCAGGCGGGATATAACTTTCTCGTGCAACAAGTCGAAGGCCAGTTCCGCCTGCGCTATGGCAAACATGTGTTTGTACCCAGGGCAGACAGCACCAGCTGGATTGCCAAACATGGCGATGGCACCAAAACCGTGATGACGATCAGCTTTTCCCCTAACAACGGCACATCCATAAGCAGCATAGCCGCACCTGATAACTAACCCTGCCCTGCATGGGGCAACAGAACAACGACCTATCAACCGAATGGAGGCCCAAATGGCCGTACTCGTAGACGAAAACACCAAAGTAATCTGTCAGGGCTTTACCGGCTCTCAAGGCACGTTCCATTCGGAACAGGCCATTGAATACGGCACCCAAATGGTCGGTGGCGTAACCCCCGGCAAAGGCGGCATGACCCATCTGGGCCTGCCGGTGTTCAATTCCGTACACGAAGCAAAACACGTGACCGAAGCAAATGCCTCTGTGATCTATGTCCCTCCGCCCTTTGCTGCGGATTCCATTCTGGAAGCGATCGATGCGGAAATGGAACTGATTGTCTGCATCACCGAAGGTATTCCCGTGCTGGACATGATGAAGGTCAAGCGCGCGCTGGAAGGGGCCAAATCCCGTCTGATCGGGCCAAACTGTCCGGGCATCATCACGCCGGGGGCCTGTAAAATCGGCATTATGCCGGGCCACATCCACAAGCGCGGTTCCGTTGGTGTTGTGTCGCGTTCCGGCACCCTGACCTACGAAGCCGTGGGCCAGACCACCGCTATCGGCCTTGGCCAGTCCACCTGTATCGGCATCGGCGGCGACCCGATCAAGGGCACCGAACATATCGACGCGCTTGATCTGCTGCTGGGCGATGACGAAACCCAAAGCATTATCATGATCGGCGAAATTGGCGGCAACGCCGAAGAAGAAGCCGCGCAATTCCTGATCGACGAGGCCAAAAAAGGCCGCAAAAAACCGGTTGCCGGTTTCATCGCCGGTCGTACGGCACCTCCGGGCCGCCGCATGGGTCACGCAGGCGCAATTGTTGCCGGTGGCAAGGGTGGTGCCGAAGACAAAATCGAAGCCATGCGCATGGCCGGTATTGTGGTGGCGGACAGCCCAGCCGAGCTTGGCGAAGCGGTACTCAAGGCGATCGGGTAATTCACTAAAACGCCCCGGCACAACAGCCGGGGCATCAGGAGGGGAACAATGCAACGCTTGCATTCTGGTTTAGGGGCGAACGGGGATTTTCCTGACAGGTCTCTTTTGTTCAAAAACGATATTTCACATCTCCCTCCATCCCCCACGACATACGGTCCCAACTCTAACGAGGTAACCCCATGACCGAACATCCTTCCAACGACCAATTCCGTTCTGAATCTTTTCTTCAGGGCCATAACGCGGAATATGTTGAACAGCTTTATGCGCGCTATACCCGCGACCCGTCCTCTCTGGATCCTGAATGGGTGTCCTATTTCAAGGGACTGGGCGATGCCAGCCAGGACGTGCAGGCCGAAGCCGCCGGCCCGAGCTGGGCGCGCAATGACTGGCCGCCAATGCCACAGGATGATCTGACCGCCGCGCTGGACGGGCAGTGGGGCGAAGATCCGGTGGCGCAGGCCAAACACGCCGAACGCAAAGTCACCGAAAAAGCTGCGGAACAGGGGTTTCAAATCACTCAGGCCGAGGTCCGTCAGGCGGTGCTTGATTCCGTGCGCGCCCTGATGCTGATCCGCGCCCACCGGATTGTCGGGCACCTGATTGCCGATCTGGACCCGTTGAACATGCGCAACACCGGCCAGCATCCCGAACTGGAACCGGCCAGCTATGGCTTTACCGAAGCCGACATGGACCGGCCTATTTTTCTGGATAACGTGCTGGGGCTGGAAACCGCCACCATGCGCCAGATTTTCGACATCGTGCGCCGCACCTATTGCGGGACTTTCGCGCTGCAATACATGCATATTTCGGACGCCGAACAGGCCGGTTGGCTCAAGGAACGGATCGAGGGTTTTG
This sequence comes from uncultured Paracoccaceae bacterium, assembly GCA_947311485.1. GTDB lineage: Bacteria > Pseudomonadota > Alphaproteobacteria > Rhodobacterales > Rhodobacteraceae > Amylibacter. Next base: position 5,824 of record CAMZLM010000043.1, read on the forward strand.
GCAAGGAAATCCAGTTCACCAAACAGGGCCGCAAGGCAATCCTGAACAAAATGGTCGAGGCCGAAGGCTTTGAAAAATTCCTGCATGTGAAATACATGGGCACCAAACGGTTTGGTCTGGATGGCGGCGAAGCGCTTATTCCCGCCATGGAGCAAATCATCAAACGCGGCGGGGCGCTCGGGATTGAGGAAATCACCATCGGCATGCCGCATCGCGGGCGTTTGAATGTGCTGGCCAATGTGATGGGCAAACCCTATCGCGCGATTTTCAACGAATTTCAAGGCGGCAGCTATAAGCCACAGGATGTGGGCGGTTCCGGGGATGTGAAATACCATCTGGGCGCGTCATCGGACCGTGAATTTGACGGCAACAAGGTGCATTTGTCCCTGACGGCAAACCCTTCACATCTGGAGGCGGTCAATCCGGTGGTTATGGGCAAGGCCCGTGCCAAACAAAGCCAGAAAAACGACACCGACCGGACCAAGGTTTTGCCGCTTCTGATGCACGGCGATGCGGCCTTTGCCGGTCAGGGTGTGGTTGCGGAATGTTTCGGCCTGTCCGGCCTGAACGGGCATCGCACCGGTGGCACCATGCATGTTGTGGTCAACAACCAGATCGGGTTTACCACCGCACCGCATAATTCGCGCTCCTCCCCCTATTGCACCGATATCGCGCTGATGGTGGAATGTCCGATTTTCCACGTCAACGGCGACGATCCGGAAGCCGTGGTTCACGCCGCCAAAGTGGCGATCGAATTCCGGCAGAAATTCCACAAGGACGTGGTGATCGACATTTTCTGTTATCGCCGGTTTGGCCATAACGAAGGCGACGAGCCGATGTTTACCAACCCATTGATGTACACCAAGATCAAACAGCAAAAAACCACGCTGACCCTGTACACCGAACGGCTGGTACAGGACGGGTTGATCCCCGAGGGCGAAATCGAGGATACAAAAACCGCATTTCAGGCGTTTTTGTCGGAAGAATTCGAAATTGGCCGCAGCTATAAACCCACCAAGGCCGATTGGCTCGACGGGCGCTGGTCACATCTGAACAAACGCGGCGAGGAATACCAGCGCGGTGCAACGCCGGTGGATCCGGATATTCTGGCAGAGGTTGGCACAGCCCTGACCAAACTGCCCGAAGGGTACAACGCCCACCGCACCATTTTGCGGTTGCTGGACGCCAAGAAAAAGATGGTTGAAACCGGACAGGGTGTTGATTGGGCCACCGCCGAGGCGCTCGCCTTTGGTACGCTTCTGCTCGAAGGCTATCCCGTGCGCTTGTCCGGTCAGGATTGTACACGCGGTACGTTTTCACAGCGCCATTCCGGGATCATTGATCAAAAAACCGAAGAACGCTATCTGCCCCTGAACCATATTCGCGAAAAACAGGCCGAATACGAAGTAATCGACTCGATGTTGTCGGAATATGCGGTGCTGGGGTATGAATACGGCTACACGCTGGCTGAACCGAACGCGCTGACCCTGTGGGAGGCCCAGTTCGGCGATTTCGCCAACGGGGCGCAGATCATGATTGATCAGTTCGTTTGCTCGGGCGAGGCCAAATGGCTGCGCATGTCCGGTCTGGTGATGCTGCTGCCGCATGGCTATGAAGGACAGGGGCCGGAACACTCCAGCGCCCGTCTGGAACGGTTCTTGCAGCTCAGCGCCGGGGATAACTGGATCGTGGCCAATTGCACGACGCCGGCGAACTATTTCCATATTCTGCGCCGCCAGATGCACCGGACCTATCGCAAGCCGTTGATCATGATGACACCGAAATCCCTGTTGCGCCATAAATTATGCGTCTCGGATATGGCCGATATGGCCACGGGATCGAGCTTTCACCGCGTCCTCTGGGATGATGCACAGAAAGGCACATCGGAAACCGCGCTGCTGGCGGATGACAAAATCAAACGCGTGGTGCTGTGTTCGGGCAAGGTTTACTATGACCTGCTGGCCGAACGCGATGCGCGCGGGTTGGACGATGTCTATTTGCTGCGGGTGGAACAATACTATCCGGTACCGGCGCAATCGCTGGTCAAGGAATTGTCCCGTTTCCCGAACGCCGATTTTGTCTGGTGTCAGGAAGAACCTAAAAATCAGGGGGCCTGGTCCTTTATCGAACCGAATATCGAATGGGTTCTCACCCGTATCGGTCACAAACACACACGGCCTGCCTATGCCGGGCGCGCCGCATCGGCCTCGCCGGCCACAGGGCTGGCAAGTGCTCACAAAGCAGAACAAACCGCGCTTATTGATGACGCGCTGACATTGGAAGGAAACTGATCATGGCCGAGGTAAGAGTCCCGACGCTGGGCGAAAGCGTAACCGAAGCAACCATCGCCACATGGTTCAAGCAACCCGGCGACGCGGTTGCCGTGGATGAAATGCTGTGTGAACTGGAAACCGACAAGGTTACCGTCGAAGTCCCCGCCGCCGTGGCCGGTGTTCTGAGCGAAATCATCGCCCCCGAAGGCACAACCGTTGGCGTTGACGCGCTGCTGGCCGTGATCGCCGAAGGCGACAGCGCCGCCCCTGCCCCCAAGGCCGCAGCACCGGCAGCAGCCCCGGCGGCCACATCGGATGCAGGGATCAAAAACGCCCCCGCCGCCGAGAAAATCATGGCCGACAGCGGTCTGTCCGCCAGTCAGGTGACCGGCACCGGTCGCGATGGCCGGATCATGAAGGAAGACGTGCAAAAGGCGCTGGCAACGCCGGCCCCCGCACCGGCCCCTGCCGCCGCCCCGCGCGCGGTTGTTTCTGTGGATCAGGGCGCACGCGAAGAACGGGTGAAAATGACCCGCCTGCGTAAAACCATCGCCAAACGGCTCAAGGACAGCCAGAACACGGCGGCGATGCTGACCACCTATAACGAGGTCGATATGACCGCCGTTATGGAATTGCGCAATGAATACAAGGAATTGTTCCTGAAAAAGCATGGTGTGAAGCTGGGTTTCATGTCCTTCTTTACCAAGGCATGCTGCCACGCCCTGCGCGAAATTCCCGAAGTGAACGCCGAAATCGACGGCGAGGAAATCGTTTACAAGAACTATGTAAACATGGGTATTGCAGCGGGAACACCGACAGGATTGGTGGTGCCGGTGATCAATGATGCCGATGCCATGTCCTTTGCCGAGATTGAAAAATCCATTGCCGAAAAGGGCAAACGCGCGCGGGAAGGCCAGCTGACCATGGCAGAAATGCAGGGCGGGACGTTTACCATTTCCAACGGCGGGGTTTATGGCTCGCTGATGTCTTCGCCAATCCTGAACCCGCCGCAATCGGGCATTCTGGGCATGCACAAAATCCAGGACCGCCCGATGGCGATCAACGGCGAAGTTGTTATTCGTCCGATGATGTATCTGGCCCTGTCCTATGACCACCGGATTGTGGATGGCAAAGGCGCCGTGACGTTCCTTGTGCGGGTGAAAGAGGCCCTTGAGGATCCACGGCGCTTGTTGATGGATTTGTAATCGGATGAGGGTGTTTTCCTGCTAACACCCTCATCTTTCTAATGAACTTTTGAGCAAAAAAGGCGTATAGCGAGTATGACTTTATCTAGTACGCAAAGAAAACTTGTTAAATGGGGGGTGGCGACCATTCTAGTGGTTCAGATTTCATTCAACCTGTTACAGATCCGTGTTCTAAATACATCTTTCTCCTTCCAAGGACTACTCAATACTCACGACTTGTCGGTTCTAGCAAATCAAGTTTTGCCAATAGTGATCGTGTTTCTGCTCCTTTTTACACTATTTCTTTTCATAAAAAACAACCCTATAGCGATCTGGGTCTATGCAGCTGCAATTTTTTCGATATTGTTAAAACTATATGCCCTTCACATTTTATACGGTTTATTGGCACAAGAGATGAACATTGGGAGCATAACGTCATCACCCAGCGTGTATTTAACAAACATGATTAAAACTGTAGCAGTGTTTGTTATGCGGCTTTCCTCACTTGTACTTATTCTCTTCTTGATATCCCAAGCACTTAATATCCAAAGAGGTAGTGCTGGAAAATGATCACCTTTGACCACCTTGCCGTGACCGCCCCCGACCTGCAGGCCGGAACCGGTCATGTACGGGCGCAAACCGGCCTGACCCTGCCGGTCGGCGGGGAACATCCGCAAATGGCGACCCATAACCGGATTACCCGTTTCAGCGATGATACCTATCTGGAAATCATCACCCCGAACCCCGCCGCTCTGGCCCCGAACCGGCCCCGCTGGTTCAATCTGGATACCGTCACACGCCCCGGCCTTTCCGCATGGATCGTCCGCACCGATGACATCGAGCGCTGCATCGAAACGGCGGCAACACTTGGCATTGACCTCGGGCAGGCGGTGGCGTTGCAACGGGGCGATCTGCGCTGGCGGTTCAGCCTGCGTGACGATGGCTCCATTCCGCTGAACGGGGCTGCGCCGCTGGTGATCCAGTGGGACACAGACGGCCCCCACCCCGCCGCCAACATGCCCGATGCCGGGCTGCGGCTGGACCAGCTGACGATCACAACCCCGCAAGCCGATAAATTGCGGGCGTTACTTTCCGCACTGGGCATGTCGAACCTGCCGAAAATCAATACAGGCGCGGCTGTCGAACTGGCCGCAACACTGGCATTGCCCGATGGCCGCAAGGCGACCCTGACATGACCGGACAGCATATTTTATTCAACAAGGAGATCCCCAATGGCATCTTATGACGTAATTATCATCGGCGGCGGCCCGGGCGGCTATGTCTGCGCCATCCGTTGTGCGCAACTCGGCCTGAAAACCGCCTGTGTCGAAGGGCGCGGCGCGCTGGGGGGCACCTGTCTGAACGTGGGCTGTATCCCGTCCAAGGCCCTGCTCCACGCGAGCCACATGCTGCATGAAGCCGAGCATAATTTCACCAAAATGGGCCTGAAGGGGAAATCCCCGAGTGTCGATTTCAAACAAATGCTGGAATACAAGGACAGCGTGATCGGCCAGAATACTGCCGGCATCGAATTCCTGTTCAAAAAGAACAAGGTGGACTACCTGCGCGGCTGGGGCAAAATCACCGCCCCCGGTCAGGTATCCGTGGATGGTGAATTGCACGAGGCCAAGAACATCGTGATTGCCACCGGCTCCGAACCTTCCTCCTTGCCCGGGATCGAGGTGGACGAAAAAGTCGTTGTGACCTCCACCGGTGCGTTGTCCCTGCCCAAGGTGCCAAAGCGCATGGCCGTAATCGGGGCCGGTGTGATCGGGCTGGAACTGGGATCGGTTTACCAACGTCTGGGAACCGAGGTCACCGTGATCGAATTCCTCGACCACGTCACCCCCGGCATGGACAGCGAAATCGCCAAGACCCTTGCCCGCAGCCTGAAGAAACAGGGAATGAAATTCATCCTCAATGCCGCCGTACAAAAAGTCGAGGCCACAAAAACCAAGGCCAAGCTGACCTATGAAGGCCGCAAAAAGGGCAATGTGGAAACGCTGGATGTGGATGTGGTGCTGGTGGCAACCGGACGCAAACCGTTCACGGACGGGTTGGGGTTCACCGAAATCGGTGGCCAGATGACAGAACGCGGCCAGATCGCCACCGATGCGCATTGGCAAACCAACATTCCGGGCGTTTACGCAATTGGTGATGTGATTACCGGCCCGATGCTGGCGCACAAAGCCGAAGACGAAGGCATGGCCGTGGCCGAGGAAATCAAAGGCCGTCATGGCCATGTGAATTACAGCGTGATTCCGGGCGTGATCTATACCGCCCCCGAAGTCGCCAGTGTCGGGAAAACCGAAGACCAGCTCAAATCCGACGGCATCGCCTATAAGGTCGGCAAGTTTTCCTTTATGGGCAACGGGCGCGCCAAGGCGATGTTCATGGGCGACGGGTTTGTCAAAATGCTGGTGGACAAGGAAACCGACCGGATTCTGGGCTGTCACATCATCGGGCCATCGGCGGGCGAAATGATCCATGAAATCTGTGTGGCGATGGAATTCGGCGCATCGGCACAGGACATTGCCCTGACCTGCCATGCGCACCCCACCTGTTCAGAGGCCGTGCGCGAGGCCGCGCTTGCCTGTGGTGACGGGGCGATTCACGCCTGATGGATGTGGGCTATCTGGTCGCCGGGGCGATCCTCGGCGGCTTTGTTAACGGGTTAACCGGTTTCGGATTTGCCCTGATGGCCAGCGGCTTGTGGTTGCAGGTTTTGGCCCCGACGCAAATGGTCCCGCTGTTGGTGGTGTCGATGTTGGCCGCCAACCTGCAGGCCCTGCCGCGCGTGTGGCGGATGATCGAACCCCACCGCACCTTGCCGCTTGTGCTGGGCGGGTTGGCTGGCGTGCCTGTCGGGGTGTGGCTGCTGCCGCGTATCCCGCTTGATCTGTTCAAACTGGCGGTTGTCGGGCTTATTTTGCTTAACCTCGGCTTTGTCACCGCCTTGCGCGGGCGTGTCATGCTGCCAAAACGGTTTGAAAAAGCCGCCCCCCTGACCGGATTCATCGGCGGGCTGTTTGGCGGATTGAACGGGCTGTCCGGCATCGCATTGACCATTTGGGCCGGTTTGTTTGGCTGGTCCAAACGGGAAAAACGCGGGGTATTTCAGGGATACAATCTGATTATGGCTCTGTTAACGTTGGCATTTTTCTATGCCAAGGGTCTGCTGGATGCCGCATTTTTCAGCAACGCCGTAGTTGTAATTCCCATTGCCCTGATCTGCGCCTATGGCGGAGTACGCCTGTTTGAACGGCTCGCAGACAAAAATTTTGGCCTGATCATCAATCTGTTAATGCTTTTTTCGGCGTTAAACCTGCTTGCCAGTATATTTTATTAATCAAATATTAAAATAGTGACAACTGTCACTTTAAATCCGAAAAAAATAACTATGTATGGATCCTATAGAAAGTCACGGTTTAATTCCGGCGTGGCAAAGGCAGAGCAATCTGCCAGGTGGGAAATTCAAGCCCTTGGCCATGCGTGTTGTGCCATCTGCGCCGGTTTTTTTAGTCTATTTCCAACAAAAAACGCCCCGGTAAAATTACCGGGGCGTTTTCTTTATCAGGCTTCGGCAACCATTTGCTGTTTTGCCTCTAGCATACATTCGGCCATTTTGGCGCGAATGGTGGCTTCGTCCGCCTTGCCGGCCAGATCGGCCGCCAACTTGCGAAACACGTCTTCTTTGCCGGCTTCTTCAAAATCGCTGGCAATCACGGTTTTGGCATAGGCCAGCGCCTCGTCACCGGATTTTCCCAGCAGTTCAGCCGCCCAGAGACCAACCAGTTTATTGGCACGGGCTTCGGTTTTGAATTTCATCGCTTCGTCATGGGCGAATTTGTTTTCGTAAGCAGATTCGCGTTCGTCAAATGCGGACATGTGTCACTCCTGTATGTTGTTCCCCTTCTATATGGCGGCAGGACAACAATAGCGCAAGACATCGCTGCATATTTGCTTGATATGCCTTGTTTGATTGCCTATAGAGACGGCAAATTTGCAGGGGATTTTCCTTGCCAGCCTGAAGCGGAGACCCCGATGTCGCGACGCAAGAAAATCTACGAAGGCAAAGCTAAAATCCTGTATGAAGGCCCGGAACCGGGAACTCTGGTGCAGTATTTCAAGGACGATGCCACCGCCTTCAACGCCGCCAAGAAAGACGTGATCGAAGGTAAAGGCGTGTTGAACAACCGTTTGTCCGAACATTTTATGAAGGGGTTAACCGCGATTGGCGTGCCGAACCACTTTATCAAACGTCTGAACATGCGCGAACAGTTGATCCACAAGGTAGACATCATTCCGCTCGAGGTCATCGTGCGCAATGTGGCCGCCGGTTCCCTGTCCAAGATGCTCGGCATCGAAGAAGGCACCCCCCTGCCCCGCCCGATTGTGGAATTCTGCTACAAGGATGATTCCCTTGGCGATCCGCTGGTGTCCGAAGAACATATTCTGGCGTTTCAATGGGCCAGCCAGCAGGATCTGGACGATATGGTCTCTATGGCGCTGCGGGTGAATGATTTCATGTCCGGCCTGATGTTTGGTGTCGGCATTCAACTGGTGGATTTCAAAATCGAAATCGGTCGTCAGTTTGACGGCGACTTTTCGCGCCTGATTCTGGCCGATGAAATCAGCCCCGACAGCTGCCGGCTGTGGGATGTGGAAACCGGGCGCAAGCTCGACAAGGATGTGTTCCGCCGCGATCTGGGTGATCTGGCGGATGCCTATACAGAAGTGGCAGACCGGCTTGGCCTGATGCCGAAAAATCCGCGCTCTGATGGGCCAAAACTGGTGAACTAAAGGATTACTCCGATGAAAGCACGTGTATTTGTGACCCTGAAAAACGGTGTATTGGACCCACAGGGCAGCGCTGTGCGCCGCTCGCTTGGCTCCCTTGGATTTGAGGGCGTTGAAAAGGTGCGTCAGGGCAAGGTGATCGAACTGGACCTGACAGAAACCGACACGGACAAGGCCCGCGCGCAGGTGACCGAGATGTGCGAAAAATTGCTCGCCAACACCGTGATCGAAGACTATTCCGTGGAAATCCTCTGATGCGCGCCGCCGTCATTCAGTTCCCCGGCTCCAACTGTGACCGCGATCTGGCGGTGGCTTTTGGCAATGTCACCGGCAAACCTGCCGAAATGGTCTGGCACAAGGAAACCGGCCTGCCCGCCGGCCTTGACGTGATCGCCATTCCCGGCGGATTTTCCTTTGGCGATTATCTGCGGTGCGGCGCGATTGCCGCGCGCTCGCCGATCATGCAGGCCGTTGTCGATTTCGCCAACAAGGGCGGCTATGTGCTGGGGATTTGCAACGGTTTTCAGGTGCTCACCGAAACCGGCCTGCTGCCCGGGGCGTTGATGCGCAATGCTGGCATGAAATTTATCTGCAAAGACAGTGAATTACAGGTTTCCACCCGCGACAGCATGTTTACCTCTGCCTATCGTAAGGGCGCAAAAATTACCGTGCCCGTGGCGCATCACGACGGCAATTACACCGCCGATGCCAACACCCGCGCGGCGCTGATGGATCAGGACCGGATTGCGTTTACCTATGTAAACAACCCCAACGGGTCCATGGATGACATCGCCGGTATCCTGTCAGAAAACCGGCGTGTGCTGGGAATGATGCCGCATCCGGAACGCCTGAATGATCCCGCACTGGGCGGCACCGATGGCAGCGGATTGTTTCAGGGCATCGCCGATGCGCTGGTTTCCGCTTGATCCTGCCTGCACGTGCTTGAGCCAGACGGGCGGACCCCTTATCCTGTCCCCATGGCAGAAAAGCTGAACAGGGAAACACGCAGTTGGACCCGATCTGTTTTACGGATCGGGGTTATGGTGTTTTTTGTCACCATGGGCCTGTTGATCTGGCTGTCGAACCTGTATTTTACCGAACGTTTCAGCCAGAAAACCAAAACCCTCGCCACCGCTCAGGTCGCCTTGTATTCCGGTCGTCTGGTGTCGGAACTGCAACGGAATTCTGTGGTGCCCTTGTTGCTCTCGCGCGATACGCGGTTGATCGGTGCGCTGAACAGTCAGGATTTTGTCGGCACCTCGCAGCGATTGATTTCCTATCAAGAGGAAATCGGGGCCAAGTCGATCATCCTGCTGGACGAATCAGGCCGCACGGTGGCCGCCTCTGATCGGCGCGAACTGGGCGCGGTGATGCGCGACGGCCCTTATTTCATTGATGCTCTGCGCTCCAACGAAACCGTTTTCACCGCTGCCGGGATCGAAGAAGGCCCAATCGGTTTTTTCTATTCCCGCAAGCTCGAGAGCGGCAAGGATATCATCGGGGTGATTGTGGTGGAGGTCGACCTCGACCATTTGTTTGACACCTGGTCAAGTCAGGAAAGCACGATTTTTGTGACCAATTCCGAAGGCACAATTATTCTGTCCACCGAACGCCAGTTCCGCCACCAAACCATCGAACAGGCCCTGTCCAGCCAACCGGCCCTGTCACCGGTGGAACGCGCCTGGCGGGCCACGGGCGAATGGACGCAAACCGTTGTCGATGCCTATATCAAGGGTAAGCCCCTGTTTCGGTTGGAAACAAAGGTTCCCTTTCGCGGTTGGCGGCTGAATTACCTTGCCTCGTTTGAGGGCGTGCGCGCACAGGTCAATAGCATTCTGGCGCTGGAATTGATGGCCTTGGCCATTTTGACCTCGCTTGGATTTTATGTGCTGTCACGGCGCGCCATCCGGCAATCGTTTTTGTTCAAGGCCGAATCGGAACAGTTGCGGGCCTTGAATGAACGGCTCTCGCTGGAAATTGTGGAACGCGAACGCGCCGAAAAAAACCTCGAGGTCGCGGAACAGAGCCTCGCGCAGAGCTCCAAGCTCGCCGCGCTGGGTGAAATGTCCGCTGCCGTCAGCCATGAATTGAACCAGCCGCTGGCCGCCATGCGCACCTATCTGGCGGGGGCGAAATTGCTGTTGCAGCGCAACCGCTCGCCCGAGGCGCTGTCGTCCTTTCAACGGATCGACGATCTGATCGAACGCATGGGCGCGATCACGCGGCAATTGAAATCCTACGCCCGCAAAAGCGGCGATGAGTTGGTGCCGGTGGACCTGCGCGAATCGGTGAATGCGTCCTTGGCGATGATGTCGCCGCAGCTGTCACAGATGCGGGTGGAAATTTCCGTGACCCTGCCTCCGGATCCGGTGATGGTGATGGGCGACAAGGTCCGGCTTGAACAGGTAATCGTCAACCTGCTGCGCAACGCGCTGGATGCGATGAAACTACAGGAAACCCCGAAACTGGATATTCTGCTGGTGGCCGGTGACACGGTGAAACTGTCGGTGCGTGACAACGGGACCGGGATTGAAAACCTTAAAGAAATGTTCGAACCGTTTTTCACCACGAAAAAGCCCGGCGACGGTGTCGGCCTTGGTCTGGCGATTTCCTCGGGCATTGCCAAAGACCTCGGTGGGCGGCTTCTTGCCCGAAATGGCCGCCAAGGCGGGGCGGTGTTTGAATTCCAGCTGCCGCGCATGGATATTGCACAGGAACAAGCGGCGGAGTAAAAATATGCCCGAGCAGATGACCATCGCAATCGTCGATGATGAACAGGACATGCGCGAAAGCATTTCCCAATGGTTAACCCTTTCGGGGTATAAAACCAAAACCTACCCCTCTGCGCTCGACGCGCTCAAGGAAATCGGACCGGATTATCCGGGTATCCTGATTTCCGACATCAAAATGCCGGGGATGGACGGGATTACCTTTCTCAAGCGTCTGCAAAGCATCGACAACCAGCTGCCGGTGATCCTGATTACCGGCCACGGCGATGTGGCCATGGCGGTCGAGGCCATGCGTATTGGGGCCTATGATTTTCTGGAAAAACCCTTTGATCCGGAACGCATGGCGGAACTGGCCAAACGTGCGGTGCAAACCCGGCGTCTGACGCTGGACAACCGCACTTTGCGGCGGGAACTGTCCGATGGCACGGTGTTGCTGCGCAAACTGATCGGGTCATCCCCCGTCATGGAACGCCTGCGCGAGGACATCCTCGATCTGGCACAGGCGGACGGGCACATTCTGGTGACCGGCGAAACCGGCACCGGCAAGAGCCTGATTGCCCACGCGCTGCATGCCTGTGGCCCGCGTCAGGGCAAAAAATTCATCACCGTGAATTGCGCCGCCTTTGCCGAAGACGAACTGGCACGCCGCCTGTTTGGTCCGATGGAAGACGCGACCCCGGCCGTTGAATCCGCCCTTGGTGGCACGCTTTGCCTTGAGGATATCGAATCCCTGCCTGCCTCGGTTCAGGCCCGCCTGATTGGCGCACTGGAGGATTACGACCGCGGGGCAGACACATCCCCCCTGCGCATTATCGCGATTTCCAATGAGCCGGACCCGAACACCCCGCTTGAGGATACCATTCGTCAAGACCTCTTTTACCGGCTGGCGGCAATGCAGATCACCCCGCCGCCCCTGCGCCAGCGCGGCGAGGACATCCTGTCGCTGTTCAACCGCTATGTGGAAACTTTTTCCGAAGAATACGGCTGTGATGGTCCCGAGGTTTCCGCCAAGGATGCGGCGCAATTGTTGCAGGCCCCTTGGCCGGGCAATATCCGCCAGTTGATCAATCTGGCCGAACGCGCGGTGCTGCAAAACCGGCGCGGCAGCTATTCCATCGCCAACCTGTTGATGGACGACACCGGCGAACCCACACCCGAGGTCATCACCGGTGGCAAGCCCCTAAAGGAATATGTCGAGGCCTTCGAGCGCATGTTGATCGACAACACCATGCGCCGGCACAAAGGCTCTATCCAGTCGGTGATGGAGGAACTCTCCTTGCCGCGCCGGACCCTGAACGAAAAAATGGCCAAATACGGTCTGACCCGATCGGATTATGTGGGATAGATCACTTTTTCACCGCCAGATAGCGCGACAGGTTCGCTGGACGCCAGTTCAGCGAACCATCGTTAAACCGTTCCAACGCGCTGGGATGAATTTGGGAGTCCGGCGGAATTACGCGCGGTTCCGATTTGGGCAGGTAATACGGAAACTTTCCCGCAGCAAACCAGCGACGGCGCGATGCCAGTTTTGGAAAATATTCCAGAATGGGCCAGCCGGACACCATCGAATCATGGGTTGGCGCGCGAAAATCCGGTTCTGAATAGGTTTGTTTCGCGTTGCTCCGTTTTTGCCCCTGCACAATCGCACGATAACGCCCTTGGCGTAATTCCAGCTCGCATTCCCCTTTCCGATCGCACAGTTCCTCCAGCATCCATTGCAAGGTCAGCTTAGACAAGCCCGCCTCTGCCTCGGGCGCGGAACCACCGATATCGCTGTGATATCCGGCAAACCACATTTGCACCACATCCTGCGGCACCCCATCGCCGGTTTTGAACCGGTTGGGGTGGTGGGTCTGGTCCTCCTCCCACAGATAGGGGCGAAACATCGCGCGTTTTTCATCAATCGCCAGCGCCTGACGCACCTTGGCCACCGATGAATTTTGCGCCACTGCCGGATGCTGCCCATAGGCGATCAGTGAATATTTTGACGGCTGGAGCCGCAGCATCGAGGCCACCGTATCAAACAGCCCCAAAAACCGGATCGGGGCATAATGCGGCGATAAAACGTCGTCAAACCGGTTGATCTCCGCATAAAGCTGGTCGCGCGTGGCCTCTGGTGCGGCATCGGAAATCCGCCGGTACGCCCGAAAGGCATAGGCGGCCAGATGCAGTTTGGACGGGTCCACCAGCCCGAACAAATGGATAAATCCGGCCAGCACCCGCACGCTATAGGCCCCGCGCGAAAACCCGAACAGGTAAATCCGGTCGCCGTCATAGGTGACGTTCTTGTACTTGTCCCGCGCCTTGCCACGATAGTGGGTGCAAATGAACGCATAGGCCCCGAGCACCTCTGCCTCCAGCCCTTTACCAAAGGCCAGGCCCATGATTTCCTGTGCTTTTTGCACGATTTTATAATTGCTCCGGCCAAGCGTCCCAACCCCGGGATGGTAATAAACCCGCTGGGTCGTGTCATCATCCGCCGTGTTTTTCAGCAGGCGAAACAGCCGCAAAATATTGGTTTCACCGGCCCCGATTTCATTACCGGTTCCATCCAGACACACCACGATATTCTTATACATTCCGACCCTCGACTGCTTGCTTGCGCAGTTAAGGCCATACATTCGCGAAATACAAGGACGATTGGAGCGGCTAGCGGGAATCGAACCCGCACGACCAGCTTGGGAAGCTGGGGCGCTACCATTACACCATAGCCGCCTCGGCCCTGCCATACCACCGCCCTGCCTGCAGGTTCAAGCAGATTTTCGGGCTTTTCCGGTGATTTCGCGGTATAACAGGTTTGACGCCCCGCCTTGTGATCTGCTAGCAAGTCATTAACACATTAACGACCAAAGGTTCCCTGATGAGTAAACCCCGTTTTGCCACCCTGCATGCCGATGCGGAACCGTTTTACGCCGCCCTTGTCCCCGGTGGCGCAATTTCCCTGTCCGAGCATTTTCCCGACTGGCCAACCCTGCGGGAAGTGATTGAAAACAAAGGACTACCCGCCCTTGCCGCCAAGGCATCCGAGCTGGAAATTACCCATCTGGAGGGGAGCTATTCGTTTGAACCACCGATCCCGCGGCCCGAAAAAATCATCTGTGTCGGGGTCAACTTCCCCGATCGCAACGCGGAATACAAGGATGGGCAGGACGCCCCGCCCAACATGTCGCTTTTCATCCGCTTTGCGCGCTCCTTTGTCGGCCATGAACAGCCTTTGATCCGGCCCAAGGCCTCGGATCAACTGGATTACGAAGGCGAAATCGCGGTGGTGATTGGCAAAGGCGGGCGGCATATTCAGCAGGATCAGGCGCTGGACCATATTGCGGCGCTGACCCTGTGCAACGAAGGCACGCTGCGGGATTGGGTGCGGCATGCGAAATTCAACGTCACGCAGGGCAAGAATTTTGACAATTCCGGTGCCATGGGGCCGTGGATCGTGCCGTTTACCGATCCGGCGCAGATCACAGATGTGGCGTTGCAAACCCGTGTGAATGGCGAATTGCGGCAGGATGATCGCACCGGCCGGATGCTGTTTCCGGTGGCGCGCCAGATTGCCTATATTTCCACCTTCACCACGCTGGTTGCCGGCGATATCATCATCACAGGCACCCCCACCGGTGCCGGCGCGCGGCAGGATCCGCCGGTCTATCTGCAACCGGGGGACGTGGTGGAAATCACCGCCCAAGGCATCGGCACCCTGAAAAATACCGTGGCGGATGAAACATGAGTTTAGGACCGGATGACATCGCCCAGATCGCCCATGATCTGTTTATCGCCGAACAGCGCGGGGTGCAGATCGGCATCATCAGCCAGCGTTTTCCCGATATGAATATGGACGACGCCTATGCCATTCAAAACGCGCTGGTGGCGCATAAACAATCGGCGGGCGGGGCGATCACGGGCTGGAAAATCGGCCTGACCTCACGCGCGATGCAACAGGCGCTGAACATTGATATTCCCGACAGCGGCGTGTTGTTTGACGACATGTTTTTTGCCCACGGTGGCACAATCCCCAACGGACGGTTTATCCAGCCGCGCATAGAGGCAGAGATTGCGTTTATCATGCGCGACGACCTGTCCGCCAGCGCCAGCCGTGCCGATGTTCTGGCAGCAACGGAAGCAGTTTGTCCGGCGCTGGAAATACTGGATACACGGATATTGCGGGTTGATCCGGCCACCGGAAAAGCGCGCAAAGTGTTTGATACCATTGCGGATAATGCCGCCAATGCCGGTGTTGTTCTGGGCGATCAGCGTCATGCGTCCGATGCGTTTGACCTGCGCTGGGTCGGCGCGATTGTGACGCGCGATGGCGTAGTCGAGGAAACCGGCCTTGGGGCGGGGGTGCTGAATGATCCGGTGCAAGGCATCGTCTGGCTGGCCAAAAGGCTCGCGACCAACGGCCAGAAAATCCGCGCTGGCGATGTGGTGCTGTCAGGATCGTTCATCCGCCCGCTGGAGGCCCCGTCCGGCAGCCATTTCAGTGCCGATTACGGCCCGTTCGGCCATGTCGATATTTCATTTGAATAGGAGAAACTCCATGCCTGCCCCTGTGAACAGCTTCAAGAAGAAAATTGCCCGTGGTGATGTGCAAATCGGGTGTTGGGCGGGAATGGCCGATGCCTATGCCACGGAAATGACGGCCAGCGCCGGTTTTGACTGGGTGTTGATTGATGGCGAACATGCGCCCAACGATCTGCGCTCGATCACGCGGCAATTGCAAGTGGTGCAGGCCAGCCCCTCCCATGCGGTGGTGCGTTTGCCAATCGGGTCTGACTGGATGATCAAACAGGTGCTGGATGCCGGCGCGCAAAGCCTGTTGATACCCATGGTCGAAAGCGCCGATCAGGCCCGCGAAATGGTCGCTGCCTGCCGCTATCCGCCCGAAGGCATCCGTGGCGTCGGCGCGGCGCTGGCGCGGTCGTCACGGTTTTCGGCCATCCCCGATTACCTGCAAACCGCCAACGCCCAAATCTGCCTGCTGGTTCAGGTCGAAAGCAAAGCCGCCATCGCCGCGTTGGATGATATTCTGGCGGTGGAGGGCGTGGACGGCGTGTTTATCGGCCCGTCAGACCTCGCCGCCGACATGGGGTATCTGGGCAATCCCGATGCGCCAGAGGTCCGCACCGTGATTGCCGACACGCTCAAACGCATACGTGCGGCGGGCAAGGCTGCGGGGATTTTGGCCACCAGCGACGAATTCATCGACGCCTCGCTTGCGGATGGCGCGAATTTCGTGGCTGTGGGGGTGGATGTGGTGGTGTTCGCCAAGTCCCTGCGCGGATTGGCGGCTAAACATATCAAGGGATAGCGCCGGATTACCCCGCCGATTTTTCCGCCTTTTTCACCCAGGAACCGTCCTCTTGTGCCCAGTATTGCGCCGCAATACCCGCGTCTGTCAGGGCCTTCCAGTCGCGCCTTGCTGCCTGCACGGCGTCGGGATCATTGCCATCGAACATCAGGCAAACCCGGGTGTATTCCTGCGCCTGTTCGGGGGTGATTTCCGCGCCGTCCACCAACAACAGGATTTCCGCCTTGTTGGGGTTTTCCACCCCCGTCGCCAGCAAAACCGGCTGTACGGCATCATGGTCACCGCCGGCCATGCCGTGGGGCAGAAACGCATCGTCCCTGCCCTGCCACAGCATATCATCCAGCCAGCGCAAGCGCCCCTGATCCACACCGCGCACCAGCGCCCGCCAGCCGCGTGCCAGCACACGGTCCAGCAATTCAGGCAAGGCCTGTTGCAACGGCGAGCGCGTCAGGTGATAGAAAAAGACCTCAGCCATCGACAGGGTCAACCGGCGCTACCGGCTCCAGCATATCGGACACCAGACGATCCAGCGCCCGCACCCCCCAACCGGTCGCGCCCTTGGGGGCCAAATCCGTATCGGCGGCAACCGAGGCCACGCCAGCAATATCCAGATGGATCCACGGCATGTCCGCCTGTACAAACCGTTGCAGGAATTGCGCCGCTGTGATCGACCCGGCGGCGCGCCCGCCGACGTTTTTCATATCGGCAATGCGCGATTTGATCAGCTTGTCATAGGCATCGCCCATCGGCATACGCCACGCGCCTTCACCTTCGGCCTTGGCCGCATTCAGAAACTTTCGCGCCAGTTCGTCATTGTTGGAAAACACACCGGCATTTTCATGGCCAAGGCCGATAATAATCGCGCCGGTCAAGGTCGCCAGATTGATAACCCCCGTTGGTTCAAAGGTTTTTTGCGCATACCAGAGCACATCCGCCAGCACCAGACGCCCCTCGGCGTCGGTGTTGATTACCTCGATTGTGTCGCCTTTCATCGAGGTCACCACATCGCCGGGCCGGGTTGCCGCGCCATCGGGCATGTTTTCAACCAGCCCGACCAGCCCGACCACATTGGCCGCGGCCTTGCGCAGGGCCAGCGATTTCATCACGCCGGCCACAACACCCGCGCCGCCCATGTCCATGGTCATATCTTCCATGCCCGCCGCCGGTTTCAACGAAATGCCGCCGGTGTCGAACACCACGCCCTTGCCCACCAGCGCAAAGGGTTTTTCATCGCCCCCGCCCTGCCATTCCATCACCACCATTTTCGTCGGGCTGCGCGATCCAAGCCCCACACAAAGCAACGACCCCATGCCAAGCTTTTGCAGTTCGTCCTCTTCCAGAACCGTCACCTTGACCCCCAGATCGGACAGCGCCAGCAAACGGTCGGCGAATTCGGTGGTGGTCAGAACATTGGAGGGTTCATTCACCAGATCACGGGTGAAAAACACGCCCTCGGCCGTGGCGGCCATGGTTTCATAGTCCTCCGCGACCGTTTCCGCCGCAGAACACAGCACCGTCAGCGCGCCGGACTCTGCCTGATCGGCAGTTTTGTGATCGGTGAAGTCATATCGCCGCAAGACAAACCCCTGCGTCAGCGCGGCGGTGATTTTACTGGCTCCGGCCAGAAACATCACATCCCCCGCGCCACAGGCCTTGGCTGCGGCGGCACCGGATTTGCGGGCCTCTGACAGGTCGGTTTTCTTGGCGGTTTTGAGAATCACAATCCCCTTGGCCACCATCCCCGCCGGATAAGCCAGCAATTTCGTCGCGCCGTTTTCCATTTTTTCAAAGGCATCACTGCCCACAAACCGGTTCAACGCGCCTTTGCACAGCTTGTTCACCCGTCGGGCCAAGGGGTCCAGCCCCCCGTTCGGGGTAATCAGAACCACAATGTCGCCTTCAAAGCTGTTGATCTGGTCCAGATCGGTTTCAACAAATTGCGGGTTCAGGGGCAGCGTCATCGGTTCAGCCTTGTTTTGGTAAAAATCTGCCTCAGGGATAGCGGTTTTCAGCTTATTTGACCATCCACATCTGTTGTCCGCCGAAAAAATGGTTTATCCCGTATGGCAGGGAAACGCGGGGCTGCTATTCGTGAAACAAATCGACAAATATGTCTTGCGGCAAGTGATTGGCCCGTTTGTGTTTTTCTTTGTGATTTTTGCAGGCATTATCTGGCTGAACCAGGCGCTGCGGATCGTCGATATTGTGGTCAAAAGCGGCCAGTCCGGCATGGTTTTCGCGGAACTGAGCCTGTACCTTTTACCCAAGGTATCCCAAACCGTGGTGCCGATCGCCGCCTTTGCGGCATCGGTTTATCTGACCAACCGGCTCTATGCGGAATCCGAACTGGTGGTGATGATGGGGGTGGGCCGATCTCCGGCGCAGTCCCTGACACCGTTTTTGTATTTCGGCGGTATTTGCATGGCCCTGACGTTTATGCTCACGCAGATTGTCACGCCGGCCAGCCTGACAGCCTTTCAAAATCGTCAACATGAGCTGAGCAAAGAGTACCTGAGCCAGTTTGTCGTGGCCGGTGAATTTTCAACCGTGGTCAGCGGGGTCACGATATTTTTTGGGGAAACCAGCCCGGATGGCCGCCTGAAAGATGTGTTGATCAACGACCGGCGCAATCCGCAAAACATCATTACCCATACGGCAACCTCCGGTCAGATCGTTGCCAGCGGCGATACCCCGAAAATCGTGTTGTTTAACGGCACAATTCAACAATACCATCCGGAAAACCGCACGCTTGGCACCATACAGTTTGACAGCTTGTCCTATGATTTATCCCAGTTTGCCCATAAAATCAGCGACCGGAATCTGCTGGTCGAGGAACTTCCTTCGCTGGATTTGTTGAAACCCAAGCCCGGCTCCAAGGCCGCAGCCCTGCCGGTAATTCCGCGAATCATCGAATTTCACGGTCGTTTTATCAAAGCTCTGCTGGCCGCCTTTGTGCCGATGATTGGCGCGATGCTGCTGATTTCCAGCGGCTATAGCCGGTCGGGTTTTTTGACCCGTATCGTGCTGGGTGTGTTTTTTATGGTCGGGATCAATTCAGTACGCGGGCTGGCGCAGAGCTGGGTCAATCAGGATGTGTCACTATGGCCGCTGCTTTATGTGCCGGTCCTGATCAGCCTGATTGCCGCCGTCGTTCTGGTGCGTATGGGGATGGCCGATTGGCGCCCGCCACGGCGTCGGTTCTGGCAACGTCAGGAGGCGGTGAAATGACCCTGTCGCTATATTTTGGCCGCCGCTTTTTGCAGGCGTTTGCGCGTGTAATGGCGGTTGTTTTGCTGTTGATCTTTGTGATTGAAACGCTGGAGAGCGTGCGCGGGTTGTCGAGTCTGGGGGTCACCTTTAGCCAAGCGCTGGTTCTTGCAGCGACCAACACACCGACCTTTATTTTGCAAACCCTGCCGGTGGTGGTGATGCTGGCGGCGCTGGCCTTTTGTGTCGGGTTGGCGCGATCCAACGAATTTGTGGTGGCGCGTGCCGTTGGCATGTCGGCGTTGCGGGCAATGATGATTCCGGCGCTTTATGCGTTTTTGCTCGGTCTGGTGGCCATTATGCTGCTCAATCCGGTCGCCGCCACGCTTTCTGCCCGCTACACCGAATTGCGCGCGCAATACACCGGGGCCGACACGCGCACGGTTTCCTTTGGCGAGGACGGGTTTTGGCTGCGCCAGAAAGACCCCGCCGGTCACACCGTGATCCACGCCCAGAGCACCGACCGGCGCGGCAAGAGCCTGCGTCAGGCCACCGCCCTGAAATTTGATCGCGACGGCGCGCTTGAATCGCGACTGTTTTCGCGCACGGCCATCCTGAGCAATGGACAGTGGATTTTCACCAACGGTAAATTCTGGAGCATCCGCCGCGATATTCCCAATCCGGAAAACAGCTCAGAAACCTTTGAAATCCGGCGTTTCAAAACCGATATTACCCCGGCGCAAATCCTCGAAGGCTATCCCAAGCCCAAAACCGTGCCGATCTGGAAAATGCCCGAAATGATCGACATCATCGCCAAGGCCGGGTTTTCCGCCCTGCCGCATGTGATCCATTTCAATATGGAACTGGCGCGCCCGTTGATGCTGGTGGCCATGCTGATCCTCGGAGCCGCATTTACACTGCAAAACGAACGCTTGGGGAATCTGGGGGTTTCCGTGTTTCTTGCTCTAATTTGTGGTTTTTCCCTCTACTTCCTACAAAATCTTGCTATGACTCTGGGAGAGGCGGGAGAGATTCCCGTCTTTGCTGCAGCTTGGGCACCTCCCATATCCGGGATATTGATTGCCTTGGGAATATTCCTCAAGTTCGAGGACGGGTAAGTACACATGAACCGATTGGCATCTGTTTGGCTGGTTGTATTGGCGCTGCTTTTTGGGGGGGCGCAATACGATGTTGTGCATGCAGCAACACTCAAGGACCCGCGCATTTCCCTGATTGCCGATCAGGTTTCATTTGATCCCGTAACCAAGGTTCTGGTTGCCCGCGGCAACGTGCGTATTTTTCGTGGCCAAGAGGTTCTGGCCACCGATGCCCTTAGCTATGATCAGGTCAACGGTCGCATAACCGTACCGGGGGCGTTAACCATTGTGGACGGCGACACGCTGACCACACGGGCGAAATCGGCGGTGCTGGATTCGGATTTACGCAACGGGTTAATCCGTGGGGCCGAGGTGCTGATTGCCCAGCAACTGCAAATCGTTGCAGAGGAATTCCACCGCACCGACGGGCGTTTCAAGGTGCTGACCAAAACCGTCGCCAGTTCCTGTACCGTTTGCAATAAAAACCCGATCCCGTTTTGGCAGATCCGCGCTCGTCGGGTTATCCATGATGAACGGGAACGCCGGATCTACTTTGAAAACGCCACCATACAATTCCTTGGCGTGCCGGTTTTTTATGCCCCGACCCTGCGCGTGCCGGACCCGACCGTGGATCGCGCCACCGGTTTTCTGGTCCCGCGACTGGTAAATTCCACGGCTTTGGGATTTGGCATGGAAGTCCCCTATTACGTCACCCTTGGCGATCATGCCGATGTCACCTTTACCCCGCATTTTTACACCCGGGGGTCCATTCTGATCGACACCCTGTATCGCCAACGCTTCAAACGCGGCTGGCTTGAGGCCGACCTGAATTTCACCGCCGAAGATAGCCTGATCCCCCGCAGCCTGCGCAGTTCCTTTAGCGCCAAAGGCCGGTTTCAGCTGCCTAATGATATCTATCTGGATTTCGGGATCGAGGCCGCTTCGGACAATGAATTCCGCTCCGATTACCGGATCGGGGATTACGAACAGGACCGATTGACATCCTTTGCCACCCTGCGCCGGACCCGCAAAAACAGCTATGCCGCCCTGTCCGCCTTTACCATCCAGAGCCTGCGCGCCAACGAGATCGACCAAAATATCCCGCTGGTCTTTCCCGAATTCTTTGGCCGCCGCACCTGGAACGAGGGGCTGTTTGGTGGCAAATTCGGCCTGACCGCCCAGACCGTGACCCTGTTGCGCCCGGGGGGAAGCCGGTTTTTTCGGGCGGGGCTGAATGTCGACTGGCAAAAGGAATGGACCCTGAAAAACGGGCTCAAGGTGACGGCCTTTGGCGAATTGGCCAATAACCTGTATGCGACCGACAATTATCCCGGCTTGGGGCAAACCAATATCAGTGAAACCACCCCGACCCTGTCACTGGATTTTCGCCTGCCCTTGTCACGCCAGATCAATCAGGTCACGCATGTGATTGAACCCCGCCTGCAACTGGTTTGGTCGCCCAAAGACGCGCGAACCAATCCGAACGAGGACAGCGTGCAGGTGGAATTCGAGGAAAACAACCTGTTTTCCCACAACCGTTTTCCCGGCTTTGACAACAGCGAACGCGGTCTGCGGGCCAATATCGGGCTGTCCTATACACGGTATGACCCGACGGGGTGGAACCTCGGGGTGACTGTGGGACAAGTGGTGCGTCTGGATGATCTGGGACAGTTCAGTTCCGGCACGGGGCTGGATGGCACCAATTCGGATTTTGTCAGCACCTTTACCCTGTCCTATCTGAATAAATTCGAACTCACCA
The DNA here is from genome assembly GCA_947311485.1 of uncultured Paracoccaceae bacterium. Classification (GTDB taxonomy): domain Bacteria; phylum Pseudomonadota; class Alphaproteobacteria; order Rhodobacterales; family Rhodobacteraceae; genus Amylibacter. The sequence continues at coordinate 28,181 of CAMZLM010000043.1, forward strand.
ACCGCATGTTGTTTGACAACCATTTCAACCTGTCCAAAAACGAGGCCCAGATCGCCCTGAATTTCAACAAGCTCACCACCTATGGCACCTATGTCTGGCTGGAAAAAGACGTGGTCGCCGGTGCCAGCGACCCCCGCCACGAAGCCAGCCTTGCCGCGACATACCGGCACGACGATTATTGGACCTATTCTGCGGAATGGCGGCATAATTTCGTTACCAACCAGCCCACAAGCGGGGCTTTCGGGGTAAAATATGAAAACGAATGCGTGGCAGTGAACCTTTCCCTCTCGCTTCAATATGAAGGCTCTGGTATCATTCGACCAACCAAAGAAATCGGCCTGACCGTTGAAATGGCGGGATTGGGCAACAAGAAACGGAACAAGCGGTACGCAAAACGTTGCGCCGCCCTTTGAATAGATGAGTAGAAGCGTATGAAATTATTGATTTTACCCTTGGTTGCCGCCTTGGCAATTTCAGGCACGGTTCAGGCCCGCAGCGCCAATCCCTATGCTGTTGCCGTTCAGATCAATGACCGGGTGATCACCAATTACGAAATCAAGCAACGCAAATTGCTGCTCAAGGCGTTTGGATCCTCCGGTGATCTGGAAAAAATGGCGCTGGAACAGCTGATTGACGACCGGCTGCGATTGCAGGCCGCTGCCGAATTGGGCATTACAGTCGACGACGAGGCCCTTGCCGCCGGTATTGACGAATTTGCGGCGCGGGGCAAAATTACCGGCAAACAGCTTTTGCAATACATTCAGTCACGCGGGGCCGCCCCCGAGAGCATGCGTGATTTTGTCCGTGCCGGTCTGCTCTGGCGCGAGGTCGTGGGCGCGCGTTTTGGCCGCAAGGCCCGCATTTCCGAGGAAGAGCTGGATACCACGTTGAATTTGGCAACGGCCAAGAAACAGGAATCTGTGTTGATTTCCGAAATTCAGCTCCCCCTGCGCGAAGCCGGCAACGAGGCCACGCTGGAATTGGTCAAAAACCTGTCCCGAAATATCAAAACCGAGGCCGCCTTCTCTGCTGCTGCACGGCGATATTCCCGCGCGCCATCGCGTGGACGCGGGGGCCGGTTGAACTGGGTACCGGTTGCCGCCCTGCCGCCGGCGCTTGCGGGGCAATTGCTGGCGTTGGGACCGGGCGAAGTCACCGCGCCTGTGACCCTGTCCAAAACTGTTGGCATCTTTCAGTTGCGCGGCCTGCGCGAAGAAAAGTCCAAGGAGCCCGCCTTGCCGGTTTCCGTCAGCTACACACAGGTGCCGATCCCGACAGCCAGGGGCCGCGCCGTTGACTTGGCCAATACATTGATTTCCGATGTGGACACCTGCGCCGATCTACGGGCAAAATCCGAACGCTTTGGCGAAAATGCCTATTCCGACAACACCGTACTCACCAGCGAACTTCCTGCGCAAATCGCGCTGGCGGTGGCCAATCTGGACCGGCACGAGGCCAGCTATGTTGTGACCGGACCGGAGTCCGTTTCCGTGGTTATGGTCTGTGACCGCCTGCGTGATCTGCCAGAAGCGACGCGTGAAAACCTGCGTGGCGCGTTGTTCAACCGCCGCCTGACAGGGTTTGGCGATGGCTACCTGCAGGAATTGCGGGCAGATGCGGAAATCATCTACAAATGAGCCGTCCCATCGCGCTCACCTGCGGCGACCCCGCCGGTGTTGGCCCCGAAATCTCGCTCAAGGCCTGGGCCGCGCTCAAGCATGAATTGACGTTCTTTGTGATCGGGGATGTCCGCCATTTTCCGGCGGGCGCGGCGTTGGTGCCGATTGAAACACCGGATCAGGCCGCCGCCGTAATGGCGCAGGGACTGCCGATTTTGCCGCATGAATTTGCCGCCGATGCCCCCGCCGGTCAGGTCAACCATGCCAATGCCCAAGGTGTGATAGACGTAATCGCCCGCGCTGTGGATTTGGTCCAGAGCGGCCTTGCCAGCGCGGTTTGCACCAACCCGATCAATAAACAAGTGCTCAAGGAAGGCGCGGATTTCCCGCACCCCGGTCATACCGAATTTCTGGCGGAACTGGGCGGGGTGACGCGTTCCGTGATGATGTTGATGGCACCGGAATTGCGCGTGGTGCCGGTAACAATCCACATCCCGATACAGGATGTGCCAACCGCGCTCACGCCGGATTTGCTGCGCGATACGATCCTCACCACCCATGCCGCGTTGATCCGCGATTTCGGCCTGAATGCACCACGTATCGCGGTTGCCGGGCTTAACCCGCACGCCGGCGAAGGCGGCACCATGGGGACCGAAGAAGGCCGCATGATCGCGCCCTTGCTGGATGAACTGCGTGGGCAGGGCCTGTCGATCACGGGTCCCCTGCCCGCCGATACCATGTTCCACCCCAAGGCACGCGATACCTATGATGTGGCGATTTGCATGTATCACGATCAGGCGTTGATCCCGATTAAAACCGTGAATTTTGCCGCCGGTGTCAACGTTACGCTGGGCCTGCCGTTTATACGCACATCGCCCGATCACGGCACCGCTTTTGACATTGCCGGCACCGGTGTTGCCGAACCGACCTCCCTGATCCAAGCCCTGCGCGCCGCCCGCGATATGGCCAACCAAAGAGCCGCCCATGACAACGCTTGATGGCCTGCCCCCCCTGCGTGAGGTGATCAACACCCATGATCTGCGTGCGAAAAAATCGCTCGGCCAGAATTTTTTGCTCGACCTGAACCTGACCGGTAAAATCGCCCGTCAGGCCGGGGATCTGTCGGCTTGTGATGTGCTGGAAATCGGCCCCGGCCCCGGTGGGTTGACCCGCGCGTTGCTGATGGAGGGCGCACGCAAGGTTGTGGCCATCGAACAGGATCCCCGTTGCCTGCCCGCTCTGGCAGAGGTATCGGAACACCACAACGGCCGCCTGCAGGTGTTGCAAGGCGACGCGCTGGCGATCAATCCGCTTGACCACCTGCAACAACCGGTCCGCATCGTGGCCAATCTGCCTTATAACGTCGGCACGGAATTGCTCACCCGTTGGCTTTCGCCACCGGACTGGCCACCGTTTTGGCAGAGCCTGACCTTGATGTTCCAAAAAGAAGTTGCCCAACGGATCGTCGCCAAACCCCGCACCAAAGCCTATGGCCGGCTGTCGATCCTGTGCCAATGGTTGACCACACCGCGCATTGTGATGGAAATTCCACCGGCGGCCTTTACCCCGCCGCCCAAGGTTACCTCGGCTGTGGTGCATCTGGAACGGCGCGAAACACCGGCCTTTGCAGCGGATGCCAAAATCCTGAACCATGTTGTGGCCAAGGCGTTTGGCCAGCGGCGCAAAATGCTGCGCGCCAGCCTGAAATCACTGCATCCGGACATAGAAGATTGTTTGCGGGTGGCGGATATCAAACCCACCCAGCGGGCCGAAGAAATCCCGCTCGAGAATTTCTGCATGCTGGCCCGCGCATTGGAAAACGCCAAAATATAAAGCATCCCGCCTTAAACCGGAAACACCAAAACCTTGCCGCGCCTTTGACGCTCTCAGGCTTTTGGTGATATACGGCCTCAAGTTAAAGATGAGAATCTCTAGCGTTTTCCATTTTTTACTCTGCCGCGTTTTCCGGCGAAGGCGTAACAGGCGCAGGTTCGGCCTCTTGTGCCGCCGGTTTCGGTGCCGGCTTGCGTCGCGCACGCGGTTTGTCCGATTTTGGCTTGGCCGGGCGGCTCTCCGGTGTTTGCACCAGATTGCTGGCGTCCTCTTGTCCGGGGAACAGATCCGCCGTTCCCATTACCGGAATTTCCGGCTGATCGTCTGCCGGTGCAGGGGCCGGTTGCTGGTTTTGCTTTTTCTCGGCTTGTGCGGCCTGCTGTGCCTGACGCTGCGCATCCTGCGCGGCGCGTTGTGCTTCTTGGGCGGCGCGCTGTGCCTCTTGGGCTTCGCGGCGTTCATTCATTTCACGCTGGGCTTTGTTTAATATCCGCGTGTAATGCTCTGCATGCTGCACAAAGTTTTCTGCCGCCACACGATCCCCTGACAGCTGTGCATCGCTGGCCAAAGACCGGTATTTATCAATGATCTGCTGAGGCGTGCCGCGCACTTTTCCCTCAGGCCCCGAACTATCAAAAACCCTGTTCATGACGTTTCCACCATGGTTCTGGTTATGATTATTATTCCGGTTACGGTTGTTTTTATTGCGTGAACGCGACTTGTTAGGTGATCTCATATGATCAAATTGCCTTGTGTGGTCTTAAGTTGATTGTGTGCTGGCCCACATAGAGCCAAAATTTCCATCTGTTCCTTGGATGAGAGAGTATGAGAGCCGGAGGCTTCGATCATCTCTACGCCCCCCTTTTACAGTATCCGCCGCCCCTATGACAAGCAAAAACAAGTGAATTTTCGGTTACCAGCGCCAAAATCCGCCGGTTTTTGCCCCATTTTCAGCGTTTCACCCGAATTATCCGGTCATGTCCATTCAAATCCTGAAAAACCTGTAAATCCCCAAAACCGGCAGCCGCAAAGATTGCTGTTACATCAAGGCCTTGATCGCGCCCGAACTCAAATAGCGCCACACCGTTTCGGGCCAGAACCTGCAACAATCCCTTGGCCAAAACACGATAAGCCGCCAGCCCGTCACCGCCCGGCGTCAGCGCGATTTCCGGTTCCCATTTGGCAACCTCGGGGGCCAGACCGGCCATTTCGGATCGGGTAATATAGGGCGGGTTGGACACCACCAAATCAAATTTGCCGCCGATGTTGGAAAACCAGTCCGATTGCACGATTTCCCCGCGCGCTTGCAGCCCCAAAGCCTGCATATTCTGCCGCGCCACCGCGCAGGCCGCAGTGGACAGATCCGCCCCCAGCCCCGTGGCCTCCGGTATCTCTGCCAAAAGCGTCAGCAGAATACAGCCACTCCCGACCCCCAAATCCAGAATACGTTCAGGGACGGCCTCCTCCAACGCCAGCGCAATCAGGGTTTCCGTTTCCGGCCGCGGGTCCAACACATCCCCCGTCACCTGAAATTCACGCCCCCAAAACAAGCGTTTCCCGATGATTTGCGCCACCGGTTGGCGGTTCAGGCGGGCCTGAACACAGGTTTGGAATTTTTCAACCGCATCAGGTGCCACAAGGTCCGGCAAAACCAATGTCAACCGGTCCGCCCCGATACCCAAAGCATGCGCCAAAAGAACCCGCGCATCCCGCGCGGCCCCGTCCCCCAAAACCGGCCGCAATTGCAAGACCGCGTCCCGCAACAACATCACCCCGTTTTGGCTCATGGATCCATATCGGACAGACGCGCGGCCTGATCATCGGCAATCAGCGCATCGATAATTTCATCCAGATCCCCCTGCATCACCTGATCCAGCTTGTACAAAGTCAGGTTAATCCGGTGATCTGTCAGCCGGCCTTGCGGGAAATTATAGGTACGGATGCGTTCGGAACGATCACCCGACCCCACCTGCCCTTTGCGGCTGGCAGCGCGTTCATCATCCGCCTGTTGGCGTTTCATATCATACAGGCGCGACCGCAAAACCTGCATGGCAATTTCACGGTTGCGATGCTGGGATTTCTCGGCGCTCACCACCATAATTCCGGTCGGTAAATGGGTAATCCGCACGGCGGAATCGGTGGTGTTCACATGTTGACCACCGGCCCCGGATGCCCGCATGGTATCAATCCGGATGTCGGTTACAGGGATGTCGATGTCCACTTCCTCGGCCTCTGGCAACACGGCCACCGTTGCCGCCGATGTATGCACCCGCCCGCCGCTTTCGGTCACCGGCACACGCTGCACCCGATGCACGCCGCTTTCGAATTTCAACCGTGCGAAAACGCCCGCCCCTTTGACATTGCAAACCGCCTCTTTCAAGCCACCAAGCTCGGTCGCATTTTCCTCGACCACCTCGAACTTCCAGCCCTGCCCCTCGCAATACCGTTGATACATGCGCAACAAATCACCGGCGAAAAGCGCAGCCTCATCGCCACCGGTTCCGGCCCGAATTTCCAAAATGGCAGACCGCTCATCCGCTTCGTCCTTGGGCAGCAACGACAGCTGTACCTCGTGTTCCAACCCGGGCAAGGCCGTGCGCAGCTCCAACAGCTCTTCGCTCGCCAGCTCCTTCATTTCCGGATCGTTCAGCATTTCCTCCGCATCGGCGGTATCCTGCAAAAGCTGTTGATATGCCACGACCTTTTCCACCACGGGACGCAGATCGGAATATTCTTTCGACAGGGCAGCAAAATCATCAACGCCCGAAACATCGGACATTTTCGCTTCGAGATAGGCAAAACGTTGCTTGATTTGTTCAAGTTTATCAATAGGGATCATACCCTGAATTCGCCTGCCCGCCGGGCGGCGTCAAGCCCCATTTGAAATTTTCCGGTTTTTCTGCTATTATGTCGCCATGAAAACAATACTGAACGCTTTGGGTATGGTATTTCTGTTGTCGTCCGGCACTTTTGCAGGCGGCACAGATGCCCGCGATTGTTATTGCACCGACAAATCCGGTACACGCGTCGAATTAGGACAAACCATCTGTCTAAATGTGGATGGCCGTGCCTATATGGCGCGCTGTGAAATGTCTCTGAACGTGCCTATGTGGCGTGAAACCGGCAGTGATTGCCTGTCATCGCGCAACAATCTTCTGCCCCAAAGCCTTGATCCACGTGTCCACCCGCTTTTGGTTTACCCCAAGATCTGAGTGACCAAATCGCGACCGTGAAAACATCGCCACTGTGGCGGTGCCGTCCGGCTTGTCGATAAACCGCACGGAAATATAATCCGGATACCGCATCAATGCGCTGCGCTGCACGTAGGTCAGCCACAACCCGTCAATGCTGCCTGCCAACAATTGCACGTCGGGTTGTGCCTGTGCCATTGCATCAAAGGCCACCGCCAGCGTCCTTGCATCCATATCAAACACCGGCGCATTTTCTGGTTTCAATAAATACTGGTTCGGTTTCCCCGACAGAACAGCCGCCACAGGATCCACATGCCAGCGCGCCGCATCATCCCGCGCAAAACGCACCCACAACACGAATCCAAGCCCGAATGCCACCAGAACCAACAGTAAATATTTCAAAACATCTCCCATTTCGAATTCGTTCAAATATCCCCGCCGGAGGCATAAAAACTCTACTCGTTGTCGGTTTCCGCTTCGATCTGCGCGGCTTTTTGCTCGACCAACTCGACAATATGATCCACCATATCATAGTTTCCGAGCTTGTGATCCTTTTGCCCTGCCAGATAAACCATCCCCGTCGCCGCCCCTGCGCCGCCACCGGTGAAACCGACGTCGGTCATCAACGCTTCTCCCGGGCCATTCACCACACAACCGATAATCGACAGGCTGATCGGCGTATGGATATGGGCCAAACGGTCCTCCAGCGCGGACACGGTTTTGATCACATCAAACCCTTGCCGCGCACAGCTCGGGCAGGAAATAATATTGACTCCCCGATGACGCAGGCCAAGGGATTTGAGCATCTCGAACCCCATGCGCACCTCCTCTACCGGATCGGCAGAAAGCGACACGCGCAGGGTATCCCCCAACCCGTTCCACAACATATTTCCGATTCCGATTGACGATTTCACCGTGCCGGACATCAATCCACCGGCCTCGGTAATCCCCAAATGGAACGGTGCATCCGTTGCATCCGCCAACCCCTGATAGGCGGCAACTGTCATAAAAATATCCGATGCCTTTAGCGAAATCTTGAATTCGTGAAAGTCATTGTCCTGCAAAATCCGGATATGATCCAACCCGCTTTCAACCATCGCATCCGGACAGGGTTCGCCGTATTTATCCAGAAGATGTTTTTCCAGAGACCCCGCATTCACCCCGATACGGATCGAACAGCCGTTGTCCTTGGCCGCCTGAATCACATCGCGCACCCGCTCCGGCGAACCGATATTCCCGGGGTTGATCCGCAAACACGCAGCCCCCGCCTCCGCCGCCTCGATACCGCGTTTGTAGTGAAAATGGATATCTGCCACCAGCGGCACCGGACTTTCGCGCACGATTTCCGCGAATGCCGCTGTGGACTCCTCATCCGGACAAGACACCCGCACAATATCGGCACCGGCCTCGGCGCAGGCCTGAATCTGTTCGATTGTGGCCTTGGCATCCGACGTTAACGTATTGGTCATGGTTTGCACCGTGATCGGCGCATCCCCCCCGACAGGCACATTGCCCACGTGGATTTGACGGGTTTTACGGCGATAAATATTGCGCCACGGACGAATGGGATTCAGGGTCATGCGATCGGCTCTTGATTTGGGAGTGAGGCGAAGAATTATTCTTGCGGAATATCGGCATCAATCTGCGCGGTATAGGAACCGGCGTCGCCGATAATCGGCGGGGCCAGTTCAAAGTTGAACACATCGTTCACCAGCGCCAGTTTGCTGGTGACAGCTTCGCGATCCAGCGACACATTGCGCACAACGCTGCCGCTGCGGGTCAATGGCCCGTAGGTGTTTTGCCCCACGTTCACGAAAACCGCACTGGCATTTCCCGCCCGCAACAGCGGCGGCACAACACCGTCCGGCAGGCGATAGCGCTCTCCGGCATTCAGGGTTTGTTCAAATAAAACCGACCCGTCAGGATAATAAATCCGGATCCAGGCCGGTTTTAACGCCACAATATCCATTGGCGGCGGGCCTTCTTTGATCACTTTGGGGGCTTCGGCCACCAACGTCGGCACAACATCCATTTCCCGAGAGGCAAAAGAACCCTGGGCATTGGGATCAATTGACAGGATCGGCCCGTCGCGGGCGATCAACTGGGGAACTTCCAATGCCTGGGGCCGGTAAAGTTGATCCAAGGACGTTGTCGGGGTCAACGCCCGGGGAGACCCGAAATCCGCTGCCCCGTTATCAAGCGCCGGCCCACCGGATGCCAGCACATCGGCTTGCGTAGACACTTCAGGCGTTTGGTTTACGGGGACAAATTGCACGCGCTGCACTTCTTGCAGAACGCTCCACCCGCCATAGCCCAAGCCCAGAACCAGAGCCAGCAACACGGCAATCGACCCGAAACCGGCAAATGACAAACGTTCCAGAATACCCACTGCGGGGGCAGAAATCGGCACGCGCGGATTGGTGATCGGGTCCAGATTGGTCTGGGCAATCGGGGTCTGCAAAAGCGACGCGGATTTGGACGCCAGCGATGGCGTGCCTTTCAGGTCTGCATGCACCCCGTTAAACCCGCTTTGTTCGCAAAAGCGAAAGAAGCATTCTTCGGGATCAAGGCCGAGATATCGCGCGTATGACCGTACGTAACCCGCGATAAAACCGGGGGTTTGAAACACGGACGGATCACAATTTTCGATGGCAGCGAGGTAAGTCGCCTTAATACGCAGATCGCGCTGAACGTCGAGCAGCGACTTGCCGAGCGTCGCCCGCTCGCCTCGCATTTCGTCGCCCAAAGTGACTTCGAACGTGTCAAAGCCCTTTGGTTTATGGCTACCCAAGCCTGTTTCCATGGCGTTTGCCAAACCCTGCTAAATTGCCTCAAAATACCCGATTCGCTTATCGGCCTTGCTTAGTGACTTCTATACCACACGCAAGCAGACTTGCGCACCCCTTTCAGGGTTTTTTAAAGGTTAACCTACCATATCTAGGCGGTTAAGCGCGCATTGCCTCCAAAGAGCATCCAGCGCATCCACCAAATCGTTCATCATTTTGTCGGAATGCACCGGCGACGGCGTGAAACGCAGGCGTTCGGTGCCACGCGGCACTGTCGGGAAATTGATTGGCTGCACGTAAATGCCGTAGTCTTCCAACAGCATATCCGACAGCATTTTGCATTTCACCGGATTGCCCACATGCACCGGCACGATGTGGCTGCCATGGTCATCAATCGGCAGGCCAAGCGCCTTGAGCCGATCCTTCAGAACGCGGGCTTTTTCCTGTTGGGAATCACGCCGCGCCTGATCGGTTTTGACATGCCGAACCGATGCCGCAGCCGCAGCCGCAACCGCCGGCGGCAAGGATGTGGTGAAAATGAAGCCCGGCGCATAGGAACGCACCGCATCGGCCATTTTTTCGCTGGTGGCGATATAGCCGCCCATCACGCCAAAAGCCTTACCCAAAGTGCCGTTGATAATGTCGATCCGGTTCGACAGGCCATCGCGTTCGGCAACGCCCCCGCCGCGCGGGCCATACATGCCCACGGCATGGACCTCGTCGATATAGGTCAGCGCGTTGAATTCATCCGCCAGATCGCAAATGGCCCCGATCGGGCCAAAATCGCCATCCATCGAATAGATCGATTCAAATGCAATCAACTTGGGCGCGTCTTTGGGCAGGTCTTCCAGCAATTCACGCAGATGCGCCACATCGTTGTGACGGAAAATTTTCTTGCTGCAATTGCCGTGGCGGATGCCTTCGATCATCGAAGCATGGTTCAATTCATCCGACAGAATGGTCAGCCCCGGAAACAAACGCGGTAAAACCGACAACGTCGCCTCGTTCGCGTTATAGGCCGAGGTAAACACAATCGCGCGTTCCTTGCTGTGCAGATCGGCGATTTCGGCTTCGAGTTCCTGATGGTAAACTGTCGTTCCGGAAATATTGCGCGTGCCACCCGACCCGGCCCCGGCCGTATCAACGGCGGTTTTCATGGCCTCCAGCACAACCGGATGCTGGCCCATGCCCAGATAGTCATTGCCACACCAAACGGCGATTTCTTTCTGGCTGCCGTCAGGTTTGGTCCAGATTGCCGTCGGAAACTGTTGGTTTATCCGACGGATATTTTGAAAAACACGGTAGCGACCTTCTTCATGCAAAGAGGAGAGTGCTTCGTCGATTCGGGAATTATAGTCCATTCTACCTGCGCCTTTCTCGTGTGAGTCACGCCCTTTTAAGGGGTTTTCAAACGAAACAACAGGTATCAAAACGCCGCAATGAAGATGAAATGCAAAAATTTTGGCCCGGTCACGTATTCTTGATGAAAACCACGGCCAACAACAACCAAAACGGGTCAGTAAATATAGCGGATCTGGTCTGTCCAGTAGCGCTCCACACGCCGCAAAACCGAATTGATCGATTGCAGGCCAGCCTCGCCGATAACCTCTTTGCCGGCCATGCCTTGGACGTGGCGGCCAAACAGTTCTTCGACGATCACCCGGATATTGCGCCCCTTTTCCGTAAGGCGAACCCGCACCGCCCGCCGGTCGATTTCACAGCGCTGATGATGCATATACCCGGCCTCGACCAGTTTTTTCAGATTATAGGACACATTGGACCCCTGATAGTAGCCACGGGATTTCAATTCCCCCGCCGTCACCTCGTTTTCGCCGATATTGAACAGCAACAAGGCCTGGACCGAATTGATATCCAGTAATCCCAGCCGTTCGAATTCATCCTTGATCACATCGAGCAACAGCCGGTGCAATCGTTCCACCATGGACAGGGTTTCCAGATAGGTCCCCAGAAAATCCGGACGCTGCCCCGCCGTACCCGTGGTTGGAACCGTTGAATGTATGCTCATTTGTTTGTCTCCGCCATTACTGCTTGGGACAGTTTTGGCGGAAAAATCAGAACAACAGGTTAAGGGGGCAGGTTTTTTTATGCCACTTAGTGCTGGATTTTATGCAAATAGGCAGAAACTTGCTCCAAAGCGGGCTTTAAATGCTCCGGGCCGGCCTGTGCACCCGTCACCCACAGGTAAAGGTCCTGATCGTTTTCATCCATCAGGGATTCGTGCAGGTCCAGCGCAGAATCATCCAGATCGGCCATCGCCGTATCGGCAAAACCGCCCAGAATAATGTCCATTTCCTTCATGCCGCGCCGCCAGGACCGCATTTTGAGACGACGCAAACGGATTTCACGGGTTTCAGACATGGCAGGACTCCGGTTTGAATTCAGATCGGTAATGCCACGGCGGGGCGGCGGCCTCAAGTGTATTGAATACAATTGTTCAATTGCAGTGCGCGGCAACTGCGCCTAGAAAACAGGCATCATTTGTCAGGAGATTTGCCAATGTCGTTTTTGTCTGAAACCTTGTCACGGGTGAAACCGTCGCCCACCATTGCGATTTCCACACAGGCGGCCGAGCTCAAGGCCGCTGGTCGCGATATTGTGGCGCTGAGCGCGGGGGAGCCGGATTTTGACACGCCGGACAATATCAAAGCCGCCGCCAAGGCCGCGATTGATGCGGGAAAAACCAAATACACCGCGCCTGACGGCATGCCCGAATTGAAACAGGCCATTTGCGCCAAATTCAAGCGCGACAATGACCTTTCCTATACGCCGTCCCAGATTTCGGTCGGGACCGGCGGCAAACAAATTCTGTATAACGCCCTGATGGCAACCCTCAATGCCGGTGATGAAGTAATCATTCCCGCCCCCTATTGGGTGTCCTACCCCGATATGGTGCTCTTGGCCGGCGGCACGCCGGTGGTGGTCGAGGCCCCGCTTGAAACCGGATTTAAACTGACAGCGGCACAGCTCGAATCCGCCATCACGCCAAAAACCAAATGGTTGATCTTCAATTCGCCCTCCAATCCCACCGGTGCCGGATATACCCGGGGTGAATTGAAATCCCTGACCGATGTGTTGCTGCGTCACCCGCATGTGTGGGTTATGACCGATGATATGTATGAACACCTGGCCTATGACGGGTTTGATTTCTGCACACCGGCGCAGGTGGAACCCGAACTGATGGACCGGACCCTGACGGTGAACGGGGTATCCAAGGCCTATGCCATGACCGGCTGGCGCATCGGCTATGCCGGCGGGCCGCAGGAATTGATCGGGGCCATGCGCAAAGTGCAAAGCCAGTCGACCTCCAACCCTTGCTCGATCAGCCAATGGGCCGCGCTCGAGGCCCTGAACGGGCCGCAGGATTACATCGAAACCAGCCGCCCCGTATTTCAGGCGCGCCGGGATCTGGTGGTGGAAATGCTGAACGCCGCAAATGGCATCAGCTGCGCCACCCCTGAAGGCGCGTTTTATGTCTATCCGTCGATCGCGGACTGCATCGGCAAAACCACGCCCGATGGCGTGCGCATCACCACGGACGAGGTTTTCGCCACGGAGCTGTTAAAGGCCGAAGGGGTCGCGGTGGTTTTCGGCGCGGCTTTTGGCCTGAGCCCGAACTTCCGTGTGAGCTATGCCGCGTCCGAAGAAAACCTGCGCAATGCCTGTGCCCGCATCCAAAAATTCTGTGCCGCATTGACCTGAAGGCCGGAATTTGCTTTGTAGGGGCAGTTTATTGTCAAAGGGGATTACGTAGAACATGGCTGAAATCAACACGTTGTTCTTTCGTGTGCGTGAAAACGGTGCTGCTGTTTATCGGGTCGATGCCGAAAACCGGCAACGGCGACTGGATATGCAGCAAATTGCCGTGGCCAATGTGCGCAATGGCGATATCAAACCCCATGGCGATCAGGTCCCCACCGCAGCAGAGCGCAACGAAATCGATGCCTGGATGGTGGCACGGCGGAAGATGCTTGAAGAACGCCGCATTGACGATCTGCGCCGCACGTCCGATCACCTGAATATGACGGCCCAATGGGTGCAAACCAAGGCCACCGACGCCCAGATCGACATGTTCGCCGATGAATTGCTGATGGCAATGCACGACCTGCGCAACGTGATTGTCCGGCGCAAAGCCGACGCATTAATGGGCCGCTAAACGGACGCTGCCCTCAGATAATCCACTTATAACAACAAAAGAGACGAACACGAAGGCTGATCAATTTTCCAGGAAATCATAAGCCTCAAGAACGACCTCGCATAAGCCGTCGAAAAAACCTGCTGTGATGACATCGATCAAAGGGGCCTGTGCGTCATCTTGGCCTTGGTTGACCATAAACAACGGGGTTGCAAGGGCCAGCAATTCACGGTGACTTGCGCCTTTGCCGTGCTTTAACACGTTAACCGCCAGATAATACTGATAAACCCTGTTCGCCAGATCGGGCTTGCCCGCCTCTAACAACAACGCCTTCAACTTGCGCGAAAATGGCCCGCGCTTGAAATGATGCTGCATGCGGGCCTCGAACAAGGTAAACAAATCAACCGCCGCCGCCGCAACCTTGTCCGAATCCCCGCCGCCCAATCCCGCCACAACAACCCGAGCCGCCGCGACCGTTTCAACGATACCCTGTGATGTATCCATTCTCACTCTCCTTAAACTTCCCCCACCCATACGCTATGTGGGGGGGAATGGAAGTGGGGGGGTGGTTTTGTTTTGCTCCCTATGC
>CAMZLM010000044.1 GCA_947311485.1 uncultured Paracoccaceae bacterium
ATCAAGCACATGGCGATGAACCTGCTCAACAAAGCAAAAGACAAAAAATCCCTGCGCGTCATGCGTAAAAAGGCAGGATGGAATAATCGCTACCTTCTTCAGATACTCCGCGTGTGATGTTCATGCGATTCCCCTGCACCGGTAACAGCCGTTTTTGACGGGCGGGATTACTGTTGTGCGGCATTGGGGGAGCGATCGGAAAAACGGTCGATTAGGTCTTGCCATTGGCTGGCGGGGGGCAGTCATCCAGTATCCGGCATGTGTGTGCAGGGTTTTGTTGCTCAGGCGCACAAGGGATCCGTTGTCCAGCGCCGCGCGGCAAAGCGCCAGAGATTCGAGGATGACACCGGCCCCGTTCTGGGTGCCGGGAAACCGGCAGCGCCTGATAACGTTGGGCGATGGTTATTGTGCTTGACCCCGGAGGAAGTTACGTCTGTAATTCCCGGTGAACAACGTCATTGTAGTGGGGTAGTATGGAACCGGATTTCTGGCATCAGCGGTGGCGTGAGAACCGAATAGGTTTTCACGCGAAAACCACAAATTCTTTGTTGGAAAAGCATTTTCACGGGTTGGCCCTTGCCGAGGGCAGTCGCGTGTTTCTGCCGCTGTGTGGTAAAACGCTGGATATTGCCTGGTTTCTGGAGGGTGGTTTTCGTGTTGCGGGTATTGAACTGAGCGAGGTGGCGGTCGAACAGCTGTTCGAGGAATTGGGCGTGGTGCCGAAAATAGCCACGGTCGGGGCGCTGAAGCAATACAGCGCGCCGGGTATTGATATCTTTGTCGGGGATGTTTTTGCCCTTACGGTCGCGCTCCTTGGCCCCGTTGATATCGTTTATGATCGGGCAGCACTGGTGGCGTTGCCCCCCGAAATGCGCCGGCGTTACGCGATCCACATTCCCGAAATTACACAGTTTGCACCGCAATTCCTGATCTGTTTTGAGTATGACCAAAGCCGGATGAATGGCCCGCCCTTTTCCATAGACCCACAGATGGTGGAAACGCTTTATTCGGGAACCTACCAAATCACGCTGATCGAACGCGAGCAAATGGCTGATGGATTTCAAGGGAAGTTTCCGGCGTCAGAGGCCGCTTGGCTGCTTGTGAAATAAAACCATACCCATGCATTAAATTGCCGTTGCCCAGCGGCGCGTGTTCCTATTAGGTAAGTCAAACCCTGATCATAACCGGAGTCTCCGATGTCCATTCCTGCCTGGCACGAAGTTGCCCCCCATCTTGTTGACGTTGCCATGGGGCGCACCCCTGCGGATACGGTTATTCGGGGCGGCAAGTGGGTGAATGTTTATTCGGGCGAAATCATCGACAACACCGATATTGCCATTGCCAAAGGACGGATTGCGTTTGTCGGGCCGGATGCGGGGCACACGATTGGCGACAAGACCGAGGTGATCGAAGCGAAAGGTCGCTATATGGTGCCGGGGCTGTGTGATGGCCACATGCATGTCGAAAGCGGCATGGTGACGGTGACGGAATTTGCCCGCGCGGTGATTCCGCATGGTACGACCTCTATGTTCATCGATCCGCATGAAATCGCCAATGTGCTGGGCCTGCCCGGCGTGCGGTTGATGCATGACGATGCGGCCAGCCTGCCGATCAATGTGCAGGTGCAGGTGCCGAGCTGTGTGCCCTCGGCCCCCGGTCTGGAAACCGCCGGTGCGGAATTGACGGTGGAGGACATAAAGGAAGCCCTGACATGGCCGCAGATCTGTGGTTTGGGCGAGATGATGAATTTCCCCGGTGTGGCGATGAATGACCCCAAAATGCTCGGCGAAATCGCTGCGACACAGATGGCGGGTAAAACCGTGGGCGGGCATTTTGCCTCCCCTGATCTGGGGCTGATGTTCCATGGCTATGTGGCGGGCGGTCCTGCCGATGATCACGAAGGCACCTGCAAGGAAGATGCCATCGCGCGGGTACGGCAGGGGATGCGTTCAATGTTGCGGCTCGGGTCGGCTTGGTACGATGTGGCCACCCAGATCAAGGCCGTGACCGAAGACGGGCTTGATCCGCGTAACTTTATTCTGGTGACGGATGATAGCCACTCCGGCACGCTGGTGAATGACGGGCATATGAACCGCGTGTTGCGTCACGCGATTGCACAGGGGTTGAAACCGATTACCGCGATTCAGATGATGACGTTGAACACGGCACAGCATTTCGGCATGGAGCGGGATATCGGCTCTATCGCGCCCGGACGGCAGGCGGATATCGTGCTGACCCGGGAACTGGTTGAATTCGAACCCGAACTGGTGATGGCGCGCGGCAAGGTATTGGCCGAAAACGGCAAGATGGTTGTGGATATTCCACCGGCGAATTACCCCGATTTTGCCAAAGGCACGATCAAAATGGGCAAAACCCTTGCCGACACCGATTTTGATATTGCCGCGCCCGAGGGGGCCAATTCGGTGCGTGCCCGTGTGATCGGGGTGATTGAAAATCAGGCCCCGACCAAGGCGCTGGAGGCAGACTTGTCGGTGGCAGACGGGCTGGTGCAGATGGACGGGGAAAACGATGTCTGCCAGATTGCGCTGGTGGAACGTCACCGTGGGACCGGCGATGTGGTGAATGCCTTTGTGTCGGGTTTTGGCTATGACAAACCCTGCGCCGTGGCCTCCTCTGTTGCACATGACAGCCACCACATGATCGTGATCGGCACTAACAAGGCGGATATGGCACTGGCGGCTAACCATCTGGGCAAGGTCGGTGGCGGGATTACCGTGTTCAGCGAAGGGCGTGAACTGGCCACGGTGGAATTGCCGATTGCCGGTCTGATGTCGGATGAACACTGCGAGATCGTCGCCGCCAAGGCGGATCAGATGGTCGCGGCCATGCAGGAATGCGGCTGCAAGCTGAACAATGCCTATATGCAACATTCGTTGCTCGGGCTGGTGGTCATTCCGGAATTGCGGATTTCCGATCAGGGGTTGGTGGATGTGACCAAGTTTGAAAAGGTCGATTTGTTCCTGTAGCTCCGGCTATTCCCGCGCGCGCAGCACCTGTGCCGGGCGCGCGGCAAGGGGGTGCCATGCAAAGGCAAGCCCCGACAGCAGCGTCGCCAAGGCACCGCCGGCGATGATGGCGATGGCCGAAAGCGGTTCAAACCGGTAGCTGGATTCCATCACAAACGTAATCACCGCCCAGCCGGCTATCGATCCGGCCAAAAGCGCAACACTGCCCGCCGCTGCCCCGAGCAACACAGAGCGCAGCATGAAACTGCCTAGAATGGTGCGCCGGCTGGCCCCAAGGGTTTTCAGCACGGCGGCCTCGTAGGTGCGGGCGGGTTCTCCGGCGGCGGCGGCCCCGATCAGCACAACAAAACCGGTCAGAAGCGTGGCTGCCGCGCCATAGGATGTGGCAGCGGCAATGCCGCTCAGGATGGTGGAAATATGGGCGATGGCCTCGCGTACGCGGATGGCGGTGATGTTGGGGAATTGGGCCATCAGGCTGCGCAACAAGGGAGCTTCGGCCTGTTCCTTGGCATAGACCGTGGCGATGGCGCTGTGGGGGGCGGCGGCAAGGGCGGCGGCATTGAAGGTGATTACGAAATTCATGCTGGCATCGCCAAAATCAACCGTGCGGAAATTCGCGATTGTGCCAGTGATATCGCGACCCAGAATATTGACGGTCAGGGCGTCTCCCAGTTTCAGGCCGATTTCCTGTGCTTCGTCATAGGCAAAGCTGATCAGCGGCGGGCCGTTGTACCCCTCGGGCCACCAATCACCGGATTGCAACTTTGTATCGGCGGGCATTGCATCCGCATAGGTAATGCCCCGATCCCCGCGAATGACCCAATGTTCCGGCGCGATTTTCTGGGCGTCTATGCCGTTGATTTCGATGACGCGCCCGCGCAGCATCGGGGCGCTATCCACACGCAGAACGGATGGATTGCCGGCCAGCAAGGCCTGAAAGGCGGGGAGCTGGTCCTTCTGGATGTCGAGAAAGAAATAGGACGGCGCAATTTCGGGCAGATCGCGGTTGATGGCATTGCGCAGGTTGGTGTCGATCTGACCGATGGCGGCCAGCACCGTCAGGCCAAGGCCAAGCGAGAGCACCACGGAACCCGCCCCGCTGCCGCGTCCGCCAATGGCCCCGAGCGCAAGCCGGATCGCGGTTTTGCCACGCAGGATACGCGCGCGCGCAAGACGGCGGGCGAGCGCGCGCAGGCCAAGCGCGGCCAGAAACAGCAACACCAGCGCGGCAATAATGCCGCCGGTTGCGCCGTAAGCCAGCATCGGAATGCCGGAAAAACGCGCCGCAAGCCAGATCAGCAGAGCCAACATCATCAGAGTCAGCAGAATATAGGGCCAGCGCGGCCATGCCATGATCTGGCCAGAGGCCTCGCGGAACAGGGTTGCCGCGCGGATATCGCGGGCCTTGGCCAGCGGCCAGAGCGTAAAAACAAAGGCGGTGAGCAGGCCATAGAGGGCAGCCTCGATCAGCGGTGCGGGGTAAATGCTGAATGCGGCAGGGATCGGCAGGCTGGCCTTGATCAGCGGCGTAAAGGCCAGCGGCACCAGCGTGCCGAGCAACAAGCCAAGACCGACACCGAGCAGGGACAGCACGCCGATTTGTAACAGATAGACCTGAAAAATCGTGCGCCCCTCGGTACCGAGCGATTTCAGCGTGGCGATGGTGGCGGTTTTGCCAGCCAGATAGGCGCGCACGGCGGCGGAAACACCAACGCCGCCTACCGCCAGACCAGCCAGCCCGACAATCACCAGAAACGCGCCGATGCGATCGACAAACCGCTGGATTCCCGGGGTGCCGTTGCGTTTGTCCCGCCAGCGCAGGCCCTGATGGGCGAAGCGTTTTTTGGCATCTGTTTCCAGCGCGGCGAGGCTTGCGCCTGCCGGCAGTTTCAACCGGTATTTGGTGGTGAACAGGGAACCGGGGGCCAAAAGGCCGGAATTCTGCAAGGCACTGCGGGCGACGATGGTGCGCGGCCCAAGGGTAAAGCTGGCTCCGGCGGTGTCCGGTTCACGTATCAGGGTGGCGGTCAGGCGGAAATCCTGTGTGCCAAGACGAAGTTTGTCGCCGATTTTCAGGCCGAGCCGGTCGATCAGGATTTTCTGCATCACCGCACCGGGCAGACCGTTTTGATCGGCAAGCGCGCGTTCCAATGGCATATCAGGCGTCAGTTTCGCGCGCCCGATCAGGGGATAGGCCCCGTCCACGGCCTTGATCTGGGTGAGGCCGGTTTCGTCCTTTACCCGTGCCATGGAACGGAATTCCACGATTTCGGAATGGGCAAGGGCGTTGGCCTTGATCCAGTCCCTTTCCGCAGTTGTGGCATTGCGGTGGGTGAATTGCATTTCCGCATCGCCCCCCAGCAGGGTTGCGCCTTCACGGACCAGCCCTTGTTCGATGCTGGTCTTCACGGTGCCGACAGCAGCAATCGCCCCGACACCAAGCACAAGGCAGGCCAGAAAAATGCGAAACCCCTTGATGCCCCCGCGCAATTCCCGTTTGGCGATACGGGCGGCGATTTGCAGGCTCATTGGGCGGCCTCGGCCTGTGCTGGCGCTATCAGCCCGTCTTGCAATTGCACGATCCGGTCACAACGCGCGGCCAGATCGGGGGCGTGGGTGACCAGAACAATCGTGGTGTCATACCGGTCGCGCAGCCCCAGCAACAGATCGATGATGATCTGGCCGGTGGCTCCGTCGAGGTTGCCGGTCGGTTCATCCGCCAGCAGGATTTCCGGTCGCGGTGCGGCGGCGCGGGCAAGGGCGACACGCTGTTGTTCGCCACCGGACATTTGCGCCGGATAATGGTGCATGCGATCCGCCAGCCCGACTGCGGCCAATTCGGTTTCGGCGCGCGCAAAAGCATCCTGTGCGCCGGCCAGCTCCAGCGGGGTCGCCACGTTTTCTAGCGCGGTCATGGTCGGGATCAGGTGGAAAGATTGAAAAACAATGCCCATATGTTGACGGCGGAAGCGTGCGAGCGCATCCTCGTTCAGGGTGGTCAGGTCTTGGCCGAGCGCCAGAACAGTGCCACCTGTGGCGGCTTCCAACCCGCCCATCAACATCAGGAGAGACGATTTGCCAGATCCCGAAGGCCCGACCAACCCCACGGTTTCCCCGCGTGTGACATCCAGTGTGATGCCGCGCAGGATGTCCACCACGCCGTTGTTGCCTGACAGGCTCAGTTCCGCATTCTTGAGGGAGAGGATCGGGCTGGTCATGGGGGGGGGCCTTTGGCGGCGGGGTTGCCAACTATATGCGGCGATTGCGGGCGGCATCAAGGTGTTGTTGGCGGTTTTCATGCTGACAGTGCCGGCGCAAGCGGGACCAAAGGTGATAGCGGCGCTGGGTGACAGCCTGACGGCGGGGTTGGGGTTGGTGCGATCAGAGGGCTTCGTGCCGCAGTTGCAGGCATGGTTGCAGGATCACGGGGCAGAAGTGAAATTGATTAACGCGGGCGTTTCGGGCGATACCACAGCAGGGGGGCTGGCGCGGCTGGACTGGACGTTGACGCCGGATGTGGCGGGGCTGATTGTGACGCTCGGGGGTAATGATTTCCTGCGCGGGATTGATCCGGCGCTCAGCCGTGCCAATCTGGCGGCCATCCTGACAAAAGCACAAAAACGCGGGATGCCGGTGTTGCTGATCGGGATGCCGTCCCCGCGTAATTTCGGGCCGGAATACCGGCAGGCGGTGGACCGGTTGTATCCCGAACTGGCCACGGAATTCGGGGTGGTGCTGTATCCGGATTTCTTTGCGCCGGTAGTAGATCCGGCAACGGGGTTTGCCGATCCGGCCTTTCTGCAGGCGGACGGTTTGCACCCGAATGCCAAAGGTGTGCTGCGGATCGTGGCGGGGATCGGGCCGGTGGTGTTGGACTGGCTGGGGAAATAGGGGCTTTGAGAATGGCCTGAAATGGGTGTAGGCCTCTCGCCCATCGTCAGAAGATCACGCACGGCTCGACGCAGCACATCTGTTAAGGGGGCTATCGACCATCCTTAGATCGGATTTCCTTCCAACGATTGTGTTGTTTCTTTTAATTGTTCTTCCATGCCAGAAATAAGCTTTGCCACGCCATCGACCAACGATTGAAGTTGAATTTGGCGCGGTTTGAATGTTTCCGATTTAAGGCGGGTTTCAAGTTGGTTTTTGACATTTTCCCACCAAGGTTTTTCATCGGGTATGAGTTTGGGTTTTCCAGAATACCGTTTGTCAAAACCGCCTACCAAATATCCCTCGTCTTGTGGGGTCAGGTTTAGCCACGTGTCGACAAATCCTACGGGATCTATTGTGTGTAACACTGGTGTATCAAGAAATCTGTGCTGCCCGCCCACGTTAATCAATTCCACGTCTCCCAAAAACTTCATATAATCGGCTTTCAGCACTTCCAACAAATCTGTGCCGACATCGTTTTCCATCCAATTTTCGTACCATTTTTCCAATTGTCTCCATAAATAGGAGGAAATCCCCTCAAACTCACCGGTATCATGGCCCATATATCCGAGGCCATCGTAGCTTGCTAATGGGCCTACATTAGCACGGGGATCAATATGCGCCTTATATTTTTCAATTGTCATATGCGGAATGATCTTTTCATCCACGTAGGTTTTCAATTCTTTAACCGCGTCATCAATTTGGGTGCCAAGAATCCTATTTCTAGAAAACTCTAGCGCCAGCCCAGCAACATGAAGAAATTCTCTGGTGTTTTGGTAGGTGCCATCCTTAAGCTTTTGATTTAAGTTGTTCAGATCGTCATTGAACTGATCGCAGACTTTTTCACTGGAAAAATCAGTTCTTGGAAAATACCACAATCGTTTCCAAGACGGCCAATTATCCCAGCCTTTGAACACATCTGCGTCGGCGATTTCTTTGTTCAGTGTTTTTTTGTCAACCACACCGCCATGAAGCATTGAAAACCATAGTTTCGGTTGAATGACCGTGCGAAAATCGTTTGTGCTATATTTTTCAAGAAGCTTTTCGGTTGGTGAGGCGTCACCTGGATCTTGCTTAAAGAGCCTTGGAAGGCGCTGGAGGGCAAGCGCAGCTATGTTGTCCGGACACAATTCGATTTTAGCCCCGCCCAAATCCAACTTAAATTCAATAAAAAACACAAACAGCTGAAAAACCAGCGCTTCCATAAGTTCGGTGTGGTTTCGGAATTTATCTTCCAGCTTCGCAACTATCCCCGCCAGTTGGTAGATATATTGCCGCAAGGCCCGCAGGTTATGATAGCCGGATATCTGGTAAAGTTTGACGATTTGATCGCGGTGTTTTTTGACGATTTCTTTTACTGAGTCATCCGAAATATCATCAATAAACGCGGAAATCGCGGCCTCGGGATCGCTTGCTAGTGTAAAGCTATGCCCAATGATTTTTTCACTGAATGATGTAAACGCGGCCTTTTGTTCTTCCCTCATTTTCTCATCATTCGCCACAAGTAAAACGCGGGTA
>CAMZLM010000045.1 GCA_947311485.1 uncultured Paracoccaceae bacterium
CCGATGATACGGTCGATCTGGTCATCGCGGCTGGTCAGCAGAATAATACCCGCCTTGGATTTGGAGCGTTGTTCGCGGGTGATGGTCAGCCCGTCTTTGCCATCCAGATTGATATCCACAAGCAACAAATCAGCTGGATCACGTGCTAAAATCTCCTCCATCTGCACGGCATCCTCGGCTTCGCTGACGCGATACAATTGCTTGCGTAACGACGCGGCCAGGCGGCGGCGGGTGACGCTGTCATCTTCGACAATGATGATGTGTTGGCTCATGAAACCTCCCCTACCCCCTTCAGGTGAAAAAATGAAGTCACTGTTACATTCTTTTACAAACTTGCACAGCCTGTTCATCACAGACGAAAGACCCATTCACAGGACGTGGCTACAATTGGAGACAGGCAAAATGACCTAATGGAGAATACCATGACCTACACTACCCCAACCCGCCGAGCATTCCTGCAAGGTGGTGCCGCCATGTTCGGAGCCTCGTCCTTGATGGGCACAACCGCATTGGCGTCCATCGACCCGAATTCCTTTTCTGGCCGCATGTTCCACGCCAGCCACTTTGGCCCGTTCGAAGCCGTGGTGCGCGATGGCAAGATTGTTGGCATCAACAACATGATGGAACTGGATGCACGTCCAACCGAAATGTTGAACCATGGCCTGCTTGACCGGACTTATGACAAATCACGCATCGACTATCCAATGGTGCGCAAATCCTATCTGGAAGGCTGGAAAACCGGTAACATCAAACCCGAGTTGCGCGGCAAAGAAGAATACGTGAAGGTTGATTGGGATACCGCATGGAGCCTGGCTGCCAAGGCGCTGCTGGATACCGCCACCAACCACGGCAACGAAGCAATCTTCTCATCGTCTTATGGTGGCTGGTCAAATGCCGGCACCTTCCGTCCCAACGTGCTTCAGGGACGTTTGCTGAACCTGATGGGCGGTTGCACCTCCACGTCAGGTGACTGGTCTGCCGGTGCAGGGCAAATTGTGCTGCCGCATATTATTGGCGATATGGAAGTTTACTCGGCCCAATCCGCATGGGAAACCATCCGTGATGAAACCGAAGTCTTCCTGCTGGTCGGGGCTGATCCGATCAAAAATAATCGGGTTGAATATCGCGTTGCCGACCA
The DNA here is from genome assembly GCA_947311485.1 of uncultured Paracoccaceae bacterium. Classification (GTDB taxonomy): domain Bacteria; phylum Pseudomonadota; class Alphaproteobacteria; order Rhodobacterales; family Rhodobacteraceae; genus Amylibacter. Next base: position 1,139 of record CAMZLM010000045.1, read on the forward strand.
TGGCATGTATGCCCATTGGGAAGAAATCCGCGATGCAGGTGTGAAATTCATCTCGATCAACCCACAACGGACAGCGTCAGATGAATACTTTGACTCCGATTGGCACCGGATCATCCCGAACACCGACGTCGCACTATTTAGCGCAATGGCCTATCATGTTCTGGAAAACGGGCTTGATGACAAAGAATATTTGGCCAAATACACTGTCGGTTCCGACAAGTGGATCGCCTATATAAACGGTGAAACAGACGGCACCCCCAAAACACCCGCATGGGCCGCGGCCATAACCGGCATGGATGAGCAAGAGATCAAAGATCTGGCCGAATTGTTGGCCAAGTCAAAAACCGAGATCGCTGCATCATGGGCAATTCAACGGGCCCAACACGGTGAAATGATCTACTGGGCTATCATAAACTTTGCCGCCCTCACTGGTAAAATCGGCAAACCGGGCCAAGGTGTCGGCTTCTCTTGGCACTACGGCAACGGCGGCATGCCCGTTTCAGGAAATTCCACACCGTCAGGTCTGAGCCAAGGTCGTAACTGGGTCAAGGGTATCGTCCCTGCGAGCCGGATCACAGAAGCCTTGGAAAGCCCTGGTGTGGCGTTCAAACACAATGGCAATGACGGTGTTTATCCCGACATCAAGCTGATCTTTAACGCTGGTAATAACTTTATGTCGCACCAGCAGGATACCAACCGTCTGATCAAGGCCTTGGAAAAAGTTGAAACCATCATCAGCGTTGATGTCTGGTGGACGGCTGCAACCCGTTGGGCTGATATTGTTATGCCAGCCGCAACCACTCTGGAACAAGATGACATCACCTCGGGCGGCACCTATTCGAACGACCGTGTTTACGCGATGAAGAAAGTCATCGAACCGATTGGCGATAGCCTGCCGGACTATGAAATCTTCGAAGGTCTGGCCGAAAAACTTGGCCTGTGGGCACAGTTTACCGACAGCGAAGACAAGATGTTCCACATCAAGGCGGCCTATGAACGCTCATCGGCAGCAGAAACCACCCCGTTCGAAGAGTTCTGGGAAAAAGGCTATGCTCGGATGGATGTGCCTGACGAAGCCCGCAAATGGACCCGTCACGGTGACTTTTATGTCGATCCGGACGCCAACCCGCTGCATACAACATCCGGCAAAATCGAAATGTTCTGCGAAACCATTGACGCAATGGAAATCGATGATTGCCCGGGCATGCCGATGTGGATGGAGAAACACGAGTATCTTGGCAACGCCAAGGAAGGCCAGTTGCACGTCGTGTCACCCCACCCGTGGTTCCGCCTGCACAGCCAGATGGACCAGTCCGCAGCCTTGCGCGATCTTTACAAGGTGCAGGGCCGCGAACCGGTTCGGATCAACACTGAAGACGCCGCATCACGCGGTATCAAGGATGGCGATCTGGTCGAACTCTACAATGACCGTGGTGCGGTGATTGCCGGTGCGGTGGTGTCCGACGACATCATGCCGGGTGTGATTTCGATCTACGAGGGTGTCTGGCCACAACTGGACAGCAAAGGCCGCTGTAACTCGGGTCTGGTGAACTTCCTGACCTCGACGCAGCGCAGTTCGGGCCTGAGCAATGCGACCACGGCAAATACCTTGCTGGTTTCGATGAAGAAATGCGAAGACCCCGA
>CAMZLM010000046.1 GCA_947311485.1 uncultured Paracoccaceae bacterium
GACTGGAACACACCCGGCACAGGTCACCAACAAACGCATTCGTCCACATCATATCCTGCCTCGCGGCCTACATGCTCGCTGGAAAAAAGGTCAAAATGAAAAATGTCGCTTATCCATAACTGGGGTTACAGGGGCTTTTCCATAAACAGACTGGCAGGGCCAGCCTTGTAGCAGGCAAAGGGACCCCGTTCACGATACCCGCGCTGTTTGTACAGATGTACCGCCGCCGTTAATTCGCTGCCGGTTTCCAACAAAATCCTGCCCAATCCCATCTGTCTGGCTGCGGCCTCCAGATGGTCCATCAGCTGCTTGGACAGGCCAAGCCCCCGCCCATCAGGCACCACAAACAGACGTTTGACCTCGCCATAATCACCGTTGTTGACCAGCGCCACACAGCCCAACGCCGCCCCGTCCCGCCGCGCCAGATAAAACGCGATATGTGGTTTGTCCAGTTCATCCGGCGACAGGGTGTGGCAATCCTCGGGCGTATAAAAGGCCCGCATGGCCTGTTCGCTGCCCGCAATCAGGGCCAGCGCGTCCGGCGATTGCGGGCTTTCCTGTGTAATGGCAATCATCCGGCGATGGCCTTGGTTATCGCCAACCGGTCCAGACCGGCCTGCCCGATTACAACCAAACGGGTGACGCGCGGTTCATCCGCAGTAAAGGGCCGGTCAAAATAGCTGTCAATGCGCGGGCCGACCGCCTGAAGGGTCAGGCGCATCGGCTTGCCCGACACCGCCGCGAACCCTTTGAGTCGCAGAATATCATTGCTCTGGATCACGGTTTTCAGATGCTCGGTAAATTCCGCCGGATTGGCGATTTCGCCCAGTTCCACCACAAAGCTTTCAAAATCGTCATGGTCATGATCGTGGTGGTGATGGTCGTCATCATGGCCATCGGCATGGTCATCATCGTGGTCGTGATGGTGGTGGTGGACCTCGTGCCGGCTGTCCAGATCATCCTCTGCGCCGATGCCCTGCCCCAACAGCACATCCACCGGCAGCGCCCCCATGCGGGCCTTGACCACCTGCACACCATCGCGGCTGTCGCCTTGCAATTGCGCGACAAGGGCGGTGGCCTCTGCCTCGTTCAGCAGATCGGCCTTGTTCACCACAATCAGATCGGCACAGGCAATCTGGTCCTCGAACAACTCGGACAGCGGTGTTTCGTGATCAAGGTTGTCATCCTGCGCCCGCTGCGCATCGACAGCAGCCACGTTATGGGCAAATTGACCTTCGGTCACGGCCTTGCCATCCACAACGGTTACAACCCCGTCCACGGTTACCTTGGTCCGGATTTCCGGCCAGTTGAACGCCCGCACCAACGGTTGCGGCAACGCCAGACCGGAGGTTTCGATGACAATGTGATCCGGTGCCGGATCCCGCGCCAGCAGCATTTCCATGGTCGGAATGAATTCATCGGCAACTGTGCAACAGATACAGCCGTTGGACAGCTCCACCACGTCATCGCCGGTGCAGGTATCATCACCACAACCGGTCAGAATTTCACCGTCCACCCCCAAATCGCCGAATTCATTGATCACCAGCGCAATGCGCTTGCCCTGTGCGTTTTGCAGCATGTGGCGAATAAGGGTGGTTTTACCGGCACCGAGAAAGCCGGTGACAACAGTTGCAGGAATTTTAGCAGGCATGGGAATTGCTCCGATAAGGGGGATAGGTTAGGCCTGAGCCATGGATAAAGGAAGGCGCGGAAATGCACCATAGGGTAACGGTTTGCGAAACATGCGCCGCTGTTGGGGAAACGCCGCAGGGGCAGGACTTCGCGCGGGAAATACGGGCGCTGCTGGCACGGGCGGAAATGACCGGCTTTACAGTTGAAACCGTCGCCTGCCTGAATGCCTGCGCCGACCCAACCGCCCTGTCGTTTCGGGCCGCAGGCAAATGGGCGTATCTGTTTTCAAATGTCGACCCAACACGGGACGGCGCGGATGTGGTTGCCTTTGCCCGCCTGTATCGGGACAGCACAGATGGCGAAATCACCGACGCGCGTGCCTGTGGCCGTCTGCGCCACTGCCTGCGCGGACGGATACCGGCGGGGTAAGACGCAGCCGGCAAGCTGCGCCTGATGTTATGACGTCTGGCCACGGTTCCAGAAATATCCGGCCGTCAGGCCCAAAACGACCCAGGTCGCCATCGCCACCGCATAGGACCGCGCCACATATTCGCCGGACAATTCAGGCGGGGCCACGCCGGTAAATTCATCCAAACGCGGCGCACCGATCAGCTGCGGCACCACCAACAGCGCCAGCCCGATCGCCACCCACAGCAAATTGCGCCCATAGGCCAGCATGGCAAACCCCGCCACTGCGGCCAAGGCCGTGCCGGCCCACCACAGTTGCCGCGCCTGCAAATCCGCTGCCGGCTGCCCGGGCAATTCAGGCGCAAGGCCGATACCGGGCATAATGTGGATCGCGGCAAAACCGGCAATCCCCCACAACACCCCGTCCTTCACCCCGATCCGCTGGCCGTATTTCTCGGCGGTGGCAAAACCCGCCACCAACAGCAGGGACCAGGCAACAAAGGTGGTGAAATCCGCAAAAAACGCCAGTGAAAACCGTTTCACGAGGTCTTCCGGTGCCTCTTCCGCAGCGGCCGCGGCACCCACATCATGGGTGTGATCCGCCGGTTCGCTCCCGGTGTGTGCGTGATCGGACATGCCCGGAACACCGGCGAAATGGGTTTTCGCACCGGTTTCATAGGCTTCACCTTCGAGAATCAGTGATTCCATCAGCGACCATTGCAGCAGGACGGCAATCAGCCCTGCCACAAGACCAGCGAACAACGCGCTGGTAAACAGTCGTGCGGTCATGCGTTAATGGCAGGGAAACGCCAGCGTATGACGGGTGTCATGCGCGGAATCATGGAACTGTGCTGCCTCGGCAAAGCCGGTGAAATACAGAATGCCCACGCCCAGCAGAACCGCCGCAACGATGGGCAGAAAACCGGTGTCAACTGTGGCACGTGTATTGCCAAGTGTTTGAGTCGTCATAATAAATCTCCTTTTACTGCCACTCCCGACAGCATCGGTTACGTTACGCAGGGCTGGTCTCCTGACTTGCGGGTTACGGGGTTTGCCGGCCTTCCCAGCACGCATGCCAGTGGCGTATTCAACAAACCCTAACCGCATACAGTCGCGGGGGCGGTTGTGGCTTCAGGTTCCGGACTTCGGTCAACCCTTCCACATTCCCATTTCATCCCCAAGCGCGTGGCGCATTAAAGGGGAACCTTGCCCCCTCTGTTTGCGCGACAAGGGGGGCAGCGGTCAAGAAAAATCAACGCGCCCGGCGGCGTTTTGATTTGGCGGCGAGCAAGGGTGCCATCATTTTTTCATACAACCCGAACAGATGTTCCACCCGTTCGCGCTCTGACTGAAAACCGGAGCGGCGATAGAGCTTGTCCACCGCCTTGTCCAAGGCGTTATGGGCGCGGCGCAGATCGGCATGATTGTCAAAGATTTTCTAGTTGCCCCTTTGCAAATTTACGCACAATGTCTATCGCTTCCTCGGCGGCATTTTTTAAGTCCTGTTCTAACGGTAAGTCGTCGTCAAACTTTCCGCCATGCGATAAGTCATTTATCAGAACGCTTTTTATTTCGATCCCAAAACCTTCAATCAAAAATCCAGTGAATTTTCCAAAATCATCAAGATCGGGACGGCAAAACTTCCACATACTTTCGACAACTGACCGAATGCAGTTAGCAGTTGTGTGATCCGGCCTAGTTGTTCCCTTACTAACGTCCAAAACGTGCTTTAATTGCAGTTTATGAGGCGTGGAAAAACTTTTTTGGGCGGAGATTTCGTGCTGATCTGTTCCCGCAGCCAATTGAAATAGCCCTTTGGGTTTAACCACCTTATTACTGCAGGGGGATCGCATGAATAGCACATTGGGTTTGCAGAGGTGAGTATTGTCTGATTCAACTTCTTCCAGAAGATCAATCTGGAGGAGAGCATCTTGGAAAAAGCAACCTCGTTTCAAACCCTTGTATCGACACTGGACGA
>CAMZLM010000047.1 GCA_947311485.1 uncultured Paracoccaceae bacterium
GCTCTCCGACAGGTTCAGTTTGCCTTTGCGATTGCGCTGGCGACCCGTCGGGATCAGGTGATGAGTTTCCCAGTCTGCGTAAATTTTGGCAAAATCATCTATGCAGCAATAAAGGGCGGTGGTAGACATCGACATGAGGGGGACCGATCGTGTTGTAAGTGATACGATCTTGAATCACAGAAGTGTCGGTTCGTGAATCCCCCTCAACAACCCCTTATCCAGAATCGGGGTTGACTAGGTCGTGTCATCATTTACCGCTTTGCACTGGCGCAGGCCCATTTTGTTACCCGCGCCGTGACTTTGAGCGCGGCGATACCGGCATCGTAAGCGCAAAGTTACAAGCGAGTGGCAAAATGGGCCGCGTCCCTTCGGGATTTCACAAAAATCCGCCACTTCGGCCCAATTTCGTTTGAAAGGGGAGGCCCTGTCTGCACTCAATTGATGCAGAATTGACGGATTTTTGGTGGAAACCAGTGCAAAGCGGTAAATGATGACACGCCCTACCCGTACAACTCTTTCGCCCGGGATTCAAATGCCGCTACAATGCGCTGCATGGCCTGGGTGAAAACAACGCCGATGATCTTTTGCAGGATCGCGGATTTGAATTCAAAATCGACAAAGAAATCCACATCACAGCCGCCATCCTCGGCCGGAATGAATTTCCAGTGGTTGATCAGAAATTTGAACGGCCCGTCCAGATATTCCACATCAATGCGGGATTCTTCGGGATGCAGGGTGACGCGGCTGCCGAAACGTTCGCGAAACACTTTGAACGAAATCACCAGATCCGCTTCGATCACGTCACAGGCACCATCCGCTTTGCGGCTGCGTTCGCGCGCGGCAGAACACCAGGGCAGGAATTGCGGATAAGACGCAATATCGGCCACCAGATCATACATCTGTTCGGCGGTATAGGGCATGTGGCGTTTTTCAGCGTGGGTCGGCATGGGAACTCGCTTGCAGTTGCAGAACGCTTTGGGTTTTAGCGACCCTGCCTAGGGACCACAACCCCCGCGATTTGTCTAATATTTTCCAAATTCCACAAAGTCGGGGTTTGCCCTTTATTAACGCCTGAAGGGTTAAGCCGCCTGCATCATAGCAGCTCAGGAGAATAAAATGGTAGATATGGCCGGCACAAATACGAACGATAAAATCACAGGAACCACAGAGGCCGATAATATCGACATGGGCCAGGGTAATGATGTTGCAAGGGCGGGCGCTGGTGATGATATCGTTACTGGCGGCGCTGGTAATGATGTTATTTATGGTGGCGCGGGAAATGATACCTTGGTCGGTGATTCAACTGCGGAATTTCAAGTCGGGTCAGGACCGATAAAAATCGCTGAAGACCGCGAAATTACCATCACCTTTGATTCAGAAGGTGCGGGATACAAAAGTACCGTTGGTGTCTACAAGGTCGATCCCGAAACCGGCGAAATCGGCAATGTGGAAATTATCTGGGAAAATGCATCGGCAGAGGGGGCCGGGGGGGACCTCGTTGGCGGCCAAAGCCAATATAGCTTCGATGTCCAAGCGGGTGATGAAATCGGTTTTTTTATTGTGGGCGATGGCTATAGCAAAAATGATTTTGACGCCATGCAGGACGGTGAATTCAAGTTTGTTGATGCAAGTGGAAATCCCGCAACCATAGACAGTACGGTGCCAAAACTGTTGTTTGAAACCTCTGACGGCACGCAGACGACAATTGACGGAAATGTCTTTCACTCCGTTGCTTATGGCGACACAGTCCAGCTAAATCCGGATGGCATTGAACACACCAAAGGTTATGGTCAGGATGACGCCGGTTCTATCTCCCTGGGATTTGAAGACCTGCTCAATGGCGGCGACAAAGATTTCGACGACGTGGTTTTCACGGTAGATCTGGGCGAGGCAAACGTCAACGTTTTGAACAAACACTACGATACAGGCACGCTTCAAGAGGCTGCAACCACAGAAGTAACAGGCGAAAACCTTCTGCAAAACGGCAGCTTCGAAGCCGATGTCATCTCCAGCAACTGGGCAACGGTTACAGAGCTGGACGGCTGGGGCATTATCGGCGGCACTGCAGAGGTCTGGCAAAGCGGCAATGTCGTAAAAGGCAACGAAGCATCTGACGGCAATCAACATTTGGAACTGGATAGCCGGAACAACGTCGAAGGCATCTATCAGGACGTTCAAACGCAGGAAGGCGAGACCTATTCCCTGTCAATGGATCTGGCGGCCCGTGCGGGGACGGTAACGGCGACAAACACGGTGGAAATCTATTGGAATGGCACGCTGGTTGATTCCATAGATCCGCAAAGCACCAACTTTGAAACCTACACTTTCGAGGTCACAGGCACCGGTGGCAAAGACCGGTTGACCATCATGGAAGCCGGTGAGGACACCAATTCTCTTGGCGGATTGCTGGATAACGTATCCCTGAGCGTGGCTGAACACACGGACAGCTATCAGGATCGAATTTCAGGGGGCGATGGCGCGGATAAAATCGACGGCATGCAAGGCGACGACCTGCTCGCCGGTGGTCAGGTCGGCGCGGAATGGTCATTGATCAATGGCAGATGGACTTATAACCCGGATGCCATTATCAAAAACAGCGATTCATCGACGCTTGATCAAAGCGACGACATTATTGTGGGTGGCACCGGTGACGATGTGATTCTCGGCGGCGGCGGCAATGATGAAATGTCCGGTGATGCGGGCGCGGATATCATCAACGCCGGCACCGGCGACGATGCAGCCAGAGGCGGCACCGACAATGACATCCTGAACATGGATGACGGAAACGATCAGGCCTATGGCGACGAAGGGAACGACACGCTCAATATGGGGGCCGGCGATGATTTGGCCTATGGCGGCACCGGCGACGACAAATTGCGTGGCGGTGATGGCAACGACAATCTGTTCGGCGATGCGGGCAACGATGAACTGCATGGCGGTGAAGGGGACGACCTCCTGAGCGGCGGAGCAGATTCGGACAAGCTGTTTGGCGGGGCCGGGAACGATGTACTCTCCGGTGGCGACGGCGATGATCATCTGGACGGTGGTGCCGGCGATGACAAGCTTGATGGCGGGGATGGAACCGACTTCCTCAAAGGCGGCGCTGGCAATGACTACCTCAACGGCGGGGCGGGCAACGACAAGCTGGTCGGCGGTTCCGGTGCGGATACCATCGAAGGCGGTGCCGGCGACGATCACATGTGGGGCGGGAACTGGTCTGCGGATGGATCAAGCGATACTTTTGTGATTTCCGCCGGCAGCGGCAAGGATATGATCCACGATTTTGAGGCCGATCAGGACGTGATCGACCTTTCCTCCTATGGATTGGAATTCTCCGATGTTGCAGCCCTGATGACGGACAAAGGCTGGGCGACCGAAATCGACCTCAGCGGTCTGGAAGGGGCCGAGGCCGGGGACAAGCTGATTATCAAATCGGTTGATCCGGATGATTTGGACGAAAGCAATTTCTTGCTATAGGCCAAAACGCCCACTTTGCACGCCCTGTGCAATGCGGTAACCTGATCCTGTTACACCCTGCCCCGCACATGTCGGGGCAGGTAAATCAGGCCAAAGGCACCGGAATGAACCACGATAATTATGTCATCGACAAATTGATCTCTGCAAAATCAATTGCGGCACGGGTGGAAACCCTGGCGCGCGAAATATCGGAGCATTTTGCCGATACGGATAAACTGATCGTGGTCGGGTTGCTGCGCGGATCATTCGTGTTTATCGCCGATCTGGTGCGCGAACTGGGCCTGCCCTGCGAAGTGGATTTTCTGGAAACATCCTCCTATGGCAATGGCACCGAAAGCTCACGCGAGGTCCGCATACTCAAGGATCTGCGCGGTGAAATACAGGGCCGTGATATTTTGGTGGTCGAGGATATTGTTGATACCGGACACACATTGAACCATGTGATAAAACTCCTCAAATCGCGCAACCCCAAACGGCTCGAGGTCTGCGCTCTGCTCGATAAACCCTCCCGTCGGGAGGTCGATATTTCTGCAAGCTGGATCGGATTTGAAATTCCTGATAAGTTTGTTGTCGGCTATGGCATTGATTATGCTCAAAGAAATAGGAACCTGGATCACATCGGGTCGGTGCGTTTTCTGGACCAAAAATAAACCGACAAAAATGGAATAAACTTTGCGTTTAGGTGTTCTATTATCAGGGACAGTGTTTACACTGTCTGTATCCAACGAAATCCAAGGGAGCCTTTCATGACCTCAATCTTCGCAAAAATCACGACCGCTACTGTGCTGTCGCTCGCCATTGCAACACCTGTGCTGGCCGGCAACCCCGCCGTCAAGGCGCGTCAGTCGCTGATGCAGCTGTACAAATTCAACATTGCCCAACTGGGCGGTATGGCCAAAGGCAAAATTCCGTATGACGCCAAGGTTGCCTCTGTTGCCGCAAACAACCTGAAAACACTGGCAACGGTTGACCAAACCGCCATGTGGCCTGCCGGCACAGACAACGACACAATGTTCGGCGAAACCCGCGCCCTGCCCGCCATCTGGGCCAGCTACCCTGCAGTAGAAGAAAACGCGGACGCCTTGATCAAAGCCACCGAAGCCTTGGCCGGCGCGGCAGGTACAGATTTGGCATCCTTGCGGGGGGCCATTGGCGGCGTCGGGGCGTCATGTGGCGGGTGCCACAAAAAATTCCGCGCTCCGGAATAAGGTTAAGGCCCGCAGGTGAAAATCTGCGGGCCTTTTCACGATGAACCGGAAAAAACTCATAAAACTGGCGGTTATCGCCGGATTGGTCGGGTTCGGGGCCTTTTGGCTACTGACCCTGCCCCAGACCCTTGATCCGTCCAAAGTCGCCCAGCTGACCGGATCTGCCGAAAAAGGCGCGCTGGTCTTTGCGGCGGCGGGCTGTTCGTCCTGTCATTCCGCCAAAGACGGCGATCCATTGATCCTGTCAGGCGGGCGGGCATTTCCATCTGATTTCGGGACTTTTTACGCGCCGAATATTTCACCGGACACGGAAAACGGCCTTGGCAACTGGACCTTGGCCGAATTCGCAACCGCGCTGAAAAAAGGCGTGTCGCCCAAGCGCAAACATTACTATCCGGCGTTTCCCTATACGACCTATCAAAACATGGAACTGACCGATATTGCCGATCTGTTTGCCTATCTGAAAACCCTGCCCGCCGCGTCGAACCCGAGCATTGCGCATGACGTGGCATTTCCATTTTCGATCCGTCGCGGTCTTGGCCTTTGGAAGCGTATTTTCATGCCAAACGGGTTTCATATGCCCGACACGGGTTTGAGCGTCACCGAAAAACGGGGCCGCTATCTGGTAGAGGCCATGGGCCATTGCACCGAATGCCACACGCCGCGTAATTTTCTGGGCGGGTTGATGCAGGACCGCTGGCTTGCCGGTGGGCCAAATCCCGATGGCAAAGGCAGAATTCCCAACATTACCCCGCATGCGGACGGCATCGGCGGTTGGGAAGAAATCGACGTGGTTACCTATCTGAATTCCGGTTTCACCCCCGAATACGATAGCGCCGGCGGTGCCATGGTCGAGGTCATCGAAAACATGAAGCATCTGCCAGAGTCCGACCTTAAGGCAATTGCAGCCCACCTCCGGAATGTGGGCCCCAAGGAAAAATAGCGTTAGATATCGCCTCTAAACCCTGTTGCTACAACAAATTTTTCAGAACTGTTGGAACGGCTTGCCGGAGGTTTGACATTCATCACCTTGGTGAATTTCTGCTTTAGCAGCTTTTGCAAATCCCCTTCGGCCCCGCCGGCCAGAACCTTGGCGACAAAGGTGCCGTTCTCGGCCAGTACTTCAAAGGCGAAATAGGCGGCGGCCTCGCACAGGGCAATAATGCGCAAGTGATCTGTCTGTTTATGCCCGCAAGACGCCGCGGCCATGTCGGACATCACCACATCGGCCTGCCCGCCCAGCCAGTCCTTGACCTTGATATCGGCATCGTCCTCCATGAAATCCAGCACATGCAATTCGCATCCCGGAATCGGGTCGACCTCTTGCAAATCCACCCCCAATACGGTGCCGGCAAGTTTGCTTTTGCGGGTGCCAAGGGCATTCACCCGCTTGGCCGCAACCTGACACCAGCCCCCCGGCGCGCAGCCCAGATCGACCACCCGTGCACCCGGCACCAAGAACCGGAATTTATCGTCCAGTTCCAATATCTTAAAGGCCGCACGCCCGCGATACCCCTCTTTTTGTGCGCGTTGCACATAGGGATCGTTCAGCTGCCGGTCGAGCCATAAGGTCGAGGACAGTTTCCGCCCCTTTGCGCTTTTGACTCGCACACGCAGATCGCGTTGACCGCGACCACTAGATTTTCGTTCTTTGGCCATTGATATTTCCTAATTCTGGCGGGCTTTCCACACGCCGGCGGCTGCCATTTGACTATAGAGCAGTCCCTCGCGCAAGCCCCGGTCCGCGACCGTCAATTGACCCGAGGGCCAGACACGCAAAATAGCCTGCAATATCGCAGACCCTGACATGATTAATTCGTGCCGGTCCGACCCGATACAGGGGGCTTTGCGCCGCCCTTCCGGCCCGATCGACAGATAGCGTTGTACCACCGTTTCGATTTCGTTTTTGCACATGGACAGGCCGTCCACCTTGCAACGTTCATAGCGCGACAACCCCAAATGCGAGGCCGCAACCGTGGTGACAGTGCCGGATGTGCCGATAATCTGAAACCGGTTATCCCCCGTGGCCGTGCTGGGCAGTTCGGGTTGGAATTCGGCGATCTGTTCTTCAAAGGCACAGGACATCAGCGCGAATTTGGCGCAATCATCATCCACATCGGCAAACATATCCTTGAGCGTCGCCACCCCCATCGGCACCGATTTCCAGTCCACGACCTTGACACAATTTTCCGCCAGCGCGGTTTGCAGTTTGTTTTCGCTCAGCTCCAGCCGCACAAGCGCGGTGGCGCGGTCGCACAGCGACACATTGGACAGATCGAGCCACACCAGTTCGGTTGACCCCCCGCCAATATCCACGATCAACAGCTGATCCACCGCATCGCCCAGATGCGGCGCACAGGATACCACCGCCAGACGGGCCTCTTCGGAGGCTTGGATGATTTCCAGATCAAGACCGGTTTCCCGCTTCACCAGATTGATAAAGCTCTGGCCATTGCGCGCCCGCCGGCAGGCCTCGGTTGCGACAAGGCGCGAATGTTGCACCCCGTGGTGTTTCAATTTCTTGCCACAGACCCGCAGCGCGTTCAGCGTGCGTTTGATCGCCGAGGGCGCAAGCGTGCCGTATTGTTCCAGCCCCGCCCCCAAATGCACCGGTTTGGAAAACGCATCCACCACCTTGAATTCACAGCCATCCGGCCGCGCAATCAACATCCGGCACGAATTCGTCCCCAAATCCAGCGCAGCAAAAAGCGGATCACCCGATTTCTTCGCCCGGGCAACCTGTTTTCGTCGCATCTGCCCCTGAGGGGGCCTTGTATTTCTATTGGCTCGCATATGCTTGCCCCAATTCCGTTGGGGACAGACTAAGACGGTCTTGCAAAAGTTACAAGATTGTTATGCAAAACATACAAGTTCAGACCGGTTAATATTCTTGGTTCAAGTAAATATATCGGTTATGTCGCTAATTCCCTTGTGCGGGTCGAAAACAGCCGTCTTGCACACAAGTGAACCGGTTAGTGAAAAATCAACAGACAGGAAAAATCATGCCAGACGTGACCATAGTTTATTGGCGAGACATCCCGGCCCAGGTAATCGTGGGCAAGGGCCGTCGTGCCGCCAAGGTACAACTGCCCGAACGTTTCGAGCAGGCAATTGACCGCTGTGCCATGAAAATCGGGGCCGATGACTCCGATGCCTATTTGGCAGAATGGCGCAAAGCCGACCCCTACCCCATGTCGGGCGACGGGGCCGAAATCGCCAAGGCCGAGGCCGAGCGTCTGGAAAATGAATACGACAAAACCCGCATTATTGAGCTGATTGCCAATGATGGCTGGTCCCAACCCCCGAGCTAAGGATAGTGGCAATGGCCTTGTTGAAATTTAGTCGCAACAGCGATGTGGAAAAACCGGTGAACGCAAATCTGGAGGCCTTCCTTGCAGGCTATTCAATCGAGGTGATGCCCCGCACGGCCGCCAAAATTGCCGATTTTCGCGATCTTTTGCCCGCCGGCACCCGCGTTTACGTCGCCCATATCGAAGGCACCCCGATTGACGACATGGTCGCCACGGCCAAGCGGCTGAAGGGGGAAGGTTTCGATGTCATGCCCCATTTCCCTGCCCGTATTATTGCGGATCAGGCCACGCTTGCCGACTGGATCAACCGCTATCAGGGCGAAGCCGACGTAAAACAGGCGCTCCTGCTGGCGGGGGGCGTGGACAAACCCTATAGCGCATACAGCGACTCCATGCAGTTGCTGGACAGCGGCCTGTTTGACAAGGCCGGTTTCACCGATCTGCATGTGGCCGGCCACCCCGAGGTAAACAAAGACATCGACCCCGATGGCACCCGTAGCAACGTGAATGCGGCGCTTGGCTGGAAACAGGAATTCTCCAAGCGCACCGATGCCAACATGGCGCTGGCGACCCAGTTCTGTTTTGAAAGCGGACCGGTGATCGACTGGGTGAATGATCTGGCCGAAATGGGCATCGATATTCCGGTTCACATCGGCATTGCCGGCCCGGCCAAGTTGCAAACCATGATAAAATTCGCGCTTGCCTGTGGTGTTGGACCCAGTTTACGGGTATTGCAACGGCGAGCCAAAGACGTCAGCAAATTGTTGCTGCCGTTTGAACCGACAGAAATCCTGTCCGAATTAGCGGATCACAAGGCCGCCAATCCGGATTTCAATATTGCCAAGGTGCATCTGTTTCCGCTTGGCGGGATCAAAACCGGCACCAATTGGGTAACAAACAACGCGGGCGCTTCCGGCGTTCCCGCAGCAAAACAATAGGGTCAAATTACATGACACAAACCATTGTCGAATCCAAAACCAAAACCGCAATCATCGGCTTTGATCAGCCATTCTGTGTGATTGGCGAACGCATCAACCCGACGGGGCGCAAATTGCTCGCGGCACAGCTCGAGGCCGGCGATTTTTCCACCGTTGAAAAAGACGCGCTTGCACAGGTTGCCGCCGGGGCCACCATTCTGGATATCAACGCGGGGGTTGTGTACAATTCCAACCCGAACCCGAACGAAACCGAACCGCCCCTGATGCAGAAGATCATCCAGATGGTCCAGGGCCTTGTGGATGTGCCGCTGTGCATTGACAGTTCGGTTCCCGCCGCGCTCGAGGCCGGCTTGCAGGTCTGCGAAGGCCGCCCGCTGCTGAATTCTGTCACCGGCGAGGAAGACCGCCTTGAGGCAATCCTGCCCTTGGTCAAGAAATACAACGTGCCTGTGGTGGCGATTTCCAACGACGATACCGGCATTTCCGAAGACCCCGACGTGCGGTTCGAGGTCGCCAAACGCATCGTACAGCGTGCCGCCGATTACGGTATTCCGGCGCATGACATTGTGGTTGATCCGCTGGTGATGCCGATCGGAGCCATGGCGACCGCCGGTTTGCAGGTCTTTGCGCTGGTGCGGCGTTTGCGCGACGAACTGGGGGTGAACACCACTTGCGGTGCCTCCAATGTGTCCTTTGGCCTGCCCAATCGGCATGGCGTGAACAACGCCTTTTTGCCGATGGCCATGGCTGCAGGCATGACCAGTGCGATTATGAATCCGGTTGCCCTGCCGGTTGGCCCGAAAAAGCTGGAGGCCAAACGCGCCGAACTGGCAGAGGCCGGTATTATCGTACCCGACGACATTGACCCGGAATTGCTGGCCAATATCACCGGCATGGGGTCCACCAAACCGCGCGCCGGTTCCGAAATGCAGGCCATTCGCGCCGCAAACCTGCTGACCAATAACGACCCGCACGGCGCCGCGTGGATTCAGGCCAACAAGCCTCCGCTCAAGGCCGGCGAAAAAGAGGCCGGTGCCCGGGGCCGTCGTTCCGGTGGCCGTCGCCGTCGGGGATAATGCCGACGACGTGAAACCCCTTCAGGCCTTGTTGCAATGCAACAGGGCCTTTTGTTTACGAAAATGTTATTTGGTTGCCTTTGCAAGCCCTGCGGGAATACCTCGCCTAAAACCTGAACCACCAAAAACGGGGCCGCGATCCAGAGCTAGTGCTTGTCGCGCCTGATCCGTTTCGGGTATTCGGCTGGCGGGGCGAGGCAGCGTTTGCGCAAGCAAATACGTTCGCCCCACCGGATGAATTCGATTTGGTGCGACACGCTTTAGGCTTTTTTCTTGGGGGTCGCAATCACTGCCAGATCACGCGCAATGATAAAAGCCCCGTTGATTTTGGCTTTGTCACTGCCCCAGTCGCGGCGAATGATGATTTTATGGTCTTTGACGCGGCCCAACCCGTTCTGTTTGTGCAGATATTCAACCAGCCCCGCCGGATCGACGAATTTGTCCTTGTGGAACTGCAACACCGCGCCCTTGGGGCCGCCGTCCAGTTTGGCAATGCCGGCACGATGGCACAGGGCCTTGATCCGCACGATGCGCAGCAGGGTGTCGACTTCGGGGGGCAAAGTTCCGAAACGGTCGATCAGTTCGGCGGCGAAACCTTCCAGTTCGACCTTTTTGCTCAGGCCGGACAAACGGCGATACAGCCCCAGACGCACATCCAGATCGGTGACGTAATCCGCCGGTATCAACACCGGCACCCCGAGGTTGATTTGCGGCGACCAGCTGCCTTCGTCCGGCAGGCCTTCCATTTCGCCGGCCTTCATCTTGGCGATGGCCTCTTCCAGCATCTCTTGATACAACTCGTACCCGACCTCGCGTACCTGCCCCGACTGTTCATCGCCCAGCAGATTACCCGCGCCGCGAATGTCCAGATCCTGACTGGCCAGCGCAAACCCGGCCCCGAGGCTATCCAGTGACCCCAACACCCGCAGGCGTTTTTCGGCGGTTTTGGTCAACTTTCCACGCGGTTTGGTGGTCAGATAGGCATAGGCACGGGTTTTGGAGCGCCCGACCCGCCCCCGAATTTGATAGAGCTGCGACAGGCCGAACATATCGGCGCGATGCACGATCATGGTGTTGGCGGTTGGAATGTCCAACCCGCTTTCGACAATGGTGGTGGACAACAGCACATCGTATTGCCCGTCATAAAACGCATTGATCCGCTGATCCAGATCCCCCGCCGCCATCTGCCCCGTGGCCACGACAAAAGACACCTCTGGCACATGTTCGCGCAGGAAATGTTCGATATCTGGCAGGTCGGCAATGCGCGGCACTACGTAAAAGCTCTGACCGCCGCGATAATGTTCGCGCAACAGGGCCTCGCGGATGGTGACTGTGTCGAATTCGCTGACATAGGTGCGGATCGCCAGACGGTCCACCGGCGGGGTGCCGATGATCGACATTTCGCGCACACCCGACAGCGCCATTTGCAGCGTGCGCGGGATCGGGGTTGCGGTCAGGGTCAACACATGCACATCCGATCGCAGCTGCTTCAGGCGTTCCTTGTGGTTGACGCCGAAATGCTGTTCCTCGTCCACGATCAACAGACCCAGATTGGCGAACTTGACGGTTTTTGCCAACAAGGCATGGGTGCCGATCACGATCTCTACCGCCCCGTCACGCAGGGCGTCGCGGGTGGTCTGGGCCTCTTTGGCCGACACAAAGCGCGATAATTGCCGCACCCGGATCGGCAGGCCGCGAAAGCGTTCCTCAAAGGATTTGAAATGCTGGCGCACCAGCAGGGTTGTCGGGGCCACGACCGCCACCTGCGTTCCCGCCGCCGCCGCGACAAAGGCCGCGCGCAGGGCGACTTCGGTTTTGCCAAAACCCACATCGCCGCAAATCAGCCGGTCCATCGGCCGACCGGATGCCATATCCGCCAGAACATCCTCGATCGCGGCCATCTGGTCGTCGGTTTCCGTATAGGGAAACCGCGCGCAGAACCGTTCCCATGTGTCGTGCGGCGGCTCCAGAACCTCGGCCTTGCGCAACGCACGTTCGGCGGCGATCCGGATCAGCTTGTCGGCGATTTCGCGGATGCGTTCCTTGAGCTTGGCCTTTTTGGCCTGCCATGCCCCGCCACCCAGCCGGTCGAGCTGGCCGGTGTCGCTGCCGTACCGCGACAGCAATTCGATGTTTTCCACCGGCAGATACAGCCGGTCGTTGTTGGCATATTCCAGCAGGATGCAATCATGCGGTGCCCCCGCCGCCGTGACCGTTTCCAACCCGCGATAACAGCCGATACCGTGATCCACATGCACCACCAGATCACCCGGTGACAGGCTGGTGGCCTCGGTCAGGAAATTATCGGCACGGCGTTTGCGTTTTGCCCCGCGCACCATCCGGTCGCCCAGCACATCCTGTTCGGAAATCACCGTCAGGCCCGGCGCGGTAAACCCGTGTTCCAGCGGCCAGACCGCCAACGACAGCTTTCCTTTTTCCGCCTGTGTACCGGACCAGTTGCCAATCAACGTGCCGGTGGGGATCTCCTGATCGTCCAGCAACCCCGAGAGCCGCTCTCGCGCGCCCTTGGAAAAAGAGGCCATGATCACATGGCCGTCCCGTTTTCTTGCTTTGATATGGTCGGCCAACGCATCGAAAACACTTACTTTTTCCTGCTGCCGTTCCGGTGCGAAATCACGCCCGATACGGCCGCCGGCATCCACCACACCCGGACCGGTTGCTTGCGGCAGTACCGACAGTTGCTTGATCTTGAAACCGGCCAAAGCGGCCTGAAAATCCGCATCATCAAGATACAACAGTTTTGGCGGGCAAGGTTTGTAAACGCTGTCCAGACGGGCACGGGATTTGAGCGCCTCGGCGCGGGCATCATACTGGTCGGCGATGGCCTCCCAACGGGCCAACCGCGCCTGTGTGCAGCGGTCATCCAGAAACACCGTGGCCTCTGGTACATAGTCAAACAGGGTTTCCATCCGGTCGTGGAAAAACGGGGCCCAATGTTCAACACCCTGATGTTTGCGACCGGCACTTACGGATTCATACAGCGGATCATCCGTCCCCGCCGCGCCGAATTCGGCGCGATAGTTTTGCCGAAAGCGTTTAATCGCGGCCTCATCGAGCATGACCTCCGATACGGGGGCCAATTCCACGCGCGACAATTTTTCCACTGTGCGCTGGGACACCACATCAAACCGGCGCGCCCCGTCCAGCACATCGCCAAACAGATCAAGCCGCACCGGGCCGGTATCGCCGGGGGGATACACATCGATCAACCCGCCGCGAATGGCATAATCACCCGGTTCCGTGACGTTGGGCGCCTTGGAAAACCCCATGCGGGTAAAATAGGCGCGCAGGGCGGTTTCATCAACTTGCCCTCCGACCGACGCAACAAAGCTCGACACGCCCATAACCGCGCGCGTCGGTACCCGTTGGGTTGCGGCGTTGACAGTGGTCAGCAGGATAAAAGGCCGCTCGAACCCGCGCGAAAGCGCCGCCAAGGTCGACATGCGCGCAGCCGAAACCCCGGCGTTGGGGGACACGCGGTCATAGGGCAGACAATCCCAGCCGGGAAAGGTGAACACCGCCAGATCAGGCGCAAAAAACCGCAAGGCCGTTTGCATCGCGGCAAGACGCGTATCATCACGCGCCACATGCACCAGCGGCCCGCCGGTTTTTTCCAGATGGGCCACCAGCAAACGGGCGTCGAAACCCTCGGGGGCGCCGCTTATTGTGGTCAGGTTCGGGTTGTATTTCTGCTCGTTCATAAGACAAAGGGCCTATCGCAGCGTTGCCATGGAAACAAGGCAATCATGTCGTTTACGGGTTAATCCGCGCCCCTAGGCGTAGGGGCTGAACAGGGTTTGGGATACACCCCAAAATGCCGTGAACAAAATCGCATTGGCCCCGATCAAATGCTTGACCCAGCGATGATACACATAAGACCGGTACAGGTCGTCCCCGTAAAGCGGCTGTTCATGCCAGCGATGCGCGAGCCGCAGGCTCAGGGCACCCACACAAGCCAGCGGAAACAACAGCAAAAAACCGGCCTGCATAAACTGGATATCGAACCAGAACCCCAGCATAAAAACGGTCGCCAGTAAAAACGCGGCAATTGCGGTAAAAAAGACGTTGTGACTGTCGAACATGGTGATGGTTTTGCGCACATTGATTTCGATCTGGGTTTCGAAATCAGTTTGCGCCTGCCCACCACGCTTATGCGCCATCCGCGCGTCATCATACGGCACCCCCAATGTCCAGTGGGTGGTGCGCGTCCAGACCAGCGCCAGCAAAATCCAGTACCAGACACTGGCAAAGCTGCGCGAACCGATTACTTCTGCATAGAACCCGTCCATGTGGCTCCCCGTTTGTTGTTTTGGGGTGTTTAGGCCAAAGTGGTGCCGATTCCAATTGCGGTTTTGGGATTTCTGCTTGAACTATGATGATATTTTAGGCACTCAATCAGGCAACCCCCTTTGAAACAAGGAAAACCGATGTCTTTACCCCCTGCCCCTTTTCCCGCCGCGCGTGCGCGCCGGTTGCGTCGTACCGACTGGATGCGGGATCTGACCCGCGAAACCGTGCTATCGACCGAAGATCTGATCTGGCCACTTTTTGTGCGCGACGGTGAAGGCATCGAAGAGCCCGTGGCCTCTATGCCCGGGGTGATGCGCCGGTCCGTGGACAAGGTGGTCGAGGCCGCGAATGAAGCGGCCAATCTGGGCATTCCGGTGATTGCGCTGTTTCCCTATACCGATCCTGCCAATAAAACGCCGGATGCGGCAGAGGCGACAAATCCGGATAATCTGGTAAATCGCGCCACCCGCGCGATCAAGGCGGCGGTGCCGGATATCGGTATTCTGCTGGATGTGGCGCTGGACCCGTATAATTCGGATGGCCACGACGGCATTGTGCGTGACGGGGTGGTGTTGAATGACGAAACCTTGATGGTGCTGGAACAACAGGCGCTCGTACAGGCCGAGGCCGGTGCCGATATCCTTGGCCCGTCGGACATGATGGACGGGCGGATCGGTGTTATTCGGCGCGCGCTGGAAAGCAATGATTTTGCCGATGTGGCGATCATGTCCTATTCGGCAAAATTTGCCTCGGCGTTTTACGGCCCGTTCCGCGATGCGGTGGGGGCTGCGGGGGCGTTGAAGGGCGACAAAAAGACCTATCAGATTGACGCGGCCAATGGCGACGAAGCCTTGCGCATGGTGGCGCGCGATCTGGACGAAGGCGCCGATATGGTGATGGTCAAACCCGGCATGCCCTATCTGGATATTTGCCGGCGGGTAAAGGACAGCTTCCATGTGCCGACATTTGCCTATCAGGTGTCCGGTGAATACGCGATGATCGAGGCCGCCGCGCAAAATGGCTGGATCGATCGGGAGAAAGTGATGACCGAAGCCCTGCTGTCGTTCAAACGCGCCGGTTGTGACGGGATTTTAACCTATCACGCCTTTGAAGTGGCACAGCGGTTGCAGCGCGGGATGGATTTCCTGTGACAGGCCTGTGAGCGCGGCTGATGTGGGCGCCTCTGGCAGGGATATTTGGACGAATTCGAAACAAAGGGGCAGTTTATGATCTATCCGGATTTGGCAGCAATGCGGGCGCGGCATCGGGAATTGGCGGCGGATGTTATTCGCACACCCTCTGTATCTTGCGCGTCTCCTGCTTTGGCCGAGGCTTTGGGCGGGGCGGAGATATCGTTGAAGCTGGAAATGCTTCAGCATACGGGGAGCTTCAAGGCGCGGGGGGCTTTGTCCTGTGTGGCGGCGATCCCTGTGGCGGATCGGGCGCGCGGGATTACGGCTGTGAGCGCGGGAAACCACGCGATTGCGGCGGCCTGGGCAGCAAAGCAGGCCGGTATTTCGGCCAAGGTTGTGTTGATTGCCACGGCCAATCCCTATCGGGTGGAACAGGTGCGCGCGCTTGGTGCCGAGATCGTTATAAAAGAAACCCCGGCAGAGGCCTTTGCCGAGGCAGCCCGGCTTGAAAAAGAAGAGGGGCGGATTTTTGTGCATCCCTTCGAAGGGCCGGACACGTTGATCGGGGCCGCCGGTGTGGGGCTGGAAATGATGGCGGATGTGGCCGACCTGGAGGCGGTGATTGTGTCCATCGGGGGCGGTGGATTGATTGGCGGTGTGGCCATGGCGATCAAGGCAATCAATCCGGATTGCGAGATTTTGGGGGTGGAGCCGTTTGGCGCGGCCTCGATGCATGACAGTTTGAAACAGGGCGCGCCGGTGACCCTGGATCGGGTTGCAACACTGGCCGACAGTTTAGGGGCACCGATGGCCCTGCCCTATTGTTTAGGCGCGGCCCAGCGGTTTGTGGATGACGTGGTATTGGTCAGCGACGCGGCAATTTGCGCCGGACTGGCGCTGTTTCAGCAAGAGGCCAAGCTGGCGGTCGAACCGGCCGCAGGTGCGGTTCTGGCAGCGGCATTGGGCCCGTATCGGGAGCGCGTGCGCTGGAAGAAAGTCGGGATGGTGGTTTGCGGGGCCAATATTGACCCGCAGGGTTACGGCACCCTTTTGGCCAAGGGTGCCGCGTCCATGGACCGGTTGTTAGCCGGCGAAATGTGACAGCGCCAGAAAGATCGTTGACGACAGCAGCCCTGCCGCCGGAACGGTAATCACCCAGGCGGCGATAATATTCAGGAAATGGCTGCGGCGCACCAGCTTGCGGTATTTGCGCTTTTTCTTTTGGGCTTTGGCGGCTTCGGTCGCGACGACCTCTTGCACATCTGCCGCATTTGTGGTGGCACGCCAATGGAATTCGCGGAAGAACCCGACCCCGAAAACCCCCCCGACCGCAATGTGGGTGGAACTGACCGGCAGGCCAAGCCAGCTGGCAATGATCACGGTAATCGCGGCCGAGAGCGCCACACAATAGGCCCGCAACGGGTTGAGCTTGGTGATGCTTTCCCCGACCAGACGGATCATTTTCGGGCCAAACAACAGCAGCCCGATCGACAGACCAAAAGCCCCGACAACCATCACCCACAGGGGAATTGATACTTTGGTGGCGACCTCGCCCAGATCCACCGTATGCACAATCGCGGCCAGTGGGCCAACCGCATTGGCCACATCATTGGCCCCATGCGCAAAGGACAGCAGCGCCGCCGCAAACACCAGTGGCAGCGTGAACAACCCGCGCACGGTTTCTTTGGTGTTGTCTTTGCCTTCGGATTGGCGACGGATCAGCGGTTTGGTGATAAAGTAGGTCAGTGCAGACATACCCGCCCCGATTAACAAGGCGGTTTGCATGTCAATCTTGATGATCTTTTTCAGGCCCTTAACCGCCAGATACGCAGAAAATGCCCCGGCCATAATCGCGATCATCACCGGCACCCAACGGCGCGCGGCGGTGATTTTATCCTTTTGATCGGATACTTTGGATTTGATGAACCACAAGAACAGCGCCGCAATCACCCCGCCCAGAAGCGGCGAAATCACCCAGCTGGCAGCGATCTGGCCCATTTTCGGCCAGTTTACCGCCGCAAAACCGGCCGCTGTTATACCCGCGCCCATGACGCCCCCCACAACCGAATGGGTGGTGGATACCGGTGCCCCCAGCCATGTAGCCAGATTGACCCACACCGCAGAGGCCATCAATGCGGCCAGCATGATCCAGACAAATACATTTGCATCACGGACATAGGACGGATCAATAATGCCCTTGGAAATGGTGCCAACCACATCGCCGCCCGCCAACAAAGCACCGGCCGTTTCAAAAATCGCCGCCATCACCAGCGCGCCGCCCATGGTCAACGCATTCGCGCCAACCGCAGGCCCCACGTTGTTGGCCACATCATTGGCCCCGATATTCAGCGCCATATAGGCCCCGATTGCTGCCGCTGCGGTGATGATCAGGCCATCCGACCCCATCCCGAAAGAAAAACTGGCGATCAAACCGCATAGAAAGATAAACAGCCCCGCCAATGCAGGGGCCACCAGAGGCCGGCGAATGGCCAGATTGGCCTGTTCCAGAAGGACACGGGATTTCAGATCCCGATCGAGCGTACGGTTAGGGCGGGGATTCTTGACCATTTTTTCATGCCTTGTCAAAGAATTAAGGGGTTCATTGCAGAAACCCGGATATACTTATGACGTGGAATTATGATGGTTTTGTAACAGTTGTGTAACAAAACCTCGGCAATTCGCCTGTTTTGGTGAATTCTCGTAAGAGCGTGCAGGCCAATACAGTATGTGTATGCCCAGCTTGGGTCACGACCACCATTAATACTGGCATTCTCGCGATTAACGGGATGCCAACAGCTTCTCTGCCAGTTCCACAAACCCGTCCCCGCCCCGTTTGGCACAAATCCACGCGGGTTCCGCGCTCATCTGGCCCTTGAAATCGGCCACATTGGCAACGCCACAGGCATTGGGAAAAAAATCGAACATCGGCGCATCGTTGGGGCTGTCGCCGCAGAAAACCACCTTGTTTTTATCCGCATCCAGATCAATCCCCAACACCTCTGCCGCGAACCGGCGTGACATGGACAGTTTGTCATACGCCCCGAACCAGCCGTTCACATGAATGGAGGATACCTTGGCCACGGCCCCGGCCTGTTCAAATATCGCGGTAATCTGCGCCACCGCAGCCGCATCCAGCGGGGGCACGTCTTCGCAGAAATCAACGGCCAGATCGGCCTCGCGGTAAGGTTGGTCCGCTGAAATGGCACAGCCCGGAACCTCGGCCAGAACACGGGCCTGAATCTGTGCAAGCCGGGCCGCATTTGCCGCCCGTGTCGCCGCATCGGCAAAGTAAACCCGCCGCATTTTGCGGGTCTTTTCATCATAGGCAAAATAAAATGCGCCGTTTTCACCGACAACCCCGCTCACCGGCCAGAACCGCGCGATCATATCGCACCAGCCCGCCGGCCGTCCGGTGATCGGAGCGACATGAAAACCGGCGTTAAACAAATCCTCAAGCGCCTGATACGCCCGCGCCGGCAAACGGCCATCGGTTGTCAACGTGTCGTCAATATCGGCAAAAACCGTCGTAATCGCTGCGGCGGTTTGATCGGGCATTCGGGAAATCGGGCGCATGGGGGACTCGTATTGTGACGGCAGGGTAGCCCTTTGTTGCCGTTAAAACATCCAAAGGTAAACCGCTGATTTATCCCCCCGCGAAAATCATCGTCACCGGCGGGAGAGCGCCTCTTGCAGCACGCTGCGCACCACGGCCATATCCACATCGCGCGTGACAAAAGCATCGCCAATGCCGCGCGCCATGATAAAGGCAATAATCCCGTCGCTGACCTTTTTGTCCTGTCCCATCAGGGTGATTAACCCCTCCGCATCCGGCAGATCACCGGGAATATGGCCAAGCAGGTATTTCATGCCCATATCGGCAAAATGTTCACGCACACGGCTCGGGGCTTCTTGGGAACACAGGCCCAGCCGCATGGCCGTTTCAAACGCCAGTGCGGTGCCGATAGATACACCTTCGCCATGCACCAGCCGGTCACTGTAACCGGTGGCGGCCTCAAGCGCGTGACCAAAGGTATGGCCCAGATTCAACAGCGCCCGATCGCCGCGTTCGTGTTCGTCACGCGCCACGATGTCGGCCTTCATCTGGCAGGAATGGCGCACAATATTGATGCGCTTTTCCACATCCCCCGCCGCCGCTGCCGCGCCGTTTTGTTCCAGCCATTCGAAAAATGCCGCATCCCCCAGCAGGCCGTATTTGGTCACCTCGGCATAGCCCGCCAGATAATCGCGCTTGGTCAGGCTCTCCAGAACGGACACATCCGCCAGCACCAGTTGTGGTTGATAGAACGCCCCGACAAGGTTTTTTCCGTGCGGGGAATTAATGCCGGTTTTCCCCCCGACAGAGCTGTCCACCTGAGCCAAAAGCGTGGTTGGCACCTGAATAAACCGGATCCCCCGCCGCAAAATGGCCGCCGCAAAGCCGGCCAGATCACCGATCACCCCGCCGCCAAAGGCAATCAGGATATCATCGCGTTCGATTTTTTCCGCCAGCAACCATTCCACGGTGCGTTGGATATTTTCCCAGGATTTCGTTGACTCGCCTGCCGGCAGCACAAGGGTTGCGGTTTTAATATCCGCCTGTGCCAGACCGTTTTTCAACGTCTCCAGATGCAGTCCGGCAACATTTTCATCGGTCACAATCGCCACCCGTTTTCGGCGCAGGAACGGGGCCACATACTGCCCCGCCTGAGCCAGCAAATCAGGGGCGATTTCAATGTTATAAGATCGGTCAGCCAGATTGACAGTAACGGTTTTATGCATGGTGTTCTTTCAAAGTTACGCCGCTGAGCGGATCCTTTAACAGGGTGTCGACCACCCGCCTTCCCATAGATGCAATCGACAGCCCCTTTTCCGAGGTCACCGCCAATTCGGCCTTGGCATAAATCGGGGTGCGTGCGGCGTATAGTTCTGCAAGCGTTTGGCGCGGGTCATCGGTTTGCAACAAGGGACGCGTGGTTTTGTGGCGCACCCGGCTCCACAATAAATCCAGATCCGCCCGCAACCACAAGGCCACCCCGTGGGACGAAATCAATTCACGATTGCGTTCGGCCAGATAGGCCCCCCCGCCGGTCGACAGGATACAAGGTGCCCCCTTGAGCAGACGTTCCAGTACTTCGGTTTCACGGGCACGAAAGAACGCTTCGCCGTCGCGGGTGAAAATTTCCGCAATCGACATATTCGCGGCCTTGACGATTTCCGCATCCGAATCCACAAACGGTACGCCCAATTCCTGCGCAACCCACGTGCCAACAGCCGTTTTCCCTGCACCCATCAGCCCGACCAGAGCGATGGTTTTCGATAGGTGATAGCTCAAAACAGCCCTCTTTCCCCTTGCCACAGTATTCTTTGCAAAAATCCGCCGGATACCATCGCTATATATACCCTTTTTGTGATTTGGGTGATAACATCGCCTTGCAGCATAGCAAACCCTGAAACACGAAATAAACAGAAGTTGGATAAAACGAATGGGTCGATTGATCAAATATCTCTTTATTCTGGTACTTATTGCCTTTGTCGGGCTTTTGGGGTTTTCCTATTTTGGCGACCTGTCCGCGCCACAAACAGAGGTAACAGTTGTTGTTCAACCGGATAATAATTAAACCCGTTTTCGCCGGATTATTGGGTCTGGTGCTGGCCGGTACGGCAAGCGGGGACACCCTGAAAACCACCCGAGACCGAGGTGTTTTGCTGTCCGTTTCCTCAAAATCGATCGAAAAAGCCGCGCAACGCGGTTTTTCTACCGAGGTCATTACCCAATCCACGCTGGATGATATCCGTCTGGACAGTGTGGGGGTGTTGCCGGCGTCCCTGTTGGGATTGCCGCCTGATTTCTGGGGCGATAGCGATACGGACAAGCTGGTCAAACTGTTGACACCCCACATTGTGAATGCCCAACCCGAGGTCATGGCCCTGTTTCACCGTATTTTGCTGGCGGAATTATCCCCGCCAATAGGCCAGCAAAAGGACGGGCGGCTTTTGCTGGCGCGGGTGGATCATTTGCTGGCGGCAGGCGCGCTGGATCAGGTGGAGGCCCTGCTGGACAAAGCGCATAGTCGCTCTAAAGCCTTGTTTTCACGCTGGTTTGACATCAGCCTGCTGACCGGTCGCGCCGGTCGCGCCTGTCAGGCGATGTTGAACGAACCGGGGCTGGCCCCCTCGCTCAAGGCGCGGATATTTTGTTTGTTCCGGTCTGGCGACTGGTCCGCAGCGGCGCTCACCTTGCGGAGCGCTACGACCCTTGGTCAAATCAGCAACGACGAAGAAGAACTGATCGCGATGTTTCTGGATCCGGATTTGTTTATCGGCGAACCGGACCCCCCGATGCCTGAAAACCTGACCCCGCTGAATTTCACCATGCGCGAGGCATTGGCCCTGCCGCGTGACGGCCAACAACTGCCCTTGGCGTATTTGCACGGGGATTTGCGAAACTATGCCGGTTGGCGCAACCGGTTAACTGCGGCGGAACGTTTGGCGCGCTCTCAGGCCATACCCTATTCCGCCCTGATCGAAGCCTATAACGAGGCCCGCCCGTCGGCATCCGGCGGAATTTGGGATCGGGTGCGCGCGGTGCAATCCCTGCGCGCGGCACTCGCCGCCCATGACAATGCAACCGTGTCTGAAATTTTGCCGGATGCCTATCGGGAACTGGGCAATGTCGGGTTGGAAATCGCCTTGGCAGAGCTGGTTTTTCCCCGCATTGCCGATATGGAGCTTTCGGATCAGGCCACACGCCTGCGGTTCCGGCTCGCGTTGTTGCACAAGGAACATGCCACGCTGACCCTGACCCTGACAACACCGGACAAACACGACCGGTTTTTGGCGGCTTTGGCGCGCGAAGAATGGGTCACGGCCAAACCGGTCACCGATCTGGAAGTCGCCATTCTGGAGGCCTTGCAAGGAAAAACCACCCAAAACCGGCTGGTGGATATGGTCAACAATGGCCGCAAAGGCGAGGCCGTGTTACGTGCCATGCATTTACTGGCCAGCGAACGGCGTTTTGATCCCGTTGCCATTGAAACCGCGATTTCTGTCTTGGTGCAGGCCGGCATGACAGAACAAGCCCATGATGTGGCGATCCAGCTGTTGATCCTGAACGGGCGTACCTAGAATGGCCCCGTGGATCAATCCGTTCCTGGAGGCGATGTTTGCCGAAAGGGATGCCGCCGAAAACACGCTGAAATCCTATCGTGCCGATTTGCTGGAATTTGCCGAACATTTACAAAGCCTGAACACCGATATTCCCAAGGCCACACGCGAAAACATCGAGGATTACCTGATTGCGCTCGACACCCGCGGCATGGCTGAATCCACCCGCGCGCGGCGCCTGTCTGCGGTACGGCAATTGTACCGGTTTGCCTTTGAAGAGGGATTGCGGGATGACAACCCGGCCCAGCAAATTCGCGGCCCGCGCAAAAAACGCCATCTGCCCAAAGTCCTGAGCGAAGCCGATGTAGACCGCTTGCTGAACGCTGCCCCTCAAACCGGTCGCAATCCGGCGGATCGCACCCGCAACACCTGTTTGATGCACCTGCTCTATGCCACCGGCATGCGGGTGTCCGAACTGGTATCCCTGCCGGTGGCGGCGGTGCGGGGGGATCCGGAAATGATTTTGATCAAAGGCAAAGGTGGCAAAGAACGGCTTGTGCCGCTTTCCGCGCCTGCCCGCATGGCCAATGCGGCGTGGATCAAAATGTGGGACAGCGCGCAAGAGACCGCCAAGGCCAAAGGCAAGCCGGTGTCGCGGTTTTTATTTCCCTCAAGCGGCAAGCTCGGCCACATCAGCCGCATCCGGTTTTATACTCTGGTCAAGGAGTTCGCCGTGATCGCCGGTGTGCCGCCGAACACGGTTACCCCCCACAGCCTGCGCCATGCCTTTGCCACGCATCTGCTGGCAGGGGGCGCGGATTTGCGGGTGATCCAGATGTTGCTGGGTCATGCGGATGTGGCCACGACCGAGATATACACCCATGTTCTGGACGAAAAACTGCGTACTCTGGTGATGGAACATCATCCGCTTGCGCAGGACTAATTCAACGGTACAAGCGATAAAATTCAGCCTTTGACCACCGAGAAATACGAATTTCTCGGTGAGTTTAAGATCACATATTCAACAATTTTACAAAATTTTTACATAAATATGATATTTAATATCACTTTTACAACATTTTTGCCCATTTCGCCGTATAAAAAACCGACCACTCTAAATGCTTGCGATTGTGGTCCATGTTGCGCATAACCGGCAGAGGTAAATTAGGATCATACTATGGAAAATGCGGCACATCATGTTGTTGGGCTGGATTGGGATTTCTGGCTGACGCTCACGGCCATTGTGGTGCTGTTGGTTATTTCGGCGTTTTTTTCAGGCTCTGAAACCGCCCTGACAGCGGCAAGCCGGGGCAAGCTGCACGCCATGGCCGACAAAGGCAGCCCCGGGGCCAAACGTGCCTTGCGACTGACCGAAGACAACGAACGCCTGATTGGCGCGGTTTTGCTGGGCAACAATCTGGTGAATATTCTGGCGGCGTCTTTGGCCACCAGCCTGATGATGCGGATATTTGGCGAAAGCGGCGTGGCCCTTGCGACCGTTGTTATGACTTTGCTGGTGCTGGTTTTTGCCGAAGTCCTGCCCAAAACCTATGCGATTTTGCGCTCGGAACAGGCGGCGCAAATGGTGTCCCTGCCCGTTTCTATTGTGGTAAAATTGCTGGCGCCTTTTGTACTCACAGTACAGGTGGTGGTGCGCGGTATTTTGCGGATGGCCGGCATTCGCGAAACCACCGAGGACGAGGCCCAAGCCGCGCAGGATGAAATCGCCGGCGCAATCGCGCTGGGTCATATCGAGGGTAATTTTGAACGCGACCATCGGGACCGCTTGCTTGGCGCACTGGATTTGCGCGACCGCGAGGTCGAGGAAATCATGTTGCACCGTTCCGACATAGAAATGGTCGATGCCGATGCCTCGCCACAGGAAATCGTCGATCAAATTCTTGCCTCGTCCCACACACGATTGCCGGTATTTCAGGGAAATCCTGAAAACATCGTTGGCGTGATCCATGCCAAAAACCTGCTGCGCGCGGTAAACAAACAGGTGCGTCATTCCCAAGGCGGATTGCAAAATCTGGATGATTTCAAAGTGTTGGACGTCACAAATGAACCATATTTCGTGCCGGAAACCACCTCTCTCGAGGATCAGATGCATGAATTCCTGCGCCGGCGCACCCATTTTGCGCTGGTGGTGGATGAATACGGCGATTTACAGGGATTGATTACGCTCGAGGATATTATCGAGGAAATCATCGGCGAAATTACCGATGAGCATGACGAAGACAGCGCCAAGGTGCCGGTGCCGGATGAACACGGTAATTACCTGATTGACGGCGGCATGACCATTCGCGACCTCAATCGGGCGCTGGATTGGCATTTGCCGGATGAAGAGGCCAACACCATTGCCGGTTTGGTCATCCACGAGGCGCAGATGATCCCCGATGTTGGACAAGTGTTCACCTTTCACGGGTTCCGGTTTGATATCGCGGAGCGGGACATGAACAAAATCACCAAGATACGCATTCGCAAACTGTAGTTTTTTGCGCCGGTGCGCGCCAAGCACACACCCGACGTTTTAGCGCCCCTTAAACAGGCTACCCAGTATCCCCCGCACCAGACTGCGGCCCGCGCGGGTGCCCAGTTGGCGAGCAAAGGATTTGGCAAAGGCGGTGCCGATGCTGTCACTGCGCGAGGATGATTTGCGCCGTGTCTGTGTCACCCGCCGTCCGGTGCTGCTCTTGCCATCAAACCGGCGGGCGCGGGAAAACTCACGGTCCCGAATTTCGGCCTGTTGTTCGGCTTGTTGTTCCGCGCGTTCTGCGGCTTCGGCCTCTTTGGCGGCAATTTCGGCGCGTTTGGCCAAGCGTTCATAGGCGCTGTCGCGATCGGTGGCCTGTTCATACAAGCCGGCCACGGGCGAACGGGCCATCACGGCCTTGCGTTCGGCAGCCGTGATCGGGCCGAGCTGCGAAGACGGGGGCCGGATCAGGGTCCGTTCCACCACGCTTGGCATGCCCTTTTTCAACAAGGTAGAGACCAGAGCCTCGCCGACACCCACGGTTTTAATCGCCTCTGCCGTATCAAAACGCGGATTTTCGCGAAAGGTCGAGGCCGCCAGTTTCAGGGCTTTTTGATCGCGCGGCGTGAACGCCCGCAAGGCATGTTGCACCCGGTTGCCCAGCTGGCCAAGGATGTCTTCGGGCACGTCATCCGGGTTTTGGGTGACGAAATAAACACCGACCCCTTTGGAGCGGATCAGGCGTGCCACCTGTTCGACCTTGTCAATCAGGGCCTTGGGCGCGTCATCAAACAGCAAATGCGCCTCATCAAAGAAAAACACCAGCTTGGGTTTGTCCGGGTCGCCGACCTCCGGCAGGGTTTCGAACAATTCCGACAGCATCCACAACAGGAATGTGGCATAGAGCCGGGGCGATTGCATCAGGCGATCCGCCGCCAGAATATTGATCCGCCCAAGCCCGCCCGGCGTGGTGGTCATAATGTCCTTTAGATCAAGCGCCGGTTCGCCAAAGAACGCCGTCGCCCCCTGATTTTCCAGCACCAGAAGCCGGCGCTGAATCGCCCCGACGGAGGCTTTGGAAATCGATCCGTATTCCAAGGCCACCTCGCGGGAGTTTTCCCCGAGCCAGACCAGCATGGCACGCAAATCCTTAAGATCCAGCAATGGCAGCCCTTCTTCGTCGGCCATACGAAACGCAATGTTGATCACACCTTCTTGTGCCTCGGACAATTCCATCAACCGCGACAGCAACAAAGGCCCCATTTCGGCAATCGTGGTGCGCACGGGGTGGCCCTGTTCGCCGAACAAATCCCAAAACGTCACCGGAAATGCATCATAACCGTAATCGTCAAACCCGATGGTTTTCGCGCGGCTCATAAAGGCGTCATGCAGTTTGAAGTCCGGCGACCCCGCCACCGCCAGCCCCGCCAGATCGCCTTTGACGTCGGACAGGAACACCGGCACCCCCTGTGCGGAGAAACTCTCGGCCATGATTTGCAGGGTTACGGTTTTACCGGTCCCCGTCGCGCCAGCCACCAGCCCGTGCCGGTTGGCATATTTCAACAGCAAGGTCTGAGGGTCGCGATAACCTTCGCCCCCGCCGCCGAGAAAAATTCGATCACCTGTTTGCATGGCCCCACCTTTGGCTTAATTTCATCCTGAATACCCCGTTTCAATCCCCCACGCCAAGCCAATTCTGGATTCAGTGCCGCGTGCAATTGACGGAATTCATTAATTTTCCCTTAAAGTGTATAAAAAACACATAAACTGTTGTTTTTTAACCCAGCCCCTGTTGACGCAACCCCGTGCGATGACGTAACAATAGCACACAAATGATCGGCTGGTCCGATGGGGAGAACTGCGGGAAGCAGAAAGAAAGGGCACGCATTTATTGTGTGCCTTTTTTAATGGCCCTAACGGATCAACAGCAATTTACCGCTTGGTCGATATTTTGTGCCTGACAAGCCCGGAAAAGGCACATAGTATTCGCTCAGACGTTTAACATCAAAAAGAAGAGTACCTTGATGAAACAGACCTTGATTTATCTTTCGACAGCAATTGCACTTGCTGCTGGCTCTGCTGTTTATGCCCAGGACACTGCTGGCGAAACCCCCAAAGCAACCACCGAAGACACCGCGCAAAAACCGGCACCCGTAACAGACGAACAGTTTCCGGTTGCCGATGAAAACCAGGAACCACAACCCGGTCAGCTTTATGCCCGCGAAACCCATGGCGACTGGCAGGTTCATTGCGTCAAGGCGGCCCCTGATGCCCCCGAAGGCACCAAAGAATCCTGTGGTCTGTATCAACTGCTGAACGACGAGCAAGGCGTTGATGTTGCCGAAATCAACCTGCGCCGACTGCCCAAAGGTGGCAAAGCCGCCGCCGGCGTCGATTTCGCCAGCCCGCTGGGCAGCCTGCTGACCGCACAAGTGGTTATGCGCGTCGATTCAGGCAAGGCAAAACGCTATCCCTATAACTGGTGTGAACGTTTGGGCTGTTTTGCCCGTTTCGGTCTGACCCATGCCGAGATCAAAAACATGAAAAAAGGCGTGAAGGCGACATTTACCATTGCCGCGATTTCCGACCCGAAAAAGCCGATCAACCTGAAAATGTCGCTCAAGGGCTTTACCGCTGCCTGGAATGCGCTCGGCGAGCAGTAATCTCAATCATTTGAATTTCAAAGCCCCCGTGCGATTGCCGGGGGCTTTTTGTTGTCTGATGGACAGTTATCGCAGCCCGTCCTGCCCTTTGACATCTTCCACCAACAGCCCGCCCATACGCGCATGCACGCGCCCGCCTTTGGCCATGGCCAGAATGAACACTATTTCATCGGCACGCGGGCCATCGGGGAACCCGACCTCGATTGCATCAAAATGGCTGCGGACATAGGCAGCGTTGATGTGGCCCAGCGGAATATCGATCCGACACCCCATGCCGCCGACCTTCATTGCCGAAGGGACAATCGCCTTGGCCTCTCCCAGACGTTCGCGCATGGAATAGCCCCCCGGCACATGCCAGATCGCGGAATGTTCGATTTCACCGGCGGCACCGGTAATCGCGCCCTTGCCGTATCCGTCGATCCCGTCAACCCCGCCAAGCGCATCAATCAACCGGTCGGTCATTTCCAACCCCAGTGGCTTCAAATCATCCATTGCCGGTTGCAA
The DNA here is from genome assembly GCA_947311485.1 of uncultured Paracoccaceae bacterium. Taxonomy (GTDB): domain Bacteria; phylum Pseudomonadota; class Alphaproteobacteria; order Rhodobacterales; family Rhodobacteraceae; genus Amylibacter. The sequence continues at coordinate 28,202 of CAMZLM010000047.1, forward strand.
ATCCGGCTCATACCGCCCCGCAAACGGATTGGACACAATCGCCATGACCGCCGCGCGTTGTACCGGTGCGTCGCTGTTGCCACCTTCGTGATAGATTTCCTCGGTGATCACCGACATCTTGCGTAACTTAAACTTCTGCATACTCTGCTCCTGTTGTCCCAAGGCGAAATCCGTTTTCGCCCACAAGTGTTGTTTGCCCCTGCAAGCACAGCAAGGCCCCGCCGATCTGTCCGGCCTGCACCAGAGTAGCCGCGTAATTCTGCCCCCGCTTCAGGGCAAGCGCCGCCTCTTTGGATGACAGTGGCCCAACCGCCACCGTTACCTGCCGCCTGCCCAGATCGCTATCGGGTATTACCTCCTGTGCCGGTCGCCGCTCTATGGCAGGATGATTGGGCAAATCAACCGCATTTGCAATCAAAGTCGCCGCCACATCCGCAATCGCCGCATTTTCGCCGATCACCGTGACCGCATCCGCAATTCCCCGCGATTGACTGCGCCCGCGCCAGCCCGATGTGGCGATCCCGCGCCAGGGCAGATGGCCGGCAAGGTGCAGGCGCGCCTCTCGTGCTTCGGGGATGGCGGCGGTATAGTGCTGCCCCTGCCCCAGATACACCGCGATATCGCCGCCGTTGTTCACATAGGCCCGATCCACATCCACAGCCGGCAAAACCGCCAGCACATAATCCGCAACAGCCCCCGCCACCGCCGCCATCGGCGTGACAAACCGGTCCGAAAACGGGCGCACGGCTGCCAGCATGCTTTGTGCCACCGGACCGCTTACAACCGGCTCCTGTTGCAGCGACCTGCGCAGTTGCCCCAGTTCATCCGCCAGCCCTTGTAACACTCCCTCAAACCGCGCAACCGCCCGTTGACAGGCTTTACCTCTGCCGGCCCCGCTCACCCCGACCAGCAAATCAATCGGCCCATGGTGCAAATGCAACCGTCCATCCGGCAGGATATGCGCCTGCGGGCCTTGCATTATTCCTTATCCCGCGGCGCAACCGCGCGCATATCCGCACCGTATTCGCCACCTTTTTCCAACACATCGCGCAGGTCGCGCACCGCATCGGTATGCCCGCCCAAAGCCGCATAATCATCCCGCCGTACGGTGAATTCCAGCGGGGCCACAATCGCCGGTGTCGGTACAGAGCCAAAGGACCCCTCCGGCATATCCGCCACATCCACCATCACCGTAATGCCGCCCCCCGGCCAGACATAGGCCTTTTGCCCGCCCAACGTGACCGTGGTTTTGAAATCATGCACCGACCGCGTCAGCGCCACCGGATTGCGCGTGACACCGGCCCGCAGGGAACCGCCCGCACCACCCATAAACAACACGGTACAAAGTGCCGGTTCGCAATTATCGGCAATCAGCTCTACCGCATCGCGCAGGTCATCGGGCATTGGGTGTGGCTGCGGTTTCAAATCCGCATCCAGCACAAAATACGCCGCATTTTCGCCGGTGGTGGAAACCATCAACACCGTCAGCCCCGCCCGCGCGCCCTTGGCCGGGTTCCAGTCACCAAGAATCGCCAGCGGATCGTCAATATCGGTACCGCCCCAGCCAAGCCCCGGTTCGGCCACCTTGAAATACCGCCCCGGCGTGGACCGCCGCCCCCGCATTTTAATCCCCGTAGGCGGCCAGTCCAAAACCTTGCCCGCCTGATGTTCCGACATCACGCCGGTGATGTGATCATCCACCACCACCACCTCGTCCACCAGACCCTGCCATCCCGCCGCAAACATGCCGATCGCCGCAGACCCGCAGCCAACCCGCATGCGTTGTTCGGCAACCCCGTTCACAATCGGTGGCCGCCCCGATTGTACCACCACGGTTGCGCCGTCCTCTATGGTTAATTCCACCGGCTCGCGGTTGAACAGGCGCAGCATGACATCACAGGTGACGCGGCCCTCGGATTTGCTGCCTCCTGTCAAATGATCCACCCCGCCGAGCGACAGCATTTGCGAACCGTATTCAGAGGTAATCACCAGCCCCACGACCTCCCCCTTGCACAGCACCCGCGCGCCTTCGGCCCCCAAATGCCGGTCGGTGTCGATCTTGACCTTGCAGGAACAATAGGAAAAAATCGCCTCGCTGACCACGGTCACAAAATCCGCATCGTCATACTGGCGCGATACAATAAACGGGGCCGGTTTATAATCCGGATAGGTGGTGCCGGACCCCACAGCCGTGACAAACAAATCCTGATCGTTCACCAGTGACCCATCCCAGTTTTCGCGCAAAAACGGCGTGATCTCCCCGCCTTGGTCAAGCCGGCGATCCAGCATGGTCAGCGGGTCACAACGAATGATTTTGCCGTCATGGTTGGCATAGCGATCACAGGCTCCGATCTTGCCCTCGGCAATGAAACACATCACCGGACAGGCATCACAGCGGATTTTTTCGACCTTTTCGCGGCTCATGTCGTGGCCTCCTGTATCGCGCGCAACACCCGATGCGGCAGCGCCGGCAGCTGCGTGATCCGCGCTCCCGATGCATCGCGGATCGCGTTCAGAATGGCCGGTGCCGTCGGGATCAACACATGTTCGCCAAGCCCCTTGGCCCCCATCGGGCCTTCGGGGTCGGGAACCTCGATCAGGATCGAGTCGATTTCCGGCATGTCGCCTATGGTCGGGATCAGATAATCATGCAGGTTTTCGGTCCGCCCCGGGATATATTCCTCCATCAACGCCATGCCCAGCCCCTGGGCAATGCCGCCCTCGATCTGGCCCTCGGTCAACAGCGGGTTGATCACCCGCCCCAGATCATGCGCCGCCGTAATCCGGATAACCCGCGTGGTGCCAAGACGCAAATCGACCTCGACTTCGGCCATTTGCGCCCCGTAGCCATACACCGCATAGGGCACGCCTTGCCCGTTTTCATCCAGCGTTCTGGTCGGTGGATCATAGGTTTCCTCGGCCATCAAAACATAGCCATATTCATTTTCCGGCAGGCCCGCGGGATCAATCCGGCGGGTCTCGCCGTTGTCCTCGACCACCAGCTGGCCATCCTGCAAACATATCCGCGCCGCCGGCCCTGCATTGGCGCGACCAAGGATCAGCGCGCGCAACGCCTGCCCCGCCATTTCAGCGGCCTTGCCCGTAACATAGGTCTGGCGCGATGCACTGGTTTTGCCGCAATCAGGCGTTAAAAATGTGTCCGTACCGATCAGGGTGAAATCCGCAATCGCCACCCCCAACGCATCGGCGCAGATTTGCGGGATCACCGTGTTGGCCCCCTGCCCGATATCGGTTGCCCCCTGATGCAAACACAGGCTGCCGTCGGGCTTGATCCCCAGACGAATAGTCGACGGATTGGGCAAAGCCGTATTGCCGCAGCCATACCAACAGGACGCCACGCCAATGCCGCGTTTTATGTCCGAATGGGCCGCGTTAAACGCTGCAACACGGGTTTGCGCCTGCTGCCATGGCTGTTTCAGGGCCTCCAGACAGGTGCCAATGCCGACCCCGTAGATTTCCTGCCCACAGACCGTCCGGTCACCGTCCTGCAGCGCATTTTTCAGTCGAAACGCCAGCCGGTCCATACCCAGCTTTTGCGCCAGATCGTCAAACAGGGTTTCCTGCAACAACGCCGCCTGAGGCACGCCAAAACCGCGAAACGCGCCCGACGACGGCCCGTTGGAATGCAGGGCCGTGGCCTGCGCGTGATAATTCGGCATCCGGTACGGCCCCGAGGCATGCACCGGCACCCGATTGGCCACGGTTGGTCCCCAGCTGGAATAGGCCCCCGTATTGAAATCCCCCGAAAACGCCATGGCGCACAGGTGCCCGTCGGCATCCACACCGATTTGCGCCTGCATGTCGCCCGGGTGGCGTTTGGTGGTGGTTTGCAGCGATTCCGTGCGGCTGAACACCATTCGGCAGGGCTTGCCGGTTTTCAGCGCCGCCAACCCGATCAAGGGCTGCAAGGTCACGTCGAGCTTGGACCCGAAGCCGCCGCCTGTGGCGCTCTCGCGAATGCGCAAGCGGTTGCGTGGCAGGCCCAGAATATCGGCGGTGGCATCCCGATCCATAATCGGAGCCTGTGTGCAGGCATGGATGTTCAGAACGTCCCCCTCCAGCCATGCTACGCCGGCCTCGGGTTCGATATAGGCGTGTTCCACATAGGCGGTTTTCATCGTGCCGGACGCCACATAGGCCGCCTGTGCAAGCCCCGCCGGCGCATCACCCTGTTTCACCTGCCCTGTAATCAATTCATTGCCAACCCGCGCCGCATGTATGGGCGTGTCCGCCGTGGCGCGCGATTGGGCCTGTGTCAAAACCGGTGTTGTTTCCTGCCAGTCCACCGGAAAACCGCCCAGATCGAGCGGTTCTATCACAGCAGCGTCCCCGACAACCAACGCCACCGGTTCGCCTTTGAAACGGATCCGGTCAACCGCCAACGCCGGTTGGTCCTCGAACCCCGGAATAACGCCATACCGGTTTTGCCCCGGAATATCCGCCGCCGTCAGCACGGTTACGCCTTTGTCACGCCCCCAGCCGGTGAAATCCCCGAGCACAAACCGCCCCGCATGGAACGGTGCCCGCACGGCCCGCACCAACAGCGTTTCCGTTGGCACCAGATCCGCGCCGAACACTTCGGTTCCGACAACTTTGGCCGTCCCGTCAAGCCGCTCCAGCCGCGCCCCGACAGCGGCCCCCGCCACCGGCAGCACCGCCTGCGTGCGGGGCGTCGCCGCATCCATCACCGCATCAATGATCTTTTTGTAGCCGGTACAGCGGCATAAAACCCCGCCAAGCGCCTGTTCCACCTGATCGCGGTCGGGGGTTGGTATCCGCGTCAATAATGCCTCTGCCGCAACCAGCATCCCGGGTGTACAAATCCCGCATTGTGCCGCCCCGTGGCGCAAAAATGCGGCTTGGAGGTTGGACATACCGTCAGCCGACAGGCCCTCTACGGTGGTAACCTCGCGTCCGCGCAACTGTGCCACCGGCATCAAGCAGGAACAGACGGGTTCCCCCGCGACCAACACGCTGCACGCGCCGCAATCACCGGCATCGCAGCCTATTTTGGTGCCACGCAGCCCCAAATCATCGCGCAGCACCACCGACAAGCGGCGTGCGGGGTCCACGGCGATTTCGTGGCGTTGTCCATTTACGTTCAGGGTGATTTCTGTCTGTTTTACCGGCATTCTGTCGCCTCCAGTGCTTGCGCTACTGCGCGGCGCAACACTTCGCCGGCGGCCTGTAAACGATAGCCCCGATCGGCGCGAATATCGTCAATCGGGGCGATATGTTCGGCCACCCGTACATCCGTCACACCGGCAATGGCATCCTGCGACGTTATCCCCGTCAGCAGTTGTTCCACCGCAGGCAGCCGCGTAGCCACCGGCCCGCAGGCCCCGATCGACAGCGCGCAACCGGTTATTTTTCCATCCTCAACCACCAGCCGCGCCGCCGCCATGGCGATGGAAATCACCAGATATTTGCGCGCCCCCAGTTTGACAAACGCGCTCTTGCCCTGTGCGCAATGCGCCGGAATATGCAGCGCCACCATCAATTCATCCGGTGCCAGCGCGGTTTGGCGCGGACCGGTGACAAAATCCGCCAGATCCATGCGCCGCCGCCCCCGTACAGAGACCAGCTCCACCTGTGCGCCCAGCACCCGCAACGGCACCATACCATCCGCCGCCGGAGACCCGTTGCACAGGTTGCCGCCAACGGTTGCCACCTGTTGAATTTGGGTTGATCCCACCTGAAGCGCCGCCTGTTGCAGCCCCGCAAACGCCGCCGGTAATTCCGCGGCCGCCACATCGGCCCAGCTCGCCCCCGCGCCGATCCGCCATGCGCCGTCCTCCTGTCGGGAAATGTTCTTGATCTCTGCCAACCCCGAAATATCCAAAACCGCCCCGCGCAAGGACTGCGCCGTCGTTGCCGCCAATAAATCCGTGCATCCCGCCGCAATCACGCCGGTGTTTTCGGATTGCCACGTCAAAGCATCCATCAGGTTTTCGGGTTGATAAAAGGCCGTCACTGCATCCTCGCGCAAAACTCGTTTGTACACGAACAAGTTTGCGACCCGCCCCGACCAAAGTCAAGCATTCCCACCGTAGCCATCCGGTGAAAAAACAGCTACGCTCGCCCAAACAAAAGGGGCGCCCATGGACAATTATCGTTTGGACGAACAAGTCGGTTTTATCCTTCGTCGGGTAAACCAACGACATTTGGCGATTTTCTCCCAACATATGCCCGAACTGACCCCCACCCAGTTCGCGGCACTGGCCAAACTGGTCGAACTTGGCGAAATGTCGCAAAATGAACTGGGACGTAAAATCGCCATGGACGCCGCCACCATCAAAGGCGTGGCAGACCGGCTCATTAAACGCGGGCTGTTGAATGTGCGGCGCAATCCGGATGATTCCCGCCGCAAGCTGCTCTGCGCCAATATTGCGGGCGTTGCACTCTATCAACAGGTGGTCGCCGCCGCCGAACGGATTTCCGAAAAAACCTTGTCCCCGCTGAGCAGCGCAGAAAAACAGGAATTGCTGCGCCTGTTGGCGAAATTAAAATAGCGCCCGCAAAAACGCCTGCCGCCCGGTGAAATGTCGTGAGGTGAGTTGGTCCTTCTGTTCCAGAAGAACCTGTGGTGCCGCTGAGAGGACTCGAACCTCCGGCCCCATCATTACGAATGACGTGCTCTACCATCTGAGCTACAGCGGCGACCTGTTTGGGTAATTGCCAATTTGGCGGGATGGCTGCA
>CAMZLM010000048.1 GCA_947311485.1 uncultured Paracoccaceae bacterium
CCACGGTCATATGCGGATAGAGCGCGTAATTCTGAAACACCATGGCAATGTCGCGATCCGCCGGTTCCAGATCGTTGACGACCTTGCCGCCGATTGAAATATCACCGGATGTAATGGTTTCCAACCCGGCAACCATGCGCAACAAGGTGGATTTACCACAGCCGGACGGCCCGACGATCACGATGAATTCGCCATCGTTGATTTCGCCGGCGACATGGTGCAGGACTTCGGTGTCGCCATAGGATTTGGTTAGGTTGTTGAGAGAGATAGTAGCCATGGGGCGTGTCCTATTTATCGGTTTCGGTCAGGCCTTGCACGAATAGCTTCTGCATGGCGATGACGACAAAAATGGGGGGGATCATGGCCAGAAGGGCGGTCATCATGATGATGTTCCATTCCGGCGTTTGCTCCGCGGATTCAAGCATTTGTTTAATGCTCATCACGATGGTGGTCATGTCGCTGTCGGTGGTGATCAGCAACGGCCAGAGGTATTGGTTCCAGCCATAGATGAACAGGATCACAAACATGGCGGCGATATTGGTACGCGACAGGGGCAACAGGATATCCCAGAAAAACCGCATCGGCCCCGCACCATCAATCCGCGCGCTTTCCAGCATTTCGTCGGGGATGGTCAGGAATACCTGACGGAACATAAACGTGGCCGTGGCCGAGGCGATCAGCGGGATTGTCAGGCCGGCATAGGAATTCAGCATACCCAGATCGGCAACGACCTCGAAGGTGGGTAGAATGCGGACTTCTACCGGCAGCATCAGGGTGATGAAGATCATCCAGAAGAATCCCATGCGGAACGGAAATTTGAAATAGACAATGGCAAAGGCCGAAATGATCGAAATCGCGATTTTACCAAAGGCGATGGTCAGCGCCATCACCATCGAGTTCAGCATCATGCGCCAGACGGGCGCGCCATTGCCGCTTGGTCCGGCCCCGAAAAAGGCGGTGGTGAAGTTTTCCCACAAATGCGTTCCGGGCCACATGGGGATCGGTTTTTGCAGCATGCGGATCGGGTCGTGGGTGGCTCCGACAAAGGTGATCCAGATCGGCAAGGCAACGATGACCACGCCAATGACCAGAATGAGATGGGTGACAAATGTCAGCAGGGGGCGGTTCTCGATCATGTCAGTACTCCACCTTCTTTTCAACGAAACGGAATTGCACCACGGTCATGGCGATGACAAGGATCATCAGGATCACCGATTGCGCGGCGGACCCGCCCAGATCAAGCCCGATAAATCCGTCGGCATAGACTTTGTAGACCAGAATATTGGTGGCACCCGCCGGCCCGCCGCTGGTGATGGCGTGGACAATGCCGAAGGTATCGAAGAACGCGTATACCGCGTTGATCACCAGCAGGAAAAATGTGGTCGGCGACACCAGCGGCAGGATCAGCGTCCAGAACCGGCGCACAGGGCCAGCCCCGTCAATGGCGGCGGCCTCGATGATGGATTTCGGGATTGATTGCATGGCGGCAAGGTAAAACAGGAAGTTATAGGCCACCTGTTTCCACGCCGCTGCCATGATGATCAGCGCCATCGCCTGTCCGCCGTTCAGCTTGTGATTCCAGTCATATCCGACCATATCCAACAGATAGGGAAAAATTCCGATCGTCGGGTTGAACATAAACAGCCAGAGCGCCCCTGCCAGCACCGGAGCCACCGCATAAGGCCAGATCATCAGCGTGCGATAGGTCATCGCCCCCCGGATCACCCGGTCCGCATAGGCGGCAAGGATCAATGCAACGGAAAGTGACAGGAAAGCTACCGCAGCCGAGAAAAACCCCGTGCGAATGAAGGATTTGTGATATTCTTCATCCTCGAATAACACCTGAAAATTCTCGAACCAGACAAATTCCGTGCTCAGGCCAAAGGCGTCTTCGATTAGAAACGATTGATAAATCGCCTGCGATGCGGGCCACATGAAAAAGACAATCGTGATGATAATCTGCGGCGCAACCAGCAGATAGGGCAGCAGAGAGCTGGGGAAATGCACACGTTTGAGCATCGGGATCCTCGGGTGAAGTAACTTGCAGTTTATCTGACCTGTTTGTCAGGTAAATTGCAAACCACCTAAAAAATCCCGCAGCCGTTTCCAGCTGCGGGACAGGATAGGGCGGTTGCCCTTATTTTACAGAACGCTCGAATTTACGCAGCAATTTGTTGCCACGGGTCACAGCGGCGTCCATCGCGTCGGCGGCAGTTTTGTCACCGGCCCAGAGTGCTTCCATTTCTTCGTTGATGATGTCACGGATTTGCACAAAGTTCCCGAAACGCAGACCTTTGGAGTTCGGGGTCGGGGTATTCAGGCTCAGCTGTTTGATGGCTGTGTCTGTGCCCGGGTTGCTCTCGTAGAAACCCTGCTTTTTGGACAGCTCGTAAGCGGCATTGGTAATCGGTACATAACCGGTTTCCTGATGCCACCACGCCTGAACCTCTGGCGAAGACAGATAGGTCAGGAATTTGGCGGCACCTTTGTACTGCTCGGAGTCGTGACCGCCCAGAACCCAGAGGGTCGCGCCGCCAATGATCGAGTTTTGCGCCTTGTCTGCAACGGCTGTATCCAGCGGCAGCATGGTTTGACCAAAGTTAAACTTGGCTTGCGATTTGATCGAGCCATAATAGGCGGAGGAGTTCATCCACATGCCACATTCACCATTGGTGAACATTGGCAGGCTGTCACCGCGACGACCGCCGTAAACAAATCCCTTGGTCTTCTGCATGTCGGCAACACGCTGTAAGCGATTTTTCACCGCATCGTTGTTAAAGGTCAGTTCGGTATCAAAACCGGCAAAACCGTTTTCCTTGGTGCCGATGGCCAGATTGTGCCAAGAGGAGAAGTTTTCAATCATAACCCAGCTCTGCCAGCCAAAGGACAGACCGCAAGCCATGCCGTTATCCACCAGCTTGCTGGCGGCATTTTCAACATCGGCCCATGTTTTAGGGACTTCAACACCGGCGGATTTCAGCGCGTCGGCATTATACCACAAAACAGGCGTAGAGGAGTTGAACGGCATCGACAGCAGCTGGCCCTCCGGTGTTTGGTAATATGAAATCACCGCAGGCAGATAATCGGCCTTGTCAAATGGTTCGCCCGCATCGGCCATCATTTTTTCAACCGGCACGATTGCGCCTTTGGCGGCCATCATGGTGGCGGTGCCGACCTCGAAAACCTGAACGATTGTGGGTTGCTCGCCAGCGCGGAATGCGGCAATCGCGGCGGTCATGGTTTCGGTGTAGTTGCCTTTGTTGGTTGGCACTACTTTGTATTCGGATTGGGAGGCGTTGAAATCATCGGCGATTTTATTCACCCGATCGCCGTTTGCCCCGCCCATGGCATGCCACCAGCTGATTTCGGTTTGTGCGCTGGCGGCAGATGCCAATGCCAGCAATGATCCTGCAAAGAGGGATCCCAGAAGTTGAATTTTCATTTTTGACTCCATGTCGGTTCGTTTCAAACAACGCCTAGCCACGTATTGTAACACTTGTTTCGCAGCTTTGAGACAGTTCTGTAACAAGCAAGCATGTTCAAAAACATAATTCAAATGGATATTTTGCCTATTTAAAAATAACATTATGTTATATTCAGACCGAAAGGTCAAAAAAACCCTTGAAATACAGGGGAAACAGGATGTTCAACTATGGCGGTAAGGCTCAGACAGTTACAAGCTTTTCGAGAGGTCGCCCGTCTGGGCAGCATGACAGCGGCGGCGGAGCAGCTTAAAATCTCGCAGCCAGCGGTGAGTCGGCTGTTGTCGAGCTTTGATGATTCCGTGGGATTCGCGTTGTTTAGTCGCCATGGCGGGCGGCTGACCCCGACCCAGGAATCGCGCTATCTGTTGGCCGAGGTCGAACGCCTTCTTGACAGTCTTGATCACATAGAGGAATTGACCCAGGATTTGACCAACCGCACGGCGGGGCATTTGCGGATTGCCTGTCTGTCCGGGTTTGCTGCGGTTCATTTGCCCGGTGTGCTGGCGCGGTTTCTGGCTGAACGCCCGCATGTGACGGCGGCGCTGGAACCGGACCGGCCGGAACGTATTCTGGAATGGATTATTCAGGATCAATACAACTGCGGCATCACCGACGGGTTCACCAGCCATCCCGCAGTCGAGAGCCAAACCATTGATATTCGCACGGTTTGTGTTTTGCCCGAGGGGCATGCCTTGGCGATGCAGGACGAAATTTGGCCCGAGGACCTGATACAGGAGCCGATGATCCATACCCGTCGTGACGGGTTATTTTATCAGGAGTTAAACGAAAGCTTTGTTGCCCGGGGTGTGACGATGAATTCCTGGATCGAAGCCCGCCAGTTTTCCACCGCTTGCCTGTTGGTGGCCGAAGGGGCCGGCGTATCTGTGGTCAGCGCGCTGGACGGGCATTGCTATGAAAAAGCAGGGCTGGTCGCCCGCCCTTTTGGCCCCGGTCTTGCGCATCATCTGGCGATCCTGCACCCGACCCACACGCCAATTTCCCTACTGACGATTGATTTCATCGAGGCCTTTATCAAAAGTCTGGAGCCGTTTCGGGTGCAAAAGTAATTTACATGTAAATTAAACTGGTGTTCAGTGGGGCGATACCCCGCATGAGGACTGCAAATGACCAAACCTGACGTACAAGCCGAAATCCGGATTGCCACTGCTGACGTACGTGATGATCTACCGTTTTTCACCCAAAAGCTGGGATTTCGGCTTGAGAGCATCTTTCCGGCGGATAATCCGGCGGTGGTGGTTCTGTCCGGTTACGGTGTGCGGTTGAGGCTGGAAAAAGGCGCGCCGGAACCGGCGGGAACCCTGCGCATTTTAACCGATGATCCGGCGGGGTTTGCCGACGGGGAAACGGAACTGACTGCGCCCAACGGTATGAAAATAGAAATCGCGCCACTGCATCCCCCTTTGGAAATGCCGGCAACGGAACATGCTTTTGTGGTGCGTCGCCTGCGCGATCAGGCCCCTTGGGTGATTGGTCGCGCTGGCATGCATTACCGTGATCTGGTACCAAGCCGCCTTGGCGGGGCGATCATCGCCAGCCACATTCGCATTCCCGATGGCGGGCCGGTGCCGGACATGGTGCATTATCATGCGGTCGGGTTTCAGCTGATCTTTTGCTACAAGGGCTGGGTGGATGTTCTGTACGAGGATCAAGGCGACGAAATCCGCCTGAGTGCCGGAGATTGTGTCATCCAGCCACCGGAAATCCGGCATCGGGTGATGTATGCCTCTGAAAATATCGAGGTGATTGAAATCGGCGTGCCGGCAGAACACATCACCCTGATCGACCACGAGATGACCCTGCCCAACCGCAAGGGTGATCCCGAACGGCGGTGGCAGGGGCAAAAATTCGTCCACCACATCAAGGATCGGGCCACATGGCAACCGTTTCGCGTGCCGGGGTTTACCTGTCGTGATACGGGCATTGCGGCGGGCACAAACGGCGTTGCCGGTGTGCAGGTTGCACGATTTGAAAATGGTACCCCACCAGCGTTGCGCCATAATAGCGATATCCTGTTTACCTTTGTTATGGCCGGCAGCATGACCTTGCAGGCGGAGGGGCAGGCGGCCAAATCGCTAGAGGTAGGGGATGCCTTTGTCATCCCACCCGGACTGGTCAGTACCTATGCTGATTGTTCACCTGATCTGGAATTGCTGGAAGTGTCCCTGCCGGGCTTTTTTCAGACCACGGCAGGGTGAGAAGGGCAAATAGCGGAAACCCTTGGCCCATAGGTTTCAAGGCAGCCGACTCTCCTGCTCCGCTATGAAAGAGCAGGAGTAAGCGCATTTGGCAAAGATTCCGACAGGCACGTTTGGTATGGATTGGGCCGAATCAAATGGCCGTAAATCTGGATGTAGCCCAAAACATCAGTAAGTTCCGCTTATGTTCTATTCGCATTTGGATTCATTTGGGAAAACTTGGATAAAAATGACACCCAATCTCTGGGCGCTATATGTGGTGCCCTGAGTTTGTCTTCACACTACAATTTGCATATTCTGGCGCACTTTTTGCTTGAGGTTGCGTATTTTTCAGCCGATTTTTCGCTATTTTCCATCGAGGACCAAAAAAATCCATTGATCCCCAAACTTTCCCATGTATACCTAATTACACGATGAGGTGGGACAGTATTAAGGGCGCTAAGACCCAAAAACCCAAGTCAGGTTTCATGCAGGCAACCCACTCCATCCACTAAGATCCGACCTGCGGCGCACGCAGAACTCCCCCCCAAGGAGCGCGCCCAAATCGGACACCCCCAAACGGGGACGAGGGCGGCGGATCAAGCAGTGGCAGCAGCTTGATCCGCCGTTACCATTTCAGGGGGTAGCATATCCCCGACAAAAAGAGAAGGAGTCACCCAGCGTGGCCAGACGTTTTAGAGGCGAGATCGACAATAAAGTCGATGCAAAGGGGCGGGTTTCCGTTCCTGCTTCGTTTCGTCGTGTGCTGGAAGAGGGTGATAGCGACTGGTCCGAGGG
>CAMZLM010000049.1 GCA_947311485.1 uncultured Paracoccaceae bacterium
CGAATGCAGGCGGGCAACTTCGTATTCATCCTTATAGCTCAACAGCTTATGATAGGATTTCGCCACCGCCTCCTTGAGCGTTTCATCGGTGAAATTCTCGACCAGCTTGCGATAGCGTTTTGCCAGTCGCTTGCCCTGATAAGCCACCAACCGGTCCGCGCGAAAGTCGATCTTCTCGGCCAGTGTTTTTGGCAACGTCACGACGTCACGCCGGATCGACGCACGTGCCGCCTCTGGATCCACCATCGCCCAGCGCCCGATTTCAAAGGCGCGTTTGTTGCCTTCGACACCGGCACGGTTCAGTTCCAGCGCAGTCATGATTGATGCGTGCGACAGGGGCAACAACCCTTGCTGCCACGCCGCGCCAAGGATCAGCACATTGGCATAAATGCTGTCGCCCAGATGCACCCGCGCCAATTCGGTTGCCTCCAGAAACGACACCGCCTGTTCGCCCAAACGGCCGGTCAGGGCCAATGCCATTCCGTCACTTGGCAGGGAAAATCCGGTGTTATGGGTGAATTCGCCGGTGATGATTTCATGGCTGTTACACACAACACGGGTACAGTCGCGCGCCATCAGGCCCAGCATTTTCGCCCCCGCCGTCACCACCATATCGCCGCCAATCACCGCATCGGCCTCGCCCACGGAAACGCGGATCGAATTGATATCCGCGGCGTCGTGTGCCAAACGCATGTGGATCTGTACGGCCCCGCCTTTCTGTGCAAGGCCAGCCATTTCAATCATGCCCGCGCCTTTGCCCTCAACCCGCGCGGCCATGGCCAGCACCGCACCCACGGTCACAACGCCGGTGCCACCAACGCCGGTAATCACCAGATTATGGGTGCCGGAAATCTCCGGTAACGCAGGGTCCGGCAATTCCGGCAGGGTAATTCCGCTGGCCGCCGGTTTGCGCAGTTTGCCGCCGTGAACGGTAACAAAGCTCGGGCAGAAACCGTCAATACAGGAGAAATCCTTGTTGCAGGAAGACTGGTCAATCTGGCGTTTGCGTCCCAGTTCGGTTTCCAGCGGCGTGATCGACACACAGTTGGACACCACCCCGCAATCGCCACAGCCTTCGCAAACCTCGGGGTTGATAAACACCCGCTGATCCGGATCCGGAAATGTACCGCGTTTGCGGCGACGGCGTTTTTCGGCGGCACAGGTTTGTGCATAAACAATGACCGATACGCCTTTGATTTCGCGGAATTCCTCCTGAACCCGCATCAATTCATGGCGTTCGTAAAACTTTACGCCTTTGGGGAATTCATTGAACGGGACGTCCTCTTTTTCGTCATAAACCAGCGCCAGATGTTCCACCCCCATGGCCAGAACCTCGGCACAGATCCGTTGTGCTGTCAGGTCGCCATCGTGGGTTTGGCCACCGGTCATCGCCACCGCATCGTTGAACAGGATTTTGTAGGTGATGTTGGTTTTTGCCGCCAGCGCCGAGCGGATCGCCAGAACGCCGGAATGGTTGTAGGTGCCATCGCCCAGATTCTGAAACACATGGTCGCGGGTGGAAAACAGCGATTCCCCGACCCAGTTCGCGCCCTCTGCCCCCATGTGGGTAAATCCATAAGTGTTGCGATCCATCCACAGCACCATCGTATGGCAGCCGATCCCCGCATAGGCCCGCGACCCTTCCGGCACCTTGGTCGATGTGTTGTGCGGACATCCCGAACAGAACCAAGGCAAGCGCGCCGCAAGATCGGTGGCATTATCGGCGGTGATGGCCTCGTCCAGTCGCGCCAGTGCTTTTTTCATCTGGTCGGTGGCGATACCTTCCTCGCCCAGCAACATGCCCAGCTTTTGCGCAATCAGCACCGGATCCAGCGCACCCTTGACGGAAAAAACCGTTTCCTCGGGGCGTTTGTCATGTTTCCAGCCAATCACCCGACGCCCGTCACGGATGTTGAACAGGGTTTCGCGGATCTGGACCTCGACCAGCTTGCGCTTTTCCTCGACCACAATAATCAGGTCCAGCCCTTCGGCCCATTCATTGAACGAGGTCATATCCAGCGGCCATGTCATCGCCACCTTGTAGGTGGTAATGCCCAGCCGGTCTGCCTCTGCCGCGTCAATGCCCAGCAGTTCCAGCGCGTGGCTGGTGTCCAGCCAGCTCTTGCCCATGGAAACAATACCGATTTTCGCGCCAGCCTTGCCGTGCATGCGTTTATCCAGCCCGTTGGCACGGGCGAAGGCCTCGGCGGCGAAACGTTTGTAATCATGCAGGCGCGCTTCTTGTGGCACCCAGTGATCGTTGGCACGAATGTTCAACCCGTCCTCGGGCATGTCGAAATCCGTTGGCAGGGTAATTTTCACCCGATCCGGGTTGCCATCAACAACGGCGGTGGATTCCACCGTATCCTTGACGCATTTGATCCCCACCCAGGCCCCGCAATAGCGGCTGAGCGCATAGCCATAGGCCCCGTAATCCAGGATTTCCTGCACACCGGCGGGCGACAGGATCGGCATCATCGCATCGACCAGCGCGAATTCGGACTGGTGCAGCACGGTGGAACTCTCGCCCGTGTGGTCATCGCCCATGCAAACCAGCACACCACCGTGTTTGGAACTGCCTGCCATATTGGCATGGCGGAACACATCACCGGACCGATCCACCCCCGGCCCCTTGCCGTACCACATGCCGAAAACGCCATCGAATTTGCCGTCACCGCGGATTTCCGCCTGCTGTGCGCCCCAAAGCGCAGTTGCGGCGAGATCCTCGTTCAATCCGGTTTGAAAGGTCACATCCGATGCTTGCAGGAATTTTCCGGCCAGCGTCATCTGGTGATCCACCGCCCCAAGCGGCGAGCCGCGATAGCCGGTCACATATCCGGCCGTGTTCAACCCCGCCGCCTTGTCCCGCGCCTTTTGCGCCAACATTACCCGCACCAATGCCTGTGTTCCGTTCAGCAAAACCGTGTCTTTGCCGAGGTCATAGCGATCATTCAACGAAATATCTTGCTTGGACATGTTTCCTCCCACTTCCGAGCCTGCGCATATGTTAGGTCATAAATTCTGACCTAACAAGGGGTATTAAACAATTCCTGTCATTGAAATCTAGCACCGGTTAACCTAGGTTCAAAGCGAGCAATAAACGAACAAAATACCGGCAGTCGGGGGATTCTTCAGAATGGATTGGGATAAATTACGCATTTTTCATGCGGTCGCGGACGCAGGCAGCCTGACGCATGCGGGCGAAAAACTGCATTTATCGCAATCCGCCGTCAGCCGCCAAATCCGTGCTTTGGAAGAAAGCCTCGCGATTACCCTGTTTCACCGCCATGCGCGCGGGCTGATTCTCACGGAACAGGGCGAATTGCTGTTTGACGCCACCAAGGTGATGGATGCCAAGCTCGAAGCCACCTCTGCACGCATCCGCGACAGCAAGGATGGCGTGGTTGGCGACCTGCGCGTCACCACCACCGTTGGCTTCGGATCGCTCTGGCTAGCCCCGCGGTTGGGGCGGCTGTATGACCAATATCCGGATTTAAAAATCGATCTGGCACTGGAGGAGCGGGTTCTGGACCTCCCCATGCGCGAGGCCGACGTGGCCATCCGCATGAAAGAACCCAGTCAGGCCGATCTGGTGCGCCGCCGGCTGATGGCTGTCAACATGCGGCTCTATGCCAGTCCCGGCTATCTGGAACGGTTTGGCATACCGGAAACCTTTGACGATCTCAAAAACCACCGGCTGGTGAGCCAGAACCTGCGCAGCCCGCAAGTGAGCGCCGGGATTGAATGGCTGACCCCGATGCTGGTCGGGCAACATGTGTCGCATTTGACGGTGAATAACTACTTTGGCGTGCTGCGTGCGGTGTTGCATGATGTGGGCATCGGCATGTTGCCCCACTATGTTGCGGCGGATAATCCACAGCTGGTTCGGGTCATGCCAGACCAGCAAAGTCAGGAGATTCCCGTCTATCTGGCCTATCCAGAAGAGCTTCGCCATTCCAAAAGGGTGGGTGTGTTTCGAGATTTTGTTCTGGAAGAAATCAAAAATGACCGGATTAGCCACAATTCAAGCGAGTAAAATCAATATACTACATACCTTACGTTGAAAGCTAGGCCCGATATGCAAAAATGTCATAGCCGATATGCAACTACTGTGACCTTTTTACACTTGTTGTTAATACCTATGCGCTATATCTATTAATCGAAGGCGGACGGTCGAGCCTCTGGTTCTCGTCTTTCTTCACCTCCCTGTTGGACTAAGGCCGAGCTTCGTGCTCGGCCTCTTTTTTTGCGCAATCATCCGGTGAAAAAACTTCGCACTTTTGTTTCGGCGCACAAGGCTCTATAGACACCGCGAGCAACAAAAGAGCCATGCGCATGCTGAAAACCCGAATTATCCCCTGTCTGGACGTCAAAGACGGTCGCGTCGTCAAAGGCGTGAACTTTGTCGATCTGATTGATGCGGGCGATCCGGTCGAGAGCGCCAAGGCCTATGACGCCGCCGGTGCCGATGAGCTGTGCTTTCTCGATATCGCGGCCACGGTTGAAAATCGCGGCACCATGTTCGATGTGGCGCGGCGCACAGCGGAACAATGCTTCATGCCGCTGACCATTGGCGGCGGGGTGCGCGGACCAGAGGACGTGCGCAATCTGTTGCTGGCCGGCGCGGACAAGGTCTCCTTCAATTCTGCCGCTGTGGCCAACCCCGATGTTGTGGCCGACAGCGCCAACCGCTTTGGGTCGCAATGCATCGTGGTGGCGATCGACGCCAAAACCGTTTCCCCGGGGAAATGGGAAATCTTTACCCACGGCGGGCGCGAACCCACCGGCATCGACGCGGTGGAATTCGCGTTGTTGATGCAATCCAAAGGGGCCGGTGAAATTCTGCTGACCAGCATGGACCGTGACGGCACCCGCGCCGGTTTCAACCTGCCCCTGACCCGCACCATTGCGGATGCGGTGAACATCCCTGTGATTGCCTCTGGCGGGGTGGGCACGCTTGACCATCTGGTCGATGGTGTCATAGAAGGCCACGCCAGCGCGGTTCTGGCCGCGTCTATCTTTCATTTTGGCGACTTCACCATTAAACAAGCCAAACAACACATGCAGGCCGCCGGTATTCCGGTGAGATTATAAAATGGCAAATGTCCTTACGCGCCTTGCGCGCACCATCGAATCCCGCAAAGGCGCGGACGAGAAAAATTCATACGCGGCAAAGCTTTTCGCCCGCGGTCCCGAAAAATGCGCCGAGAAATTCGGCGAGGAGGCCGTAGAAGCGATCATCGAGGCCGCCAAAGGCGACAAGCAAAAGCTGACAGAAGAAGCAGCCGATGTGCTGTTTCACATGCTGGTGATGCTGGCCTCGCGCGATGTCAAGCTCGAGGACGTCTATTCCGAACTGGAACGCCGCGAAGGCACCTCCGGCATCGTGGAAAAACAATCCCGCAAGAAGAAGTAGCACAGCTACAAATTGTTTGACCAACCCACGCTGACCCGCCACACTGGCCCCATTGAAGGGAGCCATTTATGGACGGACGTCAGGCCAACCGCATCGCCAATGCGCACACACACAAACTGTCGCAGGATGAAGCCCACGCGCTGGAACGGGTGGATACCATCACCCGCAACGCGCGCGGTATCTGGTTCGGGCTGCTGGGCGCGCTGGTTTTTGCCGGTGTCACATTGCTGGGGATCGAGGATATCGATTTCTTTGGCATTGACCGCCAAACCAAACTGCCGCTGATCGGCGTTTCGGTTCCTGTCACCTATTTCTTTGCCGCCGGTTCGGCACTGGTGGCGGCGTTTTATGTGTATTTCCACCTCTACCTTGTGCAATTATGGGAGGTACTGGGCGCGGCCCCTGCCCGCCCGCAGGGCCGCGCGCTGAGCGCGACCGTACATCCGTGGCTGGTCAGCGATGCCATGATCCGCTGGCGCAGCCGGTTGCGTCGGGATGAAAGCGCCGACAAGCGCACGCTGGCCAGTGTCGGGATTGTCGTGTCCTTTGTGTTTGTCTGGCTGTTCGGCCTGACCATCCTTGGCTATTTCTGGTGGCGCTCCATGCCGGCGCATCTGGAATGGATGACCCTTGGCCTTGGCCTGCTATTATTCTTTGCCTTCTGGACCGCCGCGCGATCCTTTGGCGCGGCCTATCATGATATGCGGGGGCAGAAGGATCGCCCGCGCTGGCGTGGCTGGCTGTGGCGCGGTGTGTCGGGGCTGTTTTTTATCGCGCTCTTTTCCATCACCATTGCCCTGTCATGGGTGCGCACCGAGGGCGGGATCGATGACTATGTGATATGGTGGGATGACCGGAATTATGACTGGTCGGAAGAAGACCGGGCCAAACGCCAGCGGCACAAGGACTTGCGCAAAAAATACGGGTTCAGCGACTATCTGGTACGCGCCAATTTGACCGAAAAAAACATCACCAAATTGGTCAAAGACTGGCAACCCCGCGACCATGCGCAAAAATGGTTCCGCGAGCAGTGGTGCAAACGCGAAGGCATCAAAATTCGGGCCGAAATCACAAACCCCGATACCCAAAAAACCAGCGTCACCTTTCCCTGCAAAAACCTGACCAATACCCAAAAACAGATCTTTGACGATGAATGGCAGGTCCACCGCGCCACCTATCTTGATAACCTGTCCCGCCCCAATCTGGCCAACCGCGACCTGCGCAAGGCAAGTTTAACCAAGGCTTTCCTGCTGAACACAGACCTGCGCCACGCCAGGCTAACTGGAGCAAATCTCTGGGGTGCTGGATTGGAGGGAGCTGATCTCCGGAATACATCGCTGGAAGGAGCAAACCTTTGGAACGCGCGGTTAGAAAGCGCAGATCTCAGACGTGCGGATTTGACGGGCGCTCTATTAACAGGCAGCCCCCAAAACCCAATGCAGTTAGCTTCGAAACGGCTCATCGAAGCAATATTTAATAATGCTGCTGTAAATCAGATAATTTTTGACGCCCCCCTTGCTGGAGAAACCATTGGACTGGCAATGGCCTTTGGCGATGATACGGTTTTGCGCCCCAAGAGCATGGAACGCCCCTGCCATTGGGCGCAGGGTGAATTGAAAACCCGTGTTTTCTTGTATTTCCGCCCCCCACCCGCCAACGCCCCCTTCATCGGCCGTTGGCGCGGGTGGGTGGAACATAACGGCGGCAGTTGGCCAACGTCAGAACAGTTTGCCAAATTCAAAGACGTGGTGGCGATCAAGCCGGTTCACTGGGATGGCTCCGGCAGGATTTGCCCCACCATTGCCGAAATGGAAGCAAACCGTTAGCGCCACCACATCCGCGCTTTTTTGATTTTCTGGCGGATTTGCTGTTCTTTTCTGGGCAGGTTTTCGCGGTCAAACATTTCGCGCAGTTTTGCGCCCTTGCCCTGATAGATCAGCCGCCGTGCCGGTTCGTACTTCTTTAGCACCTTCTTGATCTTGTTGGGCGACACCGCTTTTTCCAGCACCTCCACCGCCGCGTCCGACCCGATCGCATAGAGCATCGGCAGATAGCGGTAGTGGGTGGTGACGGACCCATCCAGCAACCCGTCCGGCAGCGTATTCCGCCCGCCGCCGAGTTTGTGAATCACCAATGGCAGCGCCACCTGATCCAGCCAGGGATCCAGCGATTGCGTTTCAATCTGCCAGGGCGGTTCGCGCAGGATTTCGGTGGCGTAATGGGTAAACCATGTGGCGAATTCCGCCGGATCCTTATAGAAAAACCAACCGGCGTTGAAATACAGATAGCGCTTCCAGTATTCATCCGGCTGGGTCGGGTCAACCGAGCTTTCGAAATCCAGCTTGAACTTGTCATAGAGCGATTTCCACATCTCGGTATAGCCCGGGCCGTACAGCTCCACCTCGGGCCAGGTGCCTTCGCGTTTCATCGACGCGGTCGGGCGGTCAAAATCAAACGGTACGCTGTTCAGGCGGCCGGTGAAAACCGTATCCGTGTCAAAAAACACAAAGGGTTCGTTTTCCGGCAGCGCCGTCAGGCCGATGATTTTATTGCTGTTCGGATAGCTGGACCCGAAAACACCGTTATGAAACGGCACAATTTCCGCACCCAGTTCCAGCAGCAAATTGCGGACCTCGGGGTCGCTGATGCGCGGGTCATGGTCCCACCGTTCCCCCGGCTGCGGTTCGCCCAGAATAAGGCGCCCCTTGAAGGTGGGGTTCTTGGCACGAAACGTCGCCACAAAGCTGATTGCCTCGAATTGCAGCCGCCCGCCTTGCACAATCGCAAATACGTTAAAGTCGCTCGCCATACTCTCTATCCAATTGCCCTGCTGTTTCCCCTATATACGCACAGCCCGACACAAATGAAATGGCTCACGAACCATAACCCCGAATTATTCCTGTTGGTGATCGGTGAACGCCGGCGCACGGCAATGGCTACCGCACAAAAACCCGAACCTTTGCCAGCTCGACCAGCGGGATACCCAAAACCTGCATCGCCGCAAGGGACAGCTGCGATCCGGCGCTGCTCTCGCCTTGTAATGGCAGCAACAGAACATTGGCCGCAGTGCCGGTTTGTTCGTAAACGACCCGCCCTTTCACCTCGGATTTCACCAGTGGCGTGCGCAACCACAGGCCGCCACGATCCAGAAGCCCGAGGGACACAACCGTTTCTCCGAGGTCCTGTTCTGGACGGGCCACCGGCACCGGTTTTTCGCCAGTCCCGATTGCGGTATCCCCTGTGGGCCGTGGCTTTGGACGCATCACATCCGGCCCCGCCTCCGCCACCAAAACGGGCTGTGTATCCGGTGTTTTTTGCCGCTGAAACAGGCCGCTGCCATCGCTGCAGCCAAAAAGCAGAAATCCCGAGATAACGACCCGAAAAATTCCATTCTGCATCCGGTGATTCCCTTGTTAAATGCCCTGTTTTCCAAATCTTAGGCGCTTTATCCTTGCCTGCCAAGCCACAGGCCCCTAGATATTGCCCATGACTGATGCTCCTCGCCTGATCGACCCGTATGCGCGCGCAATTACCTATTTGCGTGTTTCCGTCACCGACCGCTGTGATTTCCGTTGCCTTTATTGCATGTCGGAAAACATGACATTTTTGCCGAAAAAGGAATTGCTCAGCCTCGAAGAACTCGATCGCCTGTGCAGTGCGTTCGTCAGTCAGGGCGTGCAAAAACTGCGCATTACCGGCGGTGAACCACTGGTACGGCGCGGGATTATGGGTTTTTTCAACGCCATGTCGCGCCATCTGGACAGCGGGGCCTTGCGCGAACTGACCCTGACCACGAATGGCTCGCAACTGCGCAAATATGCGCGTGATCTCTATGCCGCCGGCATGCGGCGAGTGAATATTTCAATCGATACACTGGATGAAACCAAATTCGCCCGCATCACCCGTTGGGGTCGCCTGGCGCAGGTTCTGGACGGTATCGATGCCGCCCAAGAGGCCGGCTTGCGTGTAAAAATCAACGTGGTTGCCGTCAAGGACACCAACGAGGACGAGCTGGAGAAAATCGTCAACTGGTGTGCCGAGCGCGATATGGACCTGACCTTTATCGAGGTCATGCCCATGGGCGACATGGGGGATCTGGACCGCAACGATCAGTATTGGGCGCTAGAAGACCTGCGCGCCCGTCTGGCCGAGAGCTTCACCCTCACCGATCTGCCCGACAACACCGGTGGCCCCGCCCGCTATGTGCAGCTGGAGGAAACCGGCCAGAAAGTCGGCTTTATCACCCCCCTGTCGCATAATTTCTGCGAGAGCTGCAATCGCGTGCGGTTGACCTGCACGGGGCAGCTTTATCAATGTCTTGGTCAGGAGGACGAAGCCGACCTGCGCAAGGTTCTTCGCGACAATCCGGCGGATGATGCCCCGCTGGTCGCCGCAATCCACAGCGCCATAGCCCGCAAGCCCAAGGGCCATGATTTTGATTATTCCCGTCAGGAAACCACCGGTGCCATGGCGCGCCACATGAGCCACACCGGCGGCTAGCTGCCCGCAGGTTCAAACTGAACCCGTCGTACCTGTGCCGTGCCGAAAACCCCGGGTTTAGTCGCCCCTGCCCAAGCAGAAATAGACCGGTCCGCCGCCCAGATGTTGGTAAACACCCGCCCCGGAATTTGCGGAATAGGGTGTTCATCCGCCAACAATTCCCAAATCATACGCTCCTCCACGTACCAACGTACAAAATCCGCCCCCCATTCAAACCCGTATCGGCGGGGCTTGTCGGCGGCATCAAATTCCAGATCCACAAACCGGTTCCACATCCGCCCATCGACGAACACGGCCAAGTGTATTTTTCGGGTGTTTTTTCCCAGAAACTCAATGTCGATTTCATCGTGCCGCGTGCCATAGCCCGCGCCCGTGTAGGTGAAAAAACCGGTCACAATGCCCGCCCCGCGCGCCGGCTGGATCACGACGTCATAGCGCCCGAATCCCGTGGGCTTTTGCCGGCGCACCGACGCACCGGCAAACCGGTTTGCATGCCCTTTTTGCGGCCGCAAGCCCAGCGATAACCCCTGATCTATCTGCGCCAGGTTCTTTCGCCAGTCGGTGTCAAATTTGGGATGCGAAAAATCGTAATCCGCCACCGCCCATTGCCGCCGGTCCAACCGCAAAAACGGTTCTTTAAATGCCTGCGCCATGCACACCTGCCCCGTCGCCAGCCCGACGACCATTGCTCCGACA
This sequence comes from uncultured Paracoccaceae bacterium, assembly GCA_947311485.1. GTDB lineage: Bacteria > Pseudomonadota > Alphaproteobacteria > Rhodobacterales > Rhodobacteraceae > Amylibacter. The sequence continues at coordinate 10,613 of CAMZLM010000049.1, forward strand.
AGTTTCATCGGATTATCCTAAGTTTTATGTCAATTTTGATCCTAATTTAAGGTAAACGATTTATTAACAAACAACGAGGCCCGATCTATAGATTGGTTAACGAAGGGAAAAACCGATGCAGCCCCACCAAACCCGTATACGCCTGTCCACCCGTGGGCAGGGGCTGTATGAATTTACCGCGCAAGTGAAAACCTTTGTTGACAACCAACCCCGTCAGGACGGGCTGTTGACGCTTTTTGTGCAGCACACATCTTGTTCTCTGCTCATTCAGGAAAATGCCGACCCCGAGGTCCAAACCGACATGCATAACTTCTTTGCCCGTCTGGTGCCGCCAACCACAGACCCGCGCATGTCCTATTTGACCCATACCTATGAAGGGCCGGATGACATGCCCGCCCATATCAAGGCAGCGCTAACACCTGTTTCTATCACTATTCCGATTATTGAAGGCCGCTTATGCCTTGGAACATGGCAAGGTATTTACCTTTTCGAACATAGAGACCATCCCCACCAACGCAATATCGTGGCGCATGTCTCGCCCTAGGATCAGGGCGGCGGGTCATACGCAAAACCTGCCAAGCCACACATCATCTATGGGTTGCGTTTTCCCCCTACCCAAAACCTTGTCTTGCCTCTATAGTTATCCACAATCACAAAAAGCAGGCTTTGAGGTACCAAAATGAGATGTCCGTTTTGCGGCAATACTGAAACACAGGTCAAAGACAGCCGTCCGGCAGAGGACCACGTCGCCATTCGCCGACGCCGGTTTTGCCCGTCTTGCGGGGGGCGTTTCACCACCTATGAACGGGTGCAGCTCCGCGACCTTGTGGTGGTGAAAAAGAACAACCGCCGCGAGGATTTCGACCGCGACAAGATGGAACGCTCGATCCGTATCGCCCTGCAAAAACGCCCGATTGATCCGGAGCGCATTGACCAGATGATTTCCGGCATCGTGCGCCGTCTGGAAAGCATGGGCGAGAGCGACATTCATTCCGACAAAATAGGCGAGATCGTCATGGACGCTTTGGCCCGGATCGACACGGTTGCCTATGTGCGTTTTGCCTCGGTTTATAAAAACTTTCAGGCGGCCGACGACTTTGAGGATTTCGTCCACGAACTGCGTCCGCCCAACCCAGACGACGAATAAATGGATCGCCGCTGGATGGCTCTGGCCCTGTCATTGGGTCAGCGGGGATTGGGCAATGTCTGGCCCAATCCATCGGTCGGCTGTGTAATCGTCAAAAACGACCGCGTGATCGGGCGCGGCCATACCCAACCCGGCGGTCGCCCCCACGGCGAGGTCATGGCCCTGCGTCAAGCCGGCGATCAGGCCCGCGGGGCCACGGCCTATGTGACCTTGGAACCCTGCGCCCACACCGGCAAATCCCCCCCCTGCGCGACGGCCCTGATACAGGCCGGCATTGCCCGCGTTGCCAGCGCGACCGAAGATCCCGACCCACGGGTCGGCGGCAAGGGCCACGCCATGCTGCGCGCGGCCGGTATCCTTGTCGACACCGGCATTCTGGCCGATCAGGCCCGTGAGGCCCACATCGGCTTTTTCCACCGCCTGCGCGAAAATCGCCCGATGATCACGTTGAAGCTCGCCGCCAGTCTGGATGGGCGGATTGCCACGGCCACTGGTGACAGCCGCTGGATTACCGGCCCACAGGCGCGGCGCTATACCCACCTTTTGCGCGCCACCCATGACGCGATCATGATTGGCAGCGGTACGGCGCTGGCGGATAATCCGGACCTGTCGGTGCGGGATCTGGGCCTTGCCGCGCGCTCGCCCGTGCGGGTGGTTCTGGATACGCATTTGCGCACCCCAAAGCAGTCCAGATTGATAAAAACCGCCCGAGAAATCCCGTTGATCCTGTGTCATGGTCCGGATGCAGACAGCGCCGCCTGGCAAAATACCGATGCTACGCTACTGCCCTGCGCGGTGGAAGGCGGGCACCTTTCCTTGGCCGATGTGCTCGCAAAACTGGCGCGCCATGGTTTAACACGGGTGTTTTGCGAAGGCGGCGGCCAGCTGGCGGCAAGCCTGCTGCGTCACCAAGTCGTTGATA
>CAMZLM010000050.1 GCA_947311485.1 uncultured Paracoccaceae bacterium
CCCACAGCCGCTTTCCCCGACAAGCGACAGGGTTTCGCCCTTGCGCAGGGTAAAGGAAATATCCTCGACCGCATGGACGTTGGAAACGGTCCGGCGCAGAAACCCGCCTTTGACCGGATAGCGGGTGGTCAGGTTTTTGACCTCGAGCAGGACTTCCTCTCCCGGAATAACTGGCGTTGCGGGGCCTTTTGTTTCCTCGCCGACAATCGCCATAGGTTCGGGATAGGCTTTGCCCTCCATTTCACCGAGTTTCGGCACTGCCGCCAGCAATGCACGGGTGTAGTCGGCTTGCGGGTTTTCGAAAATCTGGGTGACGGGGCCTTCTTCAACCAGATTGCCCCGATACATCACCACCACGCGATCGGCCATTTGGGCCACAACCGCCATGTCGTGGGTAATGAACATCACCGCGGTGCCGGTTTCCTTTTTCAGGTTGTTGATCAGCGACAGAATTTCGGCCTGAATGGTCACATCCAGCGCGGTTGTCGGTTCATCCGCAATCAACAGGCGTGGCTCGCAGGCCAGTGCCATGGCGATCATTACGCGCTGGCGCATGCCGCCGGACAGTTCGTGCGGGTATTGGGTCAGCCGGCGTTCCGGTTCCGGTATCCGAACCTGTTTAAGCAACTTGATCGCCCGGGCTTCGGCTTCAGCTTTGTTCATGCCCATGTGGACGCGCAGACCTTCGGTCAACTGACGGCCCACGGTGAATACCGGATTGAGCGAGGTCATCGGTTCCTGAAAGATCATCCCGATCTCATTGCCGCGAATGGTGCGCATCAGGCTGTCATCTGCCGTGGCCAGATCCTGAATTTCACCATCGCCACGGGTGAAATTCAGCTTGCCATCCGCAATGTTTCCGCCGCCAAATTCAACCAGCCGCATCAGGGACAGGGAGGATACGGATTTCCCTGAGCCGCTCTCCCCGACAACGCAAACGGTTTCACCGGGGTTAATGTGAAAAGAGACGTCTTCGACGCCCACGACAACCCCTGCGTTGGTCTGAAACTCAACGCGCAGGTTTTCAATAGAGACAAGTGGCTGATCTAACATGCGCCGGAGTTTGATTAACCATGTGCGGCGTGTCAAATGTTTTGAGCGGTTTTCGCGGGATAATTACGGAAAAACTCCCTTGACTTGTAAGGGCTTGGCCTGTCCCATCGGGAAAACACCGGATCAGGAGAAAATCATGGATTTAGGGATCAAAGGGAAAAAGGCGATTGTTTGTGCCGGGTCAAAGGGGCTGGGTTTCGGCTGTGCCGAGGCTTTGGCGCAGGCGGGGGTTGATTTGGTGCTGAACGCGCGCAGTTCCGGCCCGCTGGAGGCAGCGGCGGAGCAGTTGCGGGCGCTGGGCGTGTCGGTAACGCCGGTGGCCTGTGATATTACGACCGAAGGCGGGCGGGCACAGGTTCTGGAGGCGGCAGGGCAAGTGGATATTCTGGTGAACAATGCTGGTGGACCGCCGCCGGGGATGTGGCATGACTGGGAGCGGGATGATTTCATCAAGGCGCTGGATGCCAATATGTTGACCCCGATCATGATGATGAAGGCCGTGTTGCCCGGCATGATGGATCGCGGCTGGGGGCGGGTGGTGAATATTACCTCGCAATCGGTCAAGGCCCCGATTGCGGTGTTGGGCCTGTCCAATTCGGCACGGGCGGGTTTGACGGGGTATGTCGCCGGAACCGCACGGCAGGTGGCCGGTGCCGGTGTGACGGTCAACAACATGTTGCCCGGCATTCATGCCACGGATCGGGCGGTGGCACTGGATGGGGGCGTGGTGCAGGCGCAGGGGATCACGATGGAAGAAGCCAAGGCACAGCGCTGCGCGGTGATTCCGGCGGGGCGGTATGGAACGGCAGAGGAATTCGGGGCCATGTGCGCGTTTTTGTGTTCGCAACATGCCGGGTATATTGTCGGGCAGAATATTCTGCTGGATGGAGGCGGAGTGAACGCCACGCTGTAACCGGCGTGAGTGACGCGACTGCGGATGCCTCCGGCGGGGATATTTGGGGCGAATTCGAAACGCAGGCGGATAACCCGAGGGTTGCTGTTTTGTGTTGGCGCTGTTATCTCGCGGGGAGAGCCTGAGAGAATTGCTTGGGTTTTGAGCAAGGGGACGATGATCAGGTGATTGCCAGACTGGAATTGGAAAATATTTCGCGGGTGTTTGATGGTACGCCGGTGGTGCGGGATGTGAACCTGCAACTGCAGGAGGGGCAGGTGGCCTGTTTGCTCGGACCGTCCGGTTGTGGCAAATCCACGACGCTGCGGATTATCGCCGGGGTGGACAGGCAAACCAGCGGTCGTGTGATTATTGACGGGCAGGTGGCGTCCGATGACACGGTGCATATGCTGCCGGAACATCGTTCGATCGGGTTGATGTTTCAGGATTTCGCCCTGTTCCCGCATTTGACCGTGGCACAGAACGTGGCCTTTGGCTTGCGCAAGAAGCAAGGTCGGGCGGCGCGTGTGCGGGATTTGCTCGAGCGGGTGAACCTGCAAGGCTATGATAAAAAATATCCGCATCAGCTCTCTGGTGGTGAACAGCAACGGGTGGCTTTGGCGCGTGCGGTTGCCCCGCGTCCACGGGTGTTGCTGATGGACGAGCCGTTTTCTGGGCTGGACAACCGGCTGCGGGACGATGTGCGGGATGCGACGCTGGAGTTGCTGAAAACCGAAGGCACCGCTGTGTTGCTGGTGACGCATGACCCCGAAGAAGCCATGCGTATGGCGGATATGATTGCGCTGATGCGCGGCGGGCAGATCGTGCAGATGGGCGCGCCCTTCAATATTTACAACGCGCCGGTGGACAAGGCGGCGGCGGCGTTCTTTTCCGATATCAATGTGGTGCCGGGGAAGGTGACAAATGCATTGACGGATTCGCCGTTTGGCCAGTTTCTGGTGCCGGGGTTGACCAACAGGGCCGAGGTGGACATTGTTATTCGCCCCCAACACCTGAAGCTGGATTTTGATCGCAACGGCAAGGGGCCGCTGCCGACACCACAAGACGGGGTGCCGGCACGGGGAATCGTCGCACGGGCGCGGTTTTTGGGTGATCACTCCCTGGTGGAGTTTGACATGGATTTTGACAGCTCAAGATTGCGCGTTGTGGTGCCAGGGGTGTTTTTACCGGAAAAGGGCCGTGCTTTGTGGTTATCGATGCGACGGGACCGTTGTTTCGTGTTTCCTAAGGGGTGAGTCGCGCTAAATGGTTGTTTAGGCCGCTGGTTTTGTCAGGGTTATTGGGTAGAAGGCGCAAAAAATGGCCCAAAAATTGATCTGGTGACGGATTAGGGGTTTGAACATAGTCGGCAAAAGCAATATGTCTGTGGCCGATGGATACATGATCGGCGCGTTGGCGCCTTATGGGAGAAAACCAAATGATGACACCAATGTTTATTCAGAACGTAGGCCCGATGGGCATGCTGCTGATCGCGATTGTGGTGCTGGTTCTGTTTGGCCGGGGCAAGGTTTCCGGTTTGATGGGCGAAGTTGGCAAAGGCATCAGCTCTTTCAAGAAAGGCGTTTCCGAAGGCAAAGCCGAATTGGAAGAAGCCGAGAAAGAAGCCGCCGCGATTGCTGCCAAGGATGTGACCCCGGACTCCGAAAAATCCTGATACCTTTTACTTGATCTGATCGGGCGCACGAAATGTTTGATATTGGCATGTCAGAAATGGCAGTGGTTGGCGTTGTGGCGCTTATTGTGGTGGGGCCCAAGGACCTGCCGATGATGTTTCGCAAGGTTGGCCAGTTCGTCGGCAAGGCTCGCGGCATGGCGCGGGATTTCTCGCGTGCTATGAATGACGCGGCAGATGACGCGGGGGTCAAGGACGTGACAGATACGCTTAAACAGGCGTCTGATCTGTCCACGAAAGGGTTGAAAGACGCAGCCAAAGGGCTGGCGGATTACGATGTGACCCCGAAGGATGGCCTGTCGGCGGTGGAAGCCGCCAATGAAGCCGCCGAAAAATGGCCGCCTGAAGATATTTTTGCCGGTGACGACGATCTGGAAGAGGTCGAGGTGACCGTAACCAAGGCCGCTGAAGCCGCCCCTGAAAAAACCGCCAAACCTGCCGAGGCCAAAGTATGAGTTCCGATTCAATAGAAGACAGCTCGGCCCCCCTGATTGAACATCTGGCCGAACTACGCACTCGGTTGATCCGGTCTGTTCTGGCGTTTACGGTTGCGATGCTGGCGAGCTTTGTTGTCGCGGAACCGATGTTGAATTTTCTGGTGGAGCCGATTGCGGAAATCATGCGTCAGCGCGGGCAAAACCCGCAACTGATCTTTACCGCACCACAGGAAAAATTCTTTGTACTGTTCCAGATTTCCATGTTGGCGGGCCTTGCGTTTTCCTTTCCTGTGATTGCGTTTCAGTTGTGGCGGTTTGTGGCACCGGGACTGTATAAAAACGAACAAGGCGCGTTTTTGCCGTTTATGATTGCCTCGCCGGTGCTGTTTGTAATGGGTGCGTCCTTTGCGCATTTCGTGGTGACACCGCTGGCGATGAATTTTTTCATCGGGTTTGCCGATATTATCCCCAATGTGACGCAAATTCTAAGTGGGGGAGAGGTGTCCGATATTGCCGATACCGAGGTGAAAACCATCTTCCTTGGGTCGGTCAAGGAATCCCTTGCGATCACGCTGAAATTCATTTTTGCCTTTGGCCTGTGCTTTCAGTTGCCGGTGCTGTTGACCCTGATGGGCATGGCCGGGTTGGTGTCTGCTGCCGGTCTGCGCAACGTGCGCAAGTATGCGATTGTCGGTATTCTGGTGCTGGCCGCGCTGGTGACCCCGCCGGATGTTGTGACACAGATTATCCTGTTCAGCGTGGTTTACGCGCTCTATGAGGTGTCGATTCTGCTGGTGGTCATGGTCGAGAAAAAGCGTAATGACCGGCTCAAGGCCGAAGGTATCTATTTCGAAGACGACGATGACGACGGCAAGCATCCAGACGAGGCATAATGGACACTGATGCCCTGACAAGAATAGCGGAGGCTTTGGAGCGGATCAGCCCAAAGCCTTTTGCATGTCCCGACTTTTCTGCGGCCGATGCTTTTGTCTGGCATGTGGGGCCGGACCGGCTCGATCCGGTCGGGCAGGTCAATCGGGTGGATATCAAGCTGTTGGTGGGGATTGATCAGTCACGGGATATCCTGCTGGAAAACACGCTGCAATTTGCCCGCGGTTTGCCGGCGAATAATGTGCTGTTGTGGGGGGCGCGCGGGATGGGGAAATCCTCGCTGGTCAAGGCCGCCCACGCAGAAGCCAACCGTCAGATCGGCGGCTTGAAACTGGTCGAGGTCCAGCGCGAGGACCTGCCCTCTATCGGGCGGTTGCTGAATATCCTGCGGACGGCGGATCACCGGTTTTTGCTGTTCTGCGACGACCTGAGCTTTGAGCATGACGACAGCCATTACAAATCGCTCAAGGCGGTGTTGGATGGCGGTATCGAGGGACGCCCCGACAATGTGGCGTTTTATGCGACATCCAACCGGCGCCATTTGATGCCACGCGACATGATTGACAACGAACGCGCCACCGCGATCAACCCGTCAGAAGCGATCGAGGAAAAGGTCTCTTTGTCGGACAGGTTCGGCCTGTGGCTGGGTTTTCATCCCTGCAATCAGGATGCCTATTTGCAGATGGTGCGCGGCTATTGCGATGCCTATGGTATTGCTATTCCGGACGAGGATTTACGCGCACAAGCGATTGAATGGCAACAAACACGTGGCAACCGGTCGGGCCGTGTGGCATGGCAATTCGTGGTGGATCTGGCTGGCCGCCGTGGCGTGATCCTTTCCTAGAACAGGCTGCCTTGCTCCCCTGCGGGAGGCGGTTTTTTGGCGGGTTTGGGTTTGGTCGGCTTGCCGCCCACATCCAGCCGGCCATCGGCGAATTCGATGTTCAGCTGGTCGGCCTTGCGGGCAGATTTGGCGGAATTGATCACCTTGTCCTTGCCATCACGCACCACCGCATAACCCCGCCGCAGTGTGGCCTTGTATCCCAGCGTTTGGCGCAGCCGTTCCAGCCCGTCCAGTTCGGCCCGTTGGCGGGCGACCTGTGTTTTGGCGGCCGTGGCAAAACGGCCGGTCATCTGGGTTAGATGGTTTTGCCGGTTGTGAAGTCCCTGTTGCAACAACTGCGGGCGCAAACCGGCGGTGGTGTGCATCAGTTGCGCGCCCTTCTGGCGGGTCACATTTTGCAAGGCGCGGGGCAGGCGGGCGGACAGAATATCCAGCCGCTGCGCCTGCATCGCCACCAGTTCCGCCGGATTGGGCAAAGCCCGCGCCAGATCACGCAGTCGTTGGCGCCGTTGCAGAATACCATTGCCAAGCGCACGCAGCCGGCGTTCATCCATAGAAGCAAGCCAGCCCAGCAATTCACCGCGCACCGGCACTGCCAGTTCGGCTGCCGCCGTGGGGGTGGGGGCGCGCTGATCAGAGGCAAAATCAATCAGCGTGGTGTCGGTTTCATGTCCCACCGCCGAGATCAGCGGAATATCGGAAGCCCGCGCCGCCCGCACCACGTTTTCCTCGTTAAAGCTCCAGAGATCCTCGATCGAGCCGCCGCCGCGCGCCACGATCAGCAAATCAGGCCGGGGCATTGCGCCGCCCGGGGTCATTTTATTGAAACCTTCGATGGCGCGGGTGATTTCGGCGGCGGAATTTTGCCCCTGTACCGCCACCGGCCAGATCAACACCTTGCGCGGGAACCGATCCCGTAAACGGTGCAGAATATCGCGGATCACCGCACCACTGGGCGAGGTCACAACCCCGATAACCTCTGGTAAAAACGGCAGTGGACGTTTGCGCGCCGGATCAAACAACCCCTCCGCCGCCAGCTTTTTCTTGCGTTGTTCCAGCATCGCCATCAGCGCGCCGACACCGGCGGGGGCGATGTCCTCGATCACCATCTGGTAGCGCGATTGGCCGGGAAAGGTGGTCAGCTTGCCGGTGGCAACGACCTCCATGCCTTCTTCGGGGCGGGTGCGCAGGCGGTTGACGACGCCTTTCCAAATTACGGCAGCCAGAACCGCGCGATCATCCTTCAGGTCCAGATACATGTGTCCCGAGCGCGGACAGGACACGCGCCCGACCTCCCCACGAATCCGCACATGTGAAAATTCACCCTCGATCATGCGCTTGACCACGCCGGAAATCTCCGAAACGCTGAATTCCGGTGCATTTTGGCCGTCATCCGGTTCGTCAATCAGGTCAGACATGGGCTTGCCTCTCTTGCGCATGGGGTCGCGCAACATTAGAAGATGCGCAGGCAAAGGCCAAGGCACAGGAGC
>CAMZLM010000051.1 GCA_947311485.1 uncultured Paracoccaceae bacterium
GGTATTGAGCGAGGTGTCGTTCAAGGTCTGGCCGATGCCCGATGTGGTGGAAACGCTGGTTTGTGATGGCTTGGCAGCAGGGCCAGCGGTGGCTGCTCTGTCAGCGGCGCTTGGGTCTCCGTTCGAGGTGACAGGGGCGGCGCATTTGGCGGTGGATGGCGAGGCACAAACACGGGTGCGGATTGAGGGCATGGCGGAGTCGGTGGCCTATCGGCGCGAGCGATTACTGGATTTGCTGGGGGACGGCTGGCGTGTGGGCGAGGGGGATTTGTGGCGAGAGCTGCGCGATGTGTTGCCGTTTGCCAACCGGGAAGGGGCCGTTTGGCGGCTGTCGGTCAGGCCAGGCGATGCGCCGGTGCTGGTGGCGGGGTTGGGGCTGTCACGTCGGGCGATTTATGATTGGGGTGGTGGATTGGTTTGGTTGCTGAGCGAGGATACGCTGGCTGTGGCGGCGGATATCCGGCAGGCGGTGACGGCGATCGGGGGGCATGCGACACGGGTACGCGGTAAGGCGGAGGTGGGGCGATTTCAGCCGGAAGTGGCCCCCTTGGCGGTGATTAGTGCGGGGCTGCGGAAAAAATTCGACCCGCGCGGGATTTTTAATCCGGGGGTGATGGGCTGATGCAGACGCATTTTACCGAAGATCAATTGCGGGATCCGGCGTTGAAGCGAGCTAACGAAATTTTAAGAGCTTGTGTGCATTGTGGATTCTGTACCGCGACCTGTCCGACCTATCAGGTGCTGGGCGATGAGCTGGACAGTCCGCGCGGGCGAATTTACTTGATAAAGGAGATGCTGGAAGCCGGTCGGCCTGCGGATGAACAGACCGTAAAACATGTGGACAGGTGCCTGTCCTGTCTGGCCTGTATGACCACGTGTCCGTCCGGGGTGCATTATATGCATCTGGTCGATCAGGCACGGGAGTATATCGAGAAGACTTATAAACGGCCCTTGTTTGATCGGGTGCTGCGCTGGACACTGGCGAAAATCCTGCCCTATCCGGGACGGTTCCGGCTGGCGCTTCTGGGGGCGAAGATGGCTGCGCCGTTTCGACGGTTTATACCGGATGCGCGGTTGCGGGCAATGCTGGATATGGTGCCAAAACAGATCCCGCCGGTTAGCCGCAATGACGATGCGCAGGTGTTTGCCCCCATGGCTGCACGTAAGATGCGGGTGGCGTTGATGACCGGATGCGCGCAACGGGCGCTGGATACGGACGTCAACGATGCCACCATCCGCCTGTTGCGCCGTCTGGGCTGCGAGGTGGTGGTGGCGCGCGGGCAGGGCTGTTGCGGGGCGCTGACCCACCATATGGGTAAGGCAGATGAAAGCCACGCCAGTGCAGCGCGCAATATCAGGGCGTGGGTTGGCGAACTGGATGGCGCGGGGCTGGATGCGATTGTGATCAACACGTCGGGCTGTGGTACCACGGTCAAGGATTACGGGCATATGTTTGCCGGCCACGAATTAGCTGCGGATGCGACGCGGGTGGCGGATCTGGCGCGGGATGTATCCGAAGTGTTGATGATGCTGGATCTGCGAATGGGCAAGCAGGATTTGAAAGTTGCCTATCATGCAGCCTGCTCGTTGCAACATGGACAGCAGATCAAAAGCCACCCAAAGACTTTGTTGAAACGGGTAGGATACAAGGTGGTGGAACCGGTGGATTCGCATCTGTGTTGTGGCTCGGCAGGGACGTATAACCTTATGCAACCGGATATCTCCGGCCAGTTGAAGCAGCGCAAGGTGCAGACACTGGAGGCAAAACAGCCGGATGTCATCGCAGCGGGCAATATTGGTTGTATGATGCAAATCGGATCGGGCACGGAAATTCCGGTGGTGCATACGGTGGAATTGCTGGATTGGGCGACTGGCGGACCTAAACCGGCAAAAATGCGCTAAGGGTCAAAGTAATGCCGTGAAAACAGTGTGGTTTTGCCCTTCTTTTGGCTCAATTGAACGGCAAACACATCGGGACTGAAAGGAAACCCGATGTTTGCACGATTTGCCCTGTTTATTTGCCTTATGCTGCCGATGGTGGCCCAAGCTGGCCAGTCCCTGCACAAGTTGCTGAGTGCGGATGAAGCGCGTGCCTGGCAGGCCGTGGGGCGTATCAACATGAAAGATGCCGGGTTTTGTACCGGTGCCATGATTGCCCCGAATTTGGTTTTGACCGCAGCGCATTGTGTGTTCGATCCCAAAACAGGTGAGAAACTGGATCCGGCAAGGATCAGTTTTTTGGCGGGCTGGCGCCAAGGGCGCGCCGCAGCCGAGGGCAAGGCACGTCGTACAATCGTACATCCAGATTATGTTCACGGTAAATCGGCCAAAGTGGAGCGCGTGGCAGCCGATATCGCGGTGATCGAACTGGAACACCCGATCCGGAACGCGGCAATCGTCCCGTTTGAACGCTATAGGCGTCCAAATATCGGTGATCCTGTGAAAATCGTTTCCTATGCAAAAGGGCGGGCGGAAATGCCGTCTCTGGAGGAGGCTTGCGAAGTATTGGGCAAGGATCCAAAGGTGTTGGTTCTGTCTTGCAATGTGAACTTTGGTTCCTCGGGGTCGCCCATTTTTGTGATGCACGATGGCAAAGCCAAGATTGCCTCGGTTGTCTCGGCCAAGGCCAATTATCAGGACAACAACGTGGCGCTGGGCACATCCTTGGGGCAGCCGCTGGAAGAATTGCTGGCGGAACTGGCCAAATCCAACGGTGTATTCAAATCCAAGAAACCGGGCCGTTTGAGCCTGAACGACCAGTTGGGCCGCAAACCTGCAACTTTTTTCACCAACTAGGCTTGAATATCAAAACAACGCACCCAATATCATAAGCACCGGATGCCCATACGGGGTTCGGAAGTTTAGTCGGCCTGTCCATATTGGAAGGCCATCACACCGTATCGCTTCTTGGAGGATATGACCTATGCGTACATTTGATTTTACACCCCTTTACCGTTCCACAGTTGGTTTTGACCGATTGGCCAATGCGCTTGATCGTGCTCTTGCCGCCGATGTCAGCCCGAACGGATACCCCCCTTACAATATTGAAAAGCAAGGCGAGAACGACTACCGCATCTCGATCGCGGTTGCCGGTTTTTCCGATGATGAACTGTCGATCGAAATGCGTGATGGGCAATTGATCGTGACCGCGAAAAAACGGATGGATGCGGAACCCGATGAGGTTACCTATCTGCACCGTGGTATCGCGGCCAGATCGTTTGAAAAGCGTTTTCACTTGGCCGATCATGTGCGTGCCAAAGGGGCAGAAACCGAAAACGGAATTTTGCATATTGAGCTGGTGCGTGAAGTGCCCGAGGCGCTAAAACCGCGTCAGATCAAAATTGCGACAGCACCGAAAACCATCGAAGACAAAAAGCCGGCCAAGAAAGTGGCCAAGGCCTAAGGTGTGTCGGCGGATTTGAAACACGACTGAAAAAGGTTTGTTTCAGATCTGGTTTGACAGTGGGGTTTCGGGGCTGAATTCAGGCCCGAAATGCCAACCACCCAGATCCCGATCATCCTTCCCTTCCCCCTACAGATGATCGGTCTGCCGTTGTCTTGGTGCTCTCCCTTCGGGCGCTGTTGATAACCTGATTTTCAGATCCCCCGGTTTTCAGATCGGGGGATGGCTTTTGTAATATTTACTTTACTCGGAACACAGCCCATGATGGACGGATATCTGGTGTTCGGGGGCAAAATTGCAATCTGTTTTATTCTTTTTTCTGGCTTTGCTTTTTAACGCTGGTTCTGTTTTTGCGTCTCCGGTTGTGGAATGGGTTTCCCGTCCTGATTGGGTGGAACAGGTGAGAATTCCCCCTTTGCTGGATGCGCGGCGTGACCAGATTGAAGATGGTGTTTTCTATGCTGTGAACGATGTCCATTTGCGTTGGCAGGGGGATGAGCGGTTAACTTATGCCCGTTTGGCAATGCAAGTGGTGACGTTTTCAGGGCTGGAAAAGGCCGCGACTTTTACGCGCCGTTTTGATCCGTCTTTTGAAAAGATTTCGTTGATTTCTGTAAATATCATACGGGGCGGCGTTCGAATTTCTCTGCGGGATAGGTTGCATTTAGAGATCTTCCGCCGGGAAACAAACCTTGAGGAAGGCATTGTTGATGGGGATTTAACATTATATGCCAACCTGCCTGGGGTGCAAATTGGGGACATTGTCGATATTGAGGTTTTGTACCATACTCGCGCCCCGATCGGGGCCTTGAACCATCAATATTTTCGCTCGCTGGATTGGAGCGACCCCGAAGGCATTACCCGGGTGACGGTTGATTGGCAAAAGTCCCGACCATTTTTCAGCAGAGTTACGGCGCATGGACTGTCAAAAACCACCCGGGATTTAGGCGACCGGATGCGGTACCGGTGGCAACGTCGGGACGGGGATCCGATCTTTGCCGAAAAAGACATGCCTGACAAGCAGACCGCATGGGGCGTTCTTTCGCTATCAGAACACGCGGATTGGGGGGGCATTGTCGAGACGTTTTTACCCTATTACGCCAAATCATATCCGGTGCCAAAGAGCTTTCGCGCGGATATTGAGAGGATCCGAAACTCGGACGAATCCCTGAAGACAAAGGCATTGCGGGTGTTGTTTTTGGTGCAGGACCGTGTGCGTTACGTTGGCTTGGAAGTGGGAATCGGTGGTTATGTCGCGCGCAATCCGGCAGATGTCGCCGATAACCAATACGGGGATTGCAAGGACAAGGCGGTGCTGCTGAAAACCTTGTTGGCGGCGTTGGAGATAAGGTCTGAGGTGGTGTTGACGCATTCGACCAGCGGTGCGAGGTTGGTACAAGCTTTGCCAAGTATATATGCCTTTAACCATATGATTGTGAAGGTAAATCTTCCGAACGAAGTGCTCTGGGTAGACCCCACGCGCAGTTTTCGGGGCGGGGCGATGTCGGGCTATGCGCCGCCCGCATATCATTGGGGGTTGCCCATTGCGAAAGGCGTGACCAAGCTGCAAAAGATCCCGCAACTTGCAACAGCAGCCCATATTCGCGAGGTGCAAGAAACCTTTGTTTTTGGCAAGAATGGCTTGCGCCTGACTGTCAAAACCAAAGCAGAGGGGTTGGAAGCCAATTGGTATCGTTGGAAAACCGCGACCGAGAACCAGCGGAGTTATGCGCGTCAGCTGGAAAGCTACTATCGCGGGCTTTATCCGGGGATGAAACAAACTCGGGAACTGGTTTTCAATGATGATCGAGACCGGAATATTGTCGAAATAAAAGAGAGTTATCTGTTGGCAGAGGCAGACTTGTTTCAAGCAGACCTGATAAGCGCTTTTGGATTTAAGCCGGATGGTTTTGCGGCAATTTTCAGCCCGCCCAATGCGACTGTTCGAAAATATGCGCTAAAGGTTAAGCATCCCTACCGGTATCTGCATGTGGTTTCGATCAAAAATCCGCCGATCAAACTGGAACCACCTGCAGATTTCACCCTGGAAACGCCGGTCTTTTCCTTTGCATTTCGGGGACGCCAGCAAGGTGATGGCATCACTCTAAGCTGGACGCTGGAAACCCGTCGTGCGGATGTTCCGCCCGAAGATTTTGCCCAGTGGACGCGGGATGTCGCTATGCTGAAGGACAATGTGTATTGGGAATGGAACATGATGCCGCCGATACAAGATGATAAACCTGCGGGATTGTTGGGCATGCTGCAAAAGGCCTATGAAAGGGCGAATAAGAAAAAGTTGAAAGCCGAAAGCCAGTAGCTTAGGCAAATTCAACCAGAAAGGTGGCTGTTGGTTCCGCTTGTTCCACGCTAATCTGGCCGCCATGGGCCTCGATCAGGTTTTGCACGATACTCAGCCCCATGCCGGTGCCGCCCTTTTCGCGTTTGGTTGTGAAAAAGGGATCAAAAATATGGGGTAAATTTCCCTCGCTAATGCCATTTGCTGTGTCGGAAATACGGATTTTGACCTGCCCGCCGTCCATACTGGCGGCAAAATGCACTTGTTGCGCACCATGCTCATGCGCATTCTGTACCAGGTGAAGCAACACAATCCTCATGCCTTTGCTGTTGAGCGGCAAGGGAATGTTCTCGCCTGTAAAATGTAGGTCCATTTCGGGAAATTTTTGGGCGAGTTGCGGGCGTAGTTGTGCCAACGTGCTATGTCCATGGTGCAAGGGTTCGCGTGCTGCGGCGGTGTCGCGCAGATCGGCCAGCAGGCGTTCCATGCGGCGTGTACCATCCAAAACGGTTTGCGCAAGGCGGGCGTCCTCGCTGTCGGGTGTTTGTGTGGCTGCCAACAACTCCGCCGCCCCGCGAATGGCGGTGATCGGTGTTTTCAGTTCGTGTGTTACATGGTTGGTATAGGTTCGAATGGCGGCTTCCCGATTGTGGAGTGTGCCGGCCATGGCCAATACGCTCTGTCCGAGGTCATGCAATTCGCGCGTGCCGTATTGCTGCAACGGGGACAAAGCACTGGCATCACCATTGCGCAATGCATCTGCCTTGCGTTCCAGCGCGGTGACCGGACGTAGCAAAAGCCGCCAGAGCAAAAATGCAAAAACCACGGTAACCAGTACCACAATGCTCGAGACCAGCACCACAGCCTGACGAAATCCCATTGGGTCCCGAAGCAGCCCAATGGCAACAAAGCCCAACAATGGCGCGATCAAAACCGCCCCAAGCACCCCGCCCAATACCAACAGGAGCGGGGGGCGCCATTTTGCGTTCAGACGGCGCTGCATGAACCCATCCTGATGCCGACGCCATGCAGGGTCTGAATGGCATCCTGACAACCGGCTTGCGCCAGTTTAGCGCGCAGGTTCCGCAGGTGGCTGTCCAGTGTGCGTTCGGAAACGTGAATATTGGTGCCATAAAGCGCATCGAGCAATTGTGCGCGGCTGATGACTTGTTCGGGGTGGCGCATCAAATGGTTCAGCAGGGTCATTTCCGTGTTTGTCAGCGTCACGGCCTGTCCGTTTACGCGGCAATCATGACTGTTCGGAGACAGGCTTAGATGGCCCCGTGTCAATTGTTGGTCGGTTTGGCGTGGGCTAACTCGTTGGCTCCGTTTGAGAATGGCTTTGACTCGCGCGACCAGTTCGCGGGGGCTGAATGGTTTGGTGACGTAATCATCCGCCCCCATTTCTAGTCCCAATACCCGGTCCAGCTCGTCATCCCGTGCGGTTAAAAACAGCACCGGTAAATCGCTGCTGGCCCGCAGTCGGCGACAGACTTCCAGGCCGTCCATTTCCGGCAGGCCAATATCCAGCACAATCAAATCCGGCGCGTCGTTGATTGCAAGATCAAGCGCGTTAACACCTTGGCTGGCTGTAATCGTGTCATAGCCCGCACGGCCCAGAGCGATTCCCAGCATTTCGCGAATGTGGGGGTCATCATCGGCGATCAGAATTGTGGCGGTCTGGCCCATTTTTATCCTCGGGTTGGCGGTCTTTGCCCCGAAATCATGCAGAAGGAAAACGGGTTTTCGGGGTGCCAGTGTGGGGCCGCAAGAGGCTGCGGTCAACCTGCCGTGAAATACGGGGGGAGGTCAAGGGCGCACGCCGCTGTCGGTTGCTTGTGGTGATCGGGTGTTCGGCCAACCACCAAGCGTCTTTGCGCAGGGAGTCGGGGATGCCTCTGACGATGAATGCTGCCATGGTACTGTCCTCTTTGCTCGGTTTGACATTTTTATCAGGATCTTTGTAAGGGGCGCTTGTGCATATCAGGCCCTCGAATTCAGCATTTTTTGTGCAGAAAAGACGGTTTTCATCTAAAAAAGCACGCAAGAGTGCCCCGCGAACTCCTTTTGGTTGTGGTTGGGGTAACAAGAGAAAAACCAACTTGCCCGATGGTAATTGCTGTTTTATGTCCTTGTCACGCGCAGAGCCGGCTTGGTCCCGGCATCCGGGGGCTGGCGATAATCCTACAGCACGCTTGGAGCGGCAATGAATCACTTTCTGGACGTTCTGAAAATTATCATGGCGGATGTATTCCTGTCAGGTGACAATGCGTTGGTCATCGGTATGGCTGCCGCTGGTTTGCCGGCAGCTCTACGCAAAAAAGCGATCTTTTGGGGCATGGCACTTGCCGCCGGTCTGCGGGTGTTTTTTGCTGCTATGGCCAGTTATTTATTGGCCATTCCGGGTATTCTGTTTGTTGGCGGGGTACTGTTGGCCGTGGTCTGTTGGCGGTTTTATAACGAGCTTAGAGAGCATCAGGAAACTGTGCATGAGGATAGCAATCAGCCTGGCCCCACACAGAAAACCTTGATTGCGGCACTGGTGACGATTACGATTGCCGATGTTTCTATGTCCATTGATAACGTCGTCGCTGTTGCTGCGATTGCCCGTGAACATACAGGGCTTTTGGTGCTAGGGCTGATTTTGTCGATTGCTTTCATGGCATTTTTTGCCAATATTATCATGCGCTTGATGACACGGTTCCGATGGCTTCCGTGGATCGGTCTGGTGTTTCTGATTTATCTTTCTTTAGACATGCTGCATGATAATATTGGCAAAAAATGCCATGAAAGCAATCGACAAAATCAGCCCTA
>CAMZLM010000052.1 GCA_947311485.1 uncultured Paracoccaceae bacterium
AACACCCCGAAATGCAAAATATTCATCACAGGTCTGTTTTCCCCATTGGGTTTGCGCGATTTTGACGCTAGAGCAGACCCATGGCCAGACCTGCGACCTACACGTTTGACAATGTTTCCCTTGCCAAGGACGGCAAGCAGATTTTCGGGCCGTTATCCCTGAACCTGCGGGAAAAGCGTATCGGAATCGTCGGGCAGAACGGATCCGGAAAATCCACTTTTGCACGGCTGTTGGCCGGCCTGATAGCGCCGGACAGCGGACAGGTACATCTGAACGGGGCAAACCTGTTCAAGGATCGCAAAACCGCGCTGGCCCACATCGGGGTGATTTTCCAGAACCCCGACCAACAAATCATCTTTCCCACCGTGATCGAGGAAATCGCCTTTGGCCTGCAACAACAAGGCCTGAACAAAACCGACGCCCACCGCCGCGCACAAGATGTGCTGGCCCGTCATGGCCGCGCGGATTGGGCCGATCGCAACACACATATTTTATCGCAGGGCCAGCGGCACTACCTGTGCCTGATGGCCGTTCTGGCGATGCAGCCCTCGTTGATCATACTGGATGAACCCTATGCGGGGCTGGATATTCCGACCTCTATGGGGTTGCATCACATGCTTGGAAAACTGGACCAATCGCTGGTGATGATTACCCATGACCCCGCCGTGTTGCAGGAATATGACCGGGTGATCTGGCTGGAAAACGGGTCGGTTAAACAGGACGGTCCCGCCGCACCGGTCCTCGCGGATTTCAGCGCCGAAATGCAACGGCTGGGCGCGCTGCAATGCTAGCGCTGTCGCTGCAAAACTCCGGTTGGGCGGGAAAGCTGCCGGCGGGGGCAAAATTGCTGGCCCTGATGGGGGCAACGGTATTGCTCTATCCGGTTCAAAGCCCGCAAATTCTGGCGGGGGCCCTTCTCGCTGTTGGCGGGCTATATGGATCGCTTGGGCGCACCGCCATGGCATCCGGCCTTGCGATGCTGAAACCGCTGGTGATGATTTGCCTTGTCATAACGCTCTACCACATCGCGATTGGTGCCTTTGATCGGGGCTTGGTGTTTGTGTTGAAACTGCTGGCGATGGTGGGGATTGCCAATTTTGTCACCATGACCACCCGCCTGTCGGACATGATGGAGGTGATCCTGCGCCTGCTCCGCCCGCTGCAACGGTTGGGCGTGAACACCAGCATTATTGCGCTGGCATTCACGCTGGTGATCCGGTTTACGCCGGTGTTGATCTTGAAGGCGCGCGCCCTTACAGAAGCATGGCGGGCACGAAGCAAAGCAAGGGCCGGATGGCGAATCATCATCCCTTTGGTCTTGTTGGCGCTGGATGACGCGGACAATGTTGCCGAAGCGCTGCGTGCGCGCGGTGGCGTCTAAACTTGAGAGGGGAATTCTCATGGAAAAAAACCTTACCTATATCGCCCTGTTTGCTGCGTTGATCGCAGTGCTCGGGCTTATTCCCGGTGTGACGCTGGGCAGCGGCATTCCGATTAACGCCCAGAGCCTCGGGATTATGCTGTGTGGCACCATCCTTGGCGGCAAACGCGGGGCTTTGGCTGTGGTGCTGTTTCTGGCGCTGGTCGCCATGGGTCTGCCGTTGCTGTATGGCGGGCGCGGCGGACTGGGCGTGTTCACCACACCCTGGACCGGCTTTTTGTTCGGCTTTCCGGTGGCGGCCTATGTTACAGGCCGGATCATGGAAAAATGGAATGGCCGCAGTTTTCTGGTCGGGGCGGTTCTGGCCGCGGTCATCGGGGCGCTGGTGCTGTATCTGGTGGCCTATGTTTACTTCATGGAGATGACCGGTTCATCGCTGGTTGAAACCTTTGCCACCATCGTTGCCCCGTTCATTCCCGGCGATCTGCTGAAGGCCGTTGTGGCCGGCTTTATCACTCAGGCGGTGTACAAAGCCCGCCCGAGCGCGCTGCTTTCACGCGCCTGATAACGCGCTGTGCCTCTTGGCAGGCGCAGCGAATCTGACTAAGAGCAGGGCGAGCCACTAAAAGGATTGCCCTGCCCATGTTTCCCAATACTTTTGCCGATAAATCTGTGATGGCCGAATTGGCCGCCAAAATGCTGCTGGAAATCAAAGCCGTGAATTTCCGCGCCGATGAGCCCTATACCTTTGCATCCGGTCTTGCCTCGCCCGTCTATATCGACTGTCGCAAGCTGATCAGCTATCCGCGCATCCGGTCCGCGCTGATGGATTTCTGCGTTGCCACCCTGTACCGCGATGTGGGGTTTGAACAATTCGACGCCGCCGCCGGGGGCGAAACTGCCGGCATTCCTTTTGCGGCATGGATCGCCGAACGCATGGCGCTGCCGATGCAATATGTGCGCAAAAAACCCAAAGGCTATGGCCGCGACGCCCAAATCGAGGGTGATATTTCCGAGGGCCAGCGGGTGTTGCTGGTCGAAGACCTGACAACCGATGGCGGTTCCAAGCTGCGTTTCGCCGAGGCCATCCGCAAAACCGGTGCCCATTGCGACCATACGCTGGTGATCTTTTACTACGATATCTTCAAAAACACCCACGAGATGCTGGCCGAAAACAGGTTAAAACTGCACTATCTGGTCACATGGTGGGATGTGCTGAAAGTTTGCCGCGCCGAGGGCCATTTCGACGAAAAGACCCTCGATCAGGTCGAAGCCTTCCTGCACGATCCGCTTGGCTGGTCCAAGGCGAATGGCGGCGTTTACAAGCTGTAACCGGTCTGGTCAAAAGCGCCGGAACTGGTCATTTTCACGGGGTAGGCAGGCCGCTACACTGGGCGCAACTTATCGAAAGAAACGCCCATGCCTGACCGTTTAAATGCCTACAATCAACCGATTGGTCCCGATGTTCCTGATTGGCACGGGGCCAAATTCCCGGATCAAACCCCGCTTGGCGGTCGTTATTGCCGTTTGGAAGCCCTGAAAACCGCCGACGCCAGCGCGCTGTTCGATGCCTTTTCTATCGGTGATGACGGATTGTGGACCTATATGGCCGTCGGTCCCTTTGCCACGCTGGCGGATTTTACGGATTGGCTGGAACAAGCCGCCACAGGCACCGATCCGCAATTTTACACAATTTTCGACACCCGGACCAATCGCGCATGTGGCCTTGCCGCCTATCTGCGCATCAAACCGGCGTTGGGCGTGATCGAGGTCGGCTCCATCACCTTTGCCCCCGAATTACAGCGCACCCCTGCCGCAACCGAGGCCATGTTTCTAATGATGCAACAAGCCTTTGATCTGGGCTATCGGCGCTATGAATGGAAATGCGATGCATTAAACGCCCCGTCACGGCAGGCGGCAGAGCGGTTCGGGTTTACCTATGACGGACTGTTCAAACAAGCGATGATCTACAAAGGCCGCAACCGCGATACTGCGTGGTATTCGATACTGGATCAGGATTGGCCCCGCATCAAAGCCGGATTTGACGCATGGTTGTCAGCGGATAATTTCGATGCCACTGGCCGGCAAAAAAACCGGTTGCGTATCCGCTAATTCACATCCAGCGCCATTTTGCGCAATTCCTCGAACGGTACGGTTTCCAGTGCCTTTTGGTGGGTGCTTTCCAAAATCACATGCGGGGCCGCGTGTTCCGCATGCGCCTGCGCCCAGCGATCCACACACAGACACCAGCGATCCCCGTGTTTCAGACCGGCAAAACCATATTCCGGGCGCGGGGTGGACAGATCATTGCCCAGATATTTCGAAAACGCCAGAAATTCATCCGTCACCTGAACACAAACCGTATGCTTGCCCACATCCTGCGGGCCGGTATTGCAACAGCCATCCCGATAAAATCCGGTCATCGGGGCCATTGAACAAGGCTTCAATGGCTCTCCCAGTACATTCAGGCTTTCGGCAATAACGGGGGCGTTCTCGGGCATGGGCGGTCTTTCTGTGGAATCGGGTATATGAAGTCCGAATCATCATATGACTATTCGGTGCCTTTGCGGCATTTTAATTTCACATAGCCCGTTATTTCACATTCGCCAGCTAATGCTTATCCACACTTGCTGTGACCGCAATCCGAACAGGTCATGCAGCCCTCGACCATGCGCATGCCAAACCCGCCACAGCTCGGACAGCTCTTGCCGCGAGGGCGCTGCGGGATGTTGATGATTTCGGAATGGGGATCGGTCTTCAGATGTTTGCCTTTGCCCTCGATGAAATCAATCCGCACCATGTGTTCCTCGATCACGCCGCCAATCGCCGCAAGGATTGACGGAATATAGCTGCCGTTCATCCAGGCCCCGCCGCGCGGATCGAATACCGCTTTCAGCTCCTCAACCACAAAGCTCACGTCGCCACCGCGCCGGAACACGGCGGAAACCATCCGCGTCAGCGCCAGCGTCCAGGCGTAATGCTCCATGTTTTTGGAGTTGATAAACACCTCGAACGGGCGACGTTGGCCGTTCTGGATCACGTCATTGATGGTGATGTAAATCGCATGCTCGGTTTCGGGCCATTTGATTTTATAGGTATACCCATCCAGCGCCGCCGGACGATCCAGCGGTTCGGCAATATACACCACCTCTGCACCGGTATCGACCTCTGGCACTTTGTCCTCTTCCTCGGAAACCGTCAGAACCGACCCCGTCACGTCATTCGGACGATAGGTGGTACAGCCCTTGCAGCCCTGATCCCAGGCCGCCATATAGATTTCCTGAAAATCCTCAAAGGAAATATCCTCGGGGCAGTTTATGGTCTTGGAAATCGAACTGTCGATCCATTTCTGCGCCGCCGCCTGCATCCGCACATGCTCCAGCGGGGCCAGCGTCTGTGCGTTTACGAAATAATCCGGCAATGCCTTGCCACCAAATTTCTCGCGCCACATTTGCACCGCATAATCAACCACTTCTTCTTCGCTGCGCGATCCGTCATTCTGCAAAACCTTGCGGGTATAGGCATAGGCAAACACCGGTTTGATGCCGCTGGACACATTCCCCGCATACAACGAAATCGTGCCGGTCGGCGCGATAGAGGTCAACAACGCATTGCGAATACCGTGGCGCGCAATCAAATCGCGTACATCGTCGTCCATTTCCATCATGGTTTCGGATGCCAGATATTTTTCTTTGTCAAACAAAGGGAACGCGCCCTTTTCCTCGGCCAGATGCGCCGAGGCCTTATAGGCGGCCCGCGCGATCTGTTTCATCCAGCTTTCGACCCGCGCCGCTGCGCGAATGGAGCCGTATTTCTCCCCCACCATCAACAGCGCATCGGCAAGACCGGTCACGCCCAGCCCGATCCGGCGCTTGGCCAGAGCCTCGACTTTTTGTTCCTGCAACGGGAATTGCGAGGCATTGACCACATTGTCCATCATCCGAACCGCCGTCGCCACCAGATCGTCCAGCTCTGCGATATTCAGGTCGGCCCCTTCGTCAAACGGATTGCTGATCAACCGCGCCAGATTGATCGATCCCAGCAAACACGCCCCATAAGGTGGCAAAGGCTGCTCGCCACAGGGGTTGGTCGCCGCGATGTTTTCACAGTATGCCAGATTGTTTTTCTGGTTGATCCGGTCAATGAAAATTACACCGGGTTCCGCATAATCATACGTCCCCTGCATGATCTTGTTCCACAGGTCCCGTGCCGGCACGGTTTTGTAAATCCGGCCCTTGAATTTCAACTCCCAGGAGCCGTCATTTTTTACCGCCTGCATGAACGGGTCCGTCACCAGAACCGACAGGTTGAACATGCGCAAACGGGCGCTATCCTGTTTGGCAGTAATGAAATCCTCAATATCGGGATGATCGCAGCGCATCGTTGCCATCATCGCCCCGCGCCGCGATCCTGCTGACATAATCGTACGGCACATGCTGTCCCAGACATCCATAAATGACAGCGGACCGGATGCATCGGCCCCGACCCCCATCACCGTCGCGCCCTTGGGGCGGATAGTGGAAAAATCATAGCCGATACCGCCGCCCTGCTGCATGGTCAGCGCGGCCTCTTTCAGCATATCGAAAATGCCGCCCATGCTGTCGGGAACCGTCCCCATCACAAAACAGTTGAACAGCGTCACAGACCGCCCGGTCCCGGCACCGGCCAGAATCCGGCCTGCGGGCAGGAATTTGAACCCTTCCAACGCATCGTAAAACTTGGCTTCCCACAGCTCGGGGGTATTTTCCACCTCTGCCAGTGACCGCGCCACCCGCCGCCAGCTGTCCTCGACCGTCTGGTCAATCTCCTTGCCGCCCGGCTCTTTGAAACGGTATTTCATATCCCAGATTTGTTCGGCGATGGGGGCAGTAAAGAGGCTCATGCGTGTCGGCTTTCATTCGAGGGTAGGCAGGGGGCATAGGTAGTTGGCACATGTGCTCAGGTCAATTGATTCCTTGCGTAAAATGACAGAGAATTCGCTTGAACCGAGCAGAAAATCAGATACGTTAGACGCCCGCCATATACTATATGTTGTGCTAAAATGTCAAAGAACGACTATACACATACCAACCTGATTAAACTCTGTGTCGGCATCGATAGCGTCGAACACCTGCAGGACTGGCGCGCACAACAGGCGGCACAGGCCTTGGCCACAGGCCAGAAATACCAGTCCGCCCACACCACCCGCATGTGGCCAAAACGCGAGGCCGACCTGCTCAATGGCGGCTCGCTCTATTGGGTCATAAAGGGCGAAATCCAGATTCGCCAGCGCCTGATCCGGTTTGACGAGATCATCGGTGCCGATGGCGTGCGCCGTTGTAGAATGATCCTCGACCCCGAACTGATCCGCACCCACAGCGCCCAACGCCGCCCGTTTCAGGGCTGGCGCTATCTTTCCCCCGCAGACAGCCCCCCCGATCTGGAAACCGGCAACACCAAACAAGACACCATCCCGCCGGCGCTTGCTCAGGAACTCGCCGCCCTTGGCGTGCGCTGACGCTGTGTTTTGTTTTCCCGCAGTGCCTCTTAATTAAAGAACACCGCAAACGTGCTGGCCCGTCCATTCACCAACCGGTTGAACGATGTCCATGCCCCCCACGACATCTGCGGACCTTTTTCAACATAGGCATAATATCCGATACCGTGGATTGACGGAATCAAATCAACCGGCCCCGGGTTTTCCACATATTTTTTCAGATTGATCCCGTAACCATCCGGCAAGAAATAATGCGGGACCAACAAGTCCCCGCGCAAAACCTGTTCCGCATTTGCCAGAACCGCTTGCCATGCCGCCCCCGCGCCTTTGGGCAGTTCAATCCCGATGGCAGACCTCTGCGCCTCATTCGGAATCCATTCATTCCGATTGTCGGTTTCTTGCCCGACTTTTTCCCAGAACAATTTGTTTTCAGCAATCATCGCCAGAAAATGCGCATGCGCTTGCCGGATACGCCCTGCATCCGGTGTCTCGCGCAGGCTCTCGATCAACACATATATCATATCCAGCGATTGGCGGACGGAGGCAAAATCCTCCCCCGTTTTCGTTTTATCCTGCAAGGGCGACTGTGCATACACATCTGCAATCCGGTTGCGAATATCGTTCCGTTCAAATCTAAATTGTCGGGATTGTGCGCGTAGGGCCTTCGATTGCGCGGCATTTTCCTTGCGCGCTTGCTCCTGTACCGCCTTCTCCGCATCGGTTTTTGCCAGTTTGATCGCCCGCATGATCTCCCTCCGGCGCTTCCGGTTTTCCTGCTCAAGCGCACGGTGTTGTTTTGCTGCGCTGCTGCGCTGTTCCTCCTCGGCCTTCAATGCCGCCAGCCGGATTTCTGCTTCTTCTTTGGTCATCAGATATGGGCGTACAGGCACATCCGCCAATGCGGCGGTTTTATCCGCAAAATCCTGAAAAACCGGCGTGGGATCAAACCCCAGATACAGCTCGCCGACACCGGACAACACATGATTATAGGCCAGCAGCCAATTCACATCCGCAGCATCGAAATCAATCACAATCTCGTTGATCCCGCCCAGCGTCTGCTTGGCCTCACGCAACTGTCGAGGGCTTAAGACAAGTGGCGCAACCAGTGTCGCTGCGGTTTCGGCAGCATCCCTTTTGCCGTCCCCGTTCACGTCAAACCATAAATCCCCCACCCGCAGAACCACTTTCGCCTGTGGATTTTTGCTGGCCACATCCAGATCAATCCGCGCGACATTCAGGTCGGCCAACAGCTGGCGCACAATATTGCTGAATGTGTCCGGCATCGCAGGCAGCGCCGCAGGATTGCGTTTAATTCCGATCCGCATCAACGGCATATCGCCCAGGTCTTGCCCGATGCCATAGCGCCAGCGTTCCTGCAAGGACAGCTCCACCGCCCGCAGGGTTTTCAACATGCCCAGCGCAAAGTGATTGTCCGGGTTCTCTGCCTTGAGCACATCAATCGCACCGGACAGGCCTTTGGCGGCAATATCAGCCGACACATCGGCCTTGGCTGGCATCAGTGCGCCCAGACAAAGGGCAGAGGCAAGAAAAACCGGTTTCAATGTTCTGGGGAGCATGGGAATATCCTTATATGTTTATACAGTATCACACCCTGAACATAAGCACCCTTCCGGCCCTTAACACCCCAAAAACAAAAAGCCGGGACAAATGCCCCGGCTTTTCAATTCACTGTAGCGTGGTTAGCTGGCCATTACTTTCTCGGCCAGCACGTCATCGCTTACGTATTCTTCGTACTGGGCAAAGTTGTCGCTAAACATCTGCACCAGCTTGGCCGCGTTGGCATCATAGCCCGCCGGATCCGCCCATGTTTCGCGCGGGTTCAGCAGCTTGTCGTCCACACCGGCCAGGGATACCGGCACGTCAAAACCAAAGTTCACATCCTTGCGGAATTCGCCTTTGTTCAACGAACCGTCCAGCGCCGCCGTCAACAACGCACGCGTGGCCTTGATCGGCATCCGCGCGCCGGTGCCATAGGCCCCGCCGGTCCAACCGGTATTCACCAGCCAGCAATGCGCGCCGCTCTCGGCGATCTTATCACGCAACAACGCGCCGTATGCCTCTGGGCGGCGCGGCATGAAAGGTGCGCCAAAGCAGGTGGAAAACGTGGGCTGAGGTTCGGTAACACCCCGTTCTGTGCCGGCAACCTTGGAGGTAAAGCCCGACAAGAAGTGGTACATCGCCTGCGCCGGTGTAAGGCGGGCAATCGGAGGCAACACCCCAAAGGCGTCACAGGTCAGCATGATGATGTTTTTCGGAATGCCGCCCAACGATGTTTCCGACGCATTGGAAATGTAATGCAACGGATAGGCGCAGCGCATGTTCGCGGTCAGGCTGTCGTCTTCAAAGTCCAGCTCCTTGGTATAAGGATCATAGACCATGTTTTCGATCACAGTTCCGAATTTCTGCGTGGTCGCATGGATTTCCGGTTCGGCCTCGGCGCTCAGGTTGATGGTCTTGGCGTAACAGCCGCCTTCGAAATTAAAGGTGCCGTTGTCGGACCAGCCATGTTCGTCATCCCCGATCAAAGTGCGGTTCGGGTCGGCGGACAGGGTGGTTTTCCCCGTGCCGGACAGGCCAAAGAACACGGCCGCATCATCCGGATTGCCAATCGCATGGTTGGCAGAGCAATGCATCGGCATGATGCCTTTTTCCGGCAACAGGTAGTTCAGCAACGAGAAAACGGCCTTTTTGTTTTCACCGGCGTATTCCGTACCCGCGATCAGGATCAACTTTTTCTCGATCGAAGTGGCAATCACAACATTTGTACGACAGCCATGACGTTCCGGATCTGCATTGAACGACGGACAGTTGATCACGGTATATTCAGGAACAAATGTGTCCAGATCTTCCATGGCCGGGCGGCGCAGCATGGTGCGGATGAACAGGCTTTGCCAGGCCAGCTCTGTAATCATACGCACGTTCAGACGGTGTGCCGGATCGGCTCCGCCCCACAAATCCTGACAAAAATATTCGCCCCCCTTCATGTGCTCCAGCATATCCGCATGCAGACGGTCAAACGCGGCGGGATCCATCGGCGGGTTGTTTTCCCACCAGATGCTGTCTTTGACGGAAGGTTCGTCAACGGTAAATTTATCTTTGGGGGAGCGACCGGTATATTCGCCGGTGGACACCAGAATTGTGCCCCCTTGGCCAAGTTCCCCTTCGCCTTTGCGCAGGGCGGCCTGAATCAGGGCAGGCTCCAGAAGGTTATAATGAACGGTTTTAACACCGGAAATGCCTGTGTCCTCCAACCGCTGGGTTGGATTTACGCGACCAGTTTCCATATTCTCGTGCTCCTTGTACGGCGGCGAAATGGCCTGCCGTAAATGTTTTCAGGTGGCTTGGTAGGTTTCGTGTACAACAATATACATTCAGAAAGAAAGGTAGCTTTCCAGCGTTCCCCACAGTTAACGTTAACAAACCGTCATGTTAACGGTAACGAGCGGGTTGCTGCCGGCAATACTGTGGCGCAAATAACAAAACCCGCAACAAATGTGGCGATAATTCGCCTAAAAATGGCAGAATTGAGTTGATTCCATAAACCTTACCTTACTTAATGCGGGCAATAATAAAAATAAATCAGGCAAGTACGAGGGCAGTACCATGGCAAGAATTGCGTTGGTCGATGACGACCGCAATATTCTCACCTCTGTGTCAATGACACTAGAGGCCGAAGGATATGACGTTTCAACATATAATGACGGGCTTCAGGCGCTGAATGCGTTCAACGAAGAATTGCCCGAACTGGCAGTGCTGGACATCAAAATGCCCCGCATGGATGGCATGGATTTGCTCAGCCGGCTGCGGCAGAAATCCGATATTCCGGTGATTTTCCTGACGTCCAAAGACGACGAAATCGACGAGGTCCTCGGCCTGCGCATGGGGGCAGATGATTACGTTCGCAAACCCTTTTCCCAACGTTTGCTGGTGGAACGCATTCGCGCCATCCTGCGCCGCCAGGAGGCCCGGATGTCCGACGCCGGCCCCGTCGTCGAAGAAAAAAACGAGAGCCTGATCGAACGCGGTGATCTGGTGATGGACCCGTTGCGCCACTCCGTTTCCTGGAAAGGCAAAAACGTCAACCTGACCGTAACCGAATTCCTGCTGTTGCAAGCGCTGGCCCTGCGCCCCGGTTTCGTCAAGAGCCGCGATCAGCTGATGGACGTGGCCTATGACGATCAGGTATACGTGGACGACCGTACAATCGACAGCCACATCAAACGTTTGCGCAAAAAAATGCGTACGGCAGATCCGGAATTCGCAGCCATTGAAACGCTGTATGGCATCGGTTACCGGTACACAGAATAATGGCTGTTATTGCTGACGAACATATGGCGCAAGACCCGCGCGATGGCCGGGATCAGGCGTCAGGAACCAAAGGC
This sequence comes from uncultured Paracoccaceae bacterium, assembly GCA_947311485.1. Taxonomy (GTDB): domain Bacteria; phylum Pseudomonadota; class Alphaproteobacteria; order Rhodobacterales; family Rhodobacteraceae; genus Amylibacter. The sequence continues at coordinate 11,261 of CAMZLM010000052.1, forward strand.
ATAGTTGCACGTATGACAAAATCTCTGGGCTTTGGGGGGCTGGGCCTGTTGCGGTTCCGCTCGTCCCCTTTGGCGCGTCGTATCATCATTTTCAACCTGATCGCGCTGTCGGTGCTGTTGCTGGGCATGTTGTACCTCAATCAGTTTCGCGGCGGGCAGATGCTGCAAAAGCAATCGGCCATGCAGGTCGAAGTATCGCTTTATGCGGAAATGCTGCAACAGCAACCTAATCAGGCCGGAGACACTGTGCTCAGCCGGAATACGCCGCTTTCAGAGGGTATGACTCTGCAAGCCTTTCGGGCCGACGGAACATTGGCCGACAGCAAATCGGGGGAGTGGATTTCCGAGGACACTACGGGCGGTATTTCCGGTATGCTCGGTGGCGCACTGAGCTGGGCACATGATCTGGGCGGTGCCAAAAACCTTGCAGCGCCGGCTGACGCTTCGGTTTTTGCCCAAGCAATAGTACAAGACACATTGGCGGGGCAGCCCGTGAGCCGTCAAACCACGCTTGCCAACGGGGAGACCGTTCTGGCGGAATCCCAACCGGTAATCGTTGACGGAAAAACCGTCGGGGCCGTTGTTTTGATGACCCAGCCCGGCTACCTTGATGCGCTGCTGCGTGGGGAACAGGAAACCGTTTTGCGCCTGTTCCTGCTGGCGGTAATTGTATCGATCGTACTGTCGATTGTGCTGGCCAATACCATTGCCAACCCGATCAACGATCTGGCCTCCGCCGCAGAGGCCGGTGCCACCAAACAGGGCCGTACCAGCGAGCCGGAACGCGTTTGCATTCCTGATCTGACAGGCCGGCCCGATGAAATCGGCCATCTATCGCGCGCCATGCGGGATATGACCTCGGCGTTGTATGAACGCATCGACACCAACGAGGAATTCGCCGCCGATGTGGCGCATGAAATCAAAAATCCACTCGCCAGCCTGCGTTCGGCGGTAGAAACCCTGCGGATTGTGAAAAAAGACGGACAGCGCACGAAATTGCTCGATGTTATCGAACATGACGTGCGTCGTCTGGACCGGTTGGTCAGCGACATTTCCAACGCCTCGCGGCTGGATGCGGAACTGGTGAAAGAGGAACTCGAACCCTTTGACTTGACACGGATGCTCGACCGGATTGTGGATTTCCACGGCCACGAGGCCGGCGACAAAGGTGTCGAAATGATCTGGTCCGCACCGGAATCCCCGATCATGTACGACGGGCTTGAAGCCCGCCTTGCACAGGTTTTTGTCAACCTGATCACCAACGCCATTTCGTTTTGTGGATCAGGTGATGCCGTGCGGGTTTGGGCGCGCAAAAAGGACAATCGCGTGTTGATCGTGGTCGAAGACACCGGCCCGGGCATTCCTGACGAAGCCCTGACCAAAGTATTCAAACGTTTCTATTCGGAACGTTCGGAGGAAAATTTCGGCAACAACTCCGGTCTTGGCCTGTCGATTTCCAAACAGATTGTCGAAGCCCACAAAGGCGTGATCTGGGCGGAAAACATCCGCGCCAAAGGTGCCGGCCCCGAAGACGCCCCGCTGGGCGCGCGCTTTGTCGTCGGGCTGCCTGTGTGATTGCAAAAATTCCAACAGGCCTGATCCACGCAACCGCGGTTGCGATTAACGGATCCGGCCTGTTGATCACCGGCCCGTCGGGCAGTGGAAAATCCGGTCTGGCCCTGCAACTGATCGCGCTCGGGGCCGATCTGATCAGCGACGATCAGGTCTTGTTAAAACAGGCCGCTGGCAAAACCACCCTGCACACGGCCCCCAACCTGTCCGGTAAAATCGAAGCCCGCAGTTTTGGTATTCTAACCTGCCCCTGCATAAACCACGCGCCTTTGCGGCTGATTTTGTCCCTTGCAGATGCGCCGGAGCACCGCTTGCCACAGGCACGAACTATTCTGGTGGGCACAAGCGAAATTGATTTTATTCACGGCAAAAACGTGCCAAATCTGGCTTCAGCAGTGTTATTATACCTGCGTCAACACATCGAGAACCCCATGACCGCGCCTGCCCCCCGTCCGAAAATTGTCCTTGTCACCGGTCCTTCGGGGGCTGGTCGCAGCACGGCAATCAATGCGTTCGAGGATCTCGGCTTTGAAACCATCGATTCCATGCCGCTCGCCCTGCTCCCCCGCTTGCTGAACGGGCCGACGGTGCAACGGTCCATCGCGCTCGGCATTGATGTGCGCACGCGGGATTTCGAACCGGCCAAAGTGCTGGAGCTGCACAAAACCATTCAGGACATGCCCGATGTGGATGGCGGACTGCTGTTTCTGGACAGCACGGTCGAAACCCTGTTGCGCCGCTACAGCGAGACCCGCCGCCGCCACCCCATGGCCCCGGACGATTCCCCGATCAAGGGCATCGAGCAAGAAAAGCAGCTGTTGGAAGGGCTGCGGGCGCAGGCCAGCATTCTGATTGATAGCAGCGATTTCACGCCGCACGACCTCAAGGCCGAAATCGGTGCGCGTTTCGGCAGCACAAACAGCCAGACGCTGGCGATTTCTGTGCAGTCCTTTTCCTATAAACGCGGATTGCCGCGCGGCATTGATATGATGTTTGATTGCCGGTTTTTGCGTAACCCGCATTGGGACGAAACCCTGCGCGCCAAAACCGGGCTGGATCAGGCGGTAAAATCCTATGTGCAGGCTGATTCGCGCTATCGGCCATTTTTCAACCAGATACAGGACATGCTGGCCCTTTTGCTGCCCGCCTATCAACAAGAAGGCAAAGCCTACCTGGGCATCGGGCTTGGCTGTACCGGCGGCAAACATCGTTCGGTCACAATCACCGAAGAATTGGCAAAAGCCCTTGCAGAACAGGGCTGGCAAGTGTCTATTCGACACAGGGAGCTGGAGCGCCAACAGGGTGTTTGACGGGAAATACAAGGAGCAGGGCTTGATCGGCATTGTCATCGTGGGACATGGAGGCCTCGCCAGGGAATATCTGGCGGCCATCGAGCATGTGATCGGCAAACAAACCGGCATTCGCGCGATATCCATCGCCGCCGAATGTGATCGCGCCGCCAAACAGACCGAAATCTGCGATGCCGCCGATTCTGTGGATCAGGGCGACGGTGTGGTGGTGGTGGTCGATATGTTCGGCTCCTCGCCTTCCAACCTGTCGATGCGCGCCTGCAACTGTTCCGAACGCCGGATTTTGTATGGCGCAAATCTGCCGATGCTGGTCAAACTGGCCTGCTCGCGCAACATCCCGATTGAAAACGCGGTAGAAGCGAGCCTACAAGCCGGGAAAAAATATATGAACGCCAGTTATGGCAACTGCCAATCACAAGGGTAAGGGGCCAAACCGGTGAAAATGACGTTGGAAATCGTGAACGAAAAGGGCCTGCATGCGCGGGCCTCGGCAAAATTTGTCGAAACCGTCGCTCGTTTTGATGCCGAGGCAGAGGTCAGCAAGGACGGCATGTCGGTCTTGGGGGATTCGATTATGGGTTTGATGATGCTTGCCGCTTCTAAAGGCACAACAATTGCGGTAGAGACCAGCGGGAATCAATCACAAGAACTGGCAGACGCGCTGCAGAATTTGGTGGCGGATATGTTTGGTGAGGGAAAATGAGCAACGAACAAACAAATCACGTTCTAGAGGCCACCGGCGGGGACAGCCCCTATAATCCGGCGGACCTGACCTATGCAACGTCTTTCACCTCTCCGTTTAAACGTGCCTTGATCCGCGTGATCGAAAACCTGACAGGCCGCATTAAATTGCTGCGCCTGATCCGCAAATGGGAACGGGACGAGAACCGGCCCGACGATTTTTGGGAATCGGTGCTGGAACGTCTGGAAATCAAACTGACCACCCCGCAAGAGGAGCTGGATTACATCCCCAAGGACGGCCCGCTTGTGGTGGTGTCCAACCATCCGCACGGGTTGATTGACGGCATTGTCATGGCGCACCTGATGGGCCATGCACGCGATGATTACAAAATCCTGACCCGCTCTTTGCTGTGCCATGTGCCCCGCATCGACAAATATCTGTTGCCCGTGGCATTCCCGCATGAACCCGGCGCAATCCAGAACAATATCCAGACCCGCAAAATCGCGATCCAGCATCTAAAGGACGGCGGTTGTGTGGCGCTGTTTCCCTCCGGGACCGTGGCCACCAGCAAAACCTGGTTTGGTCCGGCGATTGACAGCGACTGGATGACCTTCACCGCGAAAATGATCCGCCAAAGCGGCGCTCAGGTGCTGCCGGTATATTTCCCGGGGCAAAACAGCCGCTGGTTCCAGATCGCCAACAAGCTGTCCACCACCCTGCGCCAGAGCCTGCTGTTGCATGAAATTGCCGCCGCGATGAAAAAGGAACAAAAGGTCAAGGTCGGCAAACTGATCCCGCAGGATATTTTGAAATCCTACGAAAAAGACGCCAAAGGCCTGATGAAATACCTGCGGGCGGAAACACTGGCGCTCAAGCCGCGCTAATATGGCCCGCCGGCAGGTGCAGCACATCTTGGCGGCCCGTTTGCGTCAACTGCTGCACTTGCGTGCCGTCCAGCACTATCGTTGACAGCTTCTTGCCATAGGCCGCGCCGGTATCAATGTTGATGCGGTTGCCGTAATGCACCACCTCGTCCACCGGCGTATGACCATGTACGATCACCTTGGCGTAAGGCTCTCTCGATAGATGAAACGGCTGGCGAATCCAGATCAGATCATCCTCGACCTGTTGGTCCAGCGCCACCCCCGGTTTCACCCCCGCATGGCAGAAAAAATACTGGCCATTCTGCCAGACATTCGGCAAGCCCGACAAATAATCCACATGCGCCTGCGGCACTGCGGCAATGGTTTCGGCGTGGAGCTGTTGTAGCGGTTTATCATCCTGATACGTCACTCCGTATGACTCCAGCGTCGTGCGCCCGCCCAAACGCGGATGCAGCCAGGTGTAATCAGGGCGCAGCATCGGATCCGCCGCAAACGGGTCTTGCAGAAAAATCGCAAACATCCGGTCGTGGTTGCCGCGCAGAACGACCCAGGGCTGCCCCGCGGCCTGCCCCGCAATCAGGTAATCGATCACCCCTTTGCTGTGCGGGCGCCGATCCACCAGATCGCCAATGTGGATCACCGTATAATCCCGCCCCGCCGCATCCGCCACAATGCGCGCATGGGCCGTTTTCAATTGATCCAGATCGCCGTGAATATCGCCAACCGCATACAAAAGCTCAGTCATCCGGAAAACACCGCCTGTCAGCCCGCCGCCCAAATGCGGCCTTCTTTTACTATGCCGGGACGGGGCGGTTTTAAACCCCTTGGGCTGGCTTAAAACAAGTCACGCAGCAAGTTTTCAAGAACCCCTGCTTCCGACACTTCTAACCGCACCGGCAGGGTCAGCACTTTTTGTTGAAACGATCGCGGCAGACGGGCGGCATCTTTTTCGGTCGTAACCAGCTGTGCGCCCAACGCGGCGGCCTGTTTTTCCATTCGCTGCAACACCGTAACGGGGAGTTTTTCATGATCGCCAAAGCTATGGGCCGCAACAATTTTCGCGCCTTGACCGGTCAGCGTATCAAAGAATTTTTGCGGCCGACCAATACCGGCAAACGCCAAGGCGCGCAGGCCTTGCCAATCCATGCCGGTTTGCAAAGGCACGAGCTGTCCCGTCAGCAAAGGTTTTTCAATCTGTTGTTGCCAACGGGTGACAAAACCGGACTGCGCGCGCGTCGGGCCAATGGCCAGCACCGCATCCGCGCGCGCCATTCCAGCCGCAATCGTTTGACGAAGCGGCCCAGCCGGAAAAACGTTGCCGTTACCAAAACCTGTGTGCGCATCCACCACCATGATTGTCAGGTCTTTGGCCAAGGCCGGATTTTGCATGCCGTCATCAAGCACAATCACATCCGCCCCCGCCGCAATAGCAGCCCGCGCACCTGCGGCACGATCCCGCGCAACCCAGCAAGGCGCAAAAGCCGCCAAAAGCAGCGGTTCATCCCCCACATCATCGGCACTATGCCGGCGCAAATCCACGGCCGTCGGGCCATGCTGTTCACCACCATAGCCGCGGCTCACCACATGCGGGGTTTTCCCCATGTTTTGCAGTTGTCCAACAAGCGCAATAACGGTCGGCGTTTTGCCTGTTCCCCCCATGTTGATATTGCCCACGCAAACCACCGGCACAGGCAACCGCATATGCGGCCCTTTTTTCCACCGGCGCGCAGAAACAGCCTGCCAAATCCACGATACCGGCGTCAGGACAACCGACCACAGGCTTTTGTCGCGAAACCAGAACAAGGGTGGTTTCATGTTATGCCCTCCGCCAATTCAAAACAGTCCTGCACCACATCCAGCACCGCGTCTGTGACCTCTGCGCCGGACGAATTTGCCGCCCATGCCGCCTGTGCCATGGCGGCCGCTTTGTCCGGGGCCATCAATTCACTTACCGCCTCTGCCAGCGATGCGGCGTTGGCAACCTCGATCACCGCATCCACTTTTTGCAGGGTATAGTAGCTATCGGCAAAATTCCCCACATGGGGACCGTGGATGATGGCAGAGCCAAGCGCGGCGGCCTCGTTCGGGTTTTGACCGGTGCCTGCCGCGTGTACTGAATTGCCGATAAATGAAACCGACGCCACCCGATACCACAGGCCAAGCTCGCCTTTGACATCGCCAAACAGGATGTCCGTTGTCGGTGTCAGGCTTTCGGGCTCACTCCGGCGGGAAATGCTCAGCCCGCTTTGGGCAAGATGCTCGGCAAGGGGGGCCACCTGTTCGTCGCTAAGCGGGGATAAAATTGTTACCAACCGGTGCGCGCCGCGTTGTGCGATGCGGTGGGCCTCCAGTACGGTATCGACCTCTTGCGGGCTGACATGCGCGGCCAGCCAGACCGGACGACCATGCAGCATTTTTGCGATTTGCGCACGAACCGGTTCCTCGAATGGCAAGGGCGGGGTGCCTTCGCTCAGGGGACCGGTTTTGCGAATTCTGTCAGCCGCCACGCCCAAACGTTTCAATTCGCCAATCGCCGCATCATCCACCGCCAGAATGGCCGTAAACCGGTTCAATACCGCCGCCGCCGCCCCCGGCAACCACAGCAGCCGTTTGGCGGTTTTGCGGGGCATTCCGGCGTTGAGATAGACCAGCGGTATTTGCTGTTGGAATGCCGTTTGCAGCAAGATCGGCATCAAACGATCATCGGACCAAAGCACCATATCCGGTTGCCAGTGCCGCAAGAAAGCATCCGTTGCCTGCGGGGAATCATAGGGGGCGTATTGATGGATCGTTCCAACCGGCAAACGCACGGCCAGAACCTCGTCGCGGATCCGTTCGGCGGTGGTCAGCAAAAAGGATACCTGCCCCAGAAGCGTTTGCAAACGCGCGATCAGATTGGCCAGCACCAGCGCCCCGGCCATATCTGCCGTATGCAGCCAGATCAGCCGCCCCTCTGGCCGCTCAATCGCTGTTTTACCGGAACGTTCCAGAATACGGTCCGGATCCTCGCGCCCACTGGCAATGGCCTTTTGCGCGCGCCGTTCCGCCAGCGGCGCGGTATATTTCGCCACTTCCATATAGACCGATAGGCCCAACGTATTTTGATCCGGTCGTTTTCCAGCCATAACCCTGCAACCTACCCTTTTGTGCGGACAGTATTGCACCACGCTCGGGATCACAACACGGGCATCGGCTGGCGATTAGCGTTTCTTTTGCGGCTTGCCCCGATACACCCGCGTACCGGCACGGCCTGCGGTGGATCGACCGCGGCCTTTTTCGGCAACTTCGCTGGCGGCTTTGACCGCGAATTGGCGGGCCAGCGGATCATCGGCAACCGCCAATTCGACCGCTTCCAGCCGTTTGATTTCATCGCGCATGTTGGCGGCTTCCTCGAATTCCAGATTTTCCGCCGCCTTGAGCATTTCCTTGCGCAGATTATCCAGATGCGCCGCCAAATTGGCCCCGACCAGCGGTTTATCCACCTTGGCCGTGATCCGCGCCGTGTCCGTGTCACCGTCATACAGGCCGGACAGGGCATCGCCGATGTTCTTTTTGATGGTCGCCGGTGTGATCCCGTGTTTCACATTATAGACGTGTTGTTTTTCGCGCCGCCGGTTGGTTTCGCCAATGGCCCGTTCCATGGAGCCGGTGATCCGGTCCGCATACATGATTACGCGACCTTCTACGTTACGCGCCGCGCGGCCAATGGTTTGCACAAGCGAGGTTTCAGATCGCAGGAAGCCCTCTTTGTCCGCGTCCAGAATCGCCACCAGAGACACCTCGGGAATATCCAGCCCTTCGCGCAGCAAGTTGATCCCGATCAGCACATCAAACGCGCCAAGCCGCAAATCACGCAGGATTTCGATACGCTCCAGCGTGTCGATGTCACTGTGCATATAGCGCACGCGGATGCCCTGTTCGTGCAGGTATTCGGTCAGATCCTCGGACATGCGCTTGGTCAGGGTGGTGACCAGCACCCGCCCGCCCTTGGCCGTCACGATCCGTATTTCATCCAGCAGGTCATCCACCTGCGTTTCCACCGGGCGGATTTCGACCGGCGGGTCCAGCAGGCCGGTGGGGCGGATCACCTGTTCGGCAAACACACCGCCGGATTGTTCCAGTTCCCATTTCTGCGGGGTCGCCGACACAAACACCGATTGCGGGCGCATGGCATCCCATTCCTCGAATTTCAGGGGGCGGTTGTCCATACAGGACGGCAGGCGGAACCCGTGTTCGGACAGGGTGAATTTGCGCCGGTAGTCGCCTTTGTACATGCCGCCGATCTGGGGCACTGAAACGTGGCTCTCGTCCGCGAAAACGATGGCGTTGTCGGGAATATATTCAAACAGGGTCGGGGGCGGCTCGCCGGGGGAACGCCCGGTCAGGAAGCGGGAATAGTTTTCAATGCCGTTGCAAAAACCGGCGGCCTCCAGCATTTCCAGATCAAAGTTGGTGCGCTGCTCCAGCCGTTGGGCCTCGAGCAGCTTGCCCTCCGCGTTGAACTGTTTCAACCGTTGGTGCAGTTCTGCCTTGATCCCCTTGAGCGCCTGATTCATCGTCGGGCGTGGGGTGACATAGTGGCTATTGGCGTAAATACGCACTTTTTCCAGCGTGGCCATTTTTTCGCCGGTCAGCGTGTCGAATTCGGTGATCGCCTCCAACTCATCCCCAAAGAACGAAAACCGCCAGCCGCGATCCTCGAGGTGGGCCGGCCAGACCTCCAGCACATCGCCCCGCACCCGAAAACAGCCGCGCTGAAATCCCTGATCGTTGCGTTTGTATTGCTGGGTCACCAGTTCGGCCATGACCTCGCGCTGGTCGTATTCCTGCCCAACCAGCAAATCCTGCGTCATCGCGGTATAGGTTTCAACGCTCCCGATCCCGTAAATACAGCTGACCGACGCCACAATGATCACGTCATCCCGTTCCAGCAGCGCCCGCGTCGCCGAATGGCGCATACGGTCGATCTGCTCATTGATCTGGGATTCCTTTTCAATATAGGTGTCGGACCGCGCCACATAGGCTTCTGGCTGATAATAATCATAAAAGCTGACGAAATATTCCACCGCGTTTTCGGGGAAAAAGGATTTGAATTCCCCGTACAACTGGGCCGCCAGCGTTTTGTTGGGGGCAAGGATGATCGCCGGACGCTGTGTTGCCTCGATCACCTTGGCCATGGTGAATGTCTTGCCGGTACCCGTCGCGCCGAGCAAAACCTGATTTTGTTCGCTGGCATTGATTCCCGAAACCAGCTCTGCAATGGCGGTGGGTTGATCCCCTGCGGGGGAAAATTCGGTATGCATCACCAACCGACGCCCGCCTTCCAGTTTGGGGCGGGCAGACGGGCCAAGGTCGGGAGCAGCCATATCGGCGGAAATATCTGACATTTACGATTCCTCTTGTCCGTAAGATGATCTACTTTTGTTCTTTTGCAACCCCCGAGTTGCCCCCGAACGGGTGATTTTTCGCCGAGCCATCCAACACAAAGAGGCGATTCCGTGCCGATGCGATTCGGGATTTAATCCTAGAGTAGAGCGCCCTTTCGACCTCCGCTCGAGGTGCTATTTTTAACCCACTGTTAATAAAGTCAATAAATTAAGGGCTTTCGCACGATTCTCAGCTAAAAGTTGCAGCGGCTAACAGAGAAGTATAAACAAATCATTAACCCTTAAGGTTGTTTACGTGAAAAACTCCACTACTTTTACGAATTTTAGATATTGCTTTTAACGAAATTTCCGATGTATGTTAATCAAGCAAGCAGCAAGACTGGTTACTGACTGGATGCATACACCCACCCCACCCTCGCTCCCATGCGTCCGGTCGGTAACCACCTTACCTCCCTCTCCTTAAAAAATTCCCGCACAGACCGGAAATCTGCCAGCCAGTGGATTGAAACCTTTTTGTCGCAGGCCTATAGTCGCCGCATATTCTCAGGAGAACAGCCATGCTCGCAAAAATCTATCAACCCGCGCGTAACGCCATGCAGTCCGGGCAGGCGAAAACCAAAACATGGGTGTTGGAATTTGCTCCGGCTTCTGCACGCAAGATTGATCCGTTGATGGGCTGGATTGTCACCGATGATATGGATTCACAGGTGAAGCTGTCGTTTAACGCCCGCAAGGCCGCTGTGGATTACGCCAAAGAACACGGTATTCCGTTCGAGGTTCTGCCCGCCCACAAACGCAAACCCCGGGTGCGCCCCGGCGGATACGGTGAAAACTTTGCCACCAACCGGCGTGCCGTCTGGACCCACTAGGGTCAGGACCGCCCGCTTAGGCGTCCAGCGATTCAATAAACGCAATCCGTAATTGGCGCAGGGTTTCGGTATCCCCGACCCCGCCAAAAAACGCATCCAGCGCCTGCTGGAATACCGGATCGGCCCCTTTGACACGGGAAAACAGGGTGATGCAGGATTGAAACTTCAGATCATCCGGCTGCCCGAACAACCGTTCCGCCCCGCCCGCCGCATGTTCAATGGCCAGCCCGGTACATTCTTTCAGGCGCGCCGCCAGAACCGGATGCTGTAGATAGGCTGCGGCCTCTGCCCGATCCACAATCCCGAAAAACTGTGATCGTTGCGATTGGCCAAGGCCAAGAAGTTGCGGAAAGATATACCACATCCAGTGGCTGGCCTTGCGACCAGCGCGCAGTTCGGCAATCACATCCGCATAAACCGCATCTTGCGCGGTCACAAAGCGGTCAAAATCATAAGCAAGTTTCATCTGGCCAGAATAGCACAGCCTCCCCACCCGTCCATGCGGCGTTTCGTGCCTGCAAACAAAAACGGCAGCCCCGACGGGACTGCCGCAAAATAAACAACCGGACGGTCTAGAAGTTGTGTGTCCAGCCAATCGTCACGCTGACCTGACGCATATTCAGTTCGATATTGCTGCCCGGTGTGATCCCCCCTGGCGTGACCTCAAGACCGGAAACCGTGGATTTCGGCACATAGGTCACGGCAAAATCCAGCGCATTACGATCGCTAAAGCTATAGGTGCCGCCCACACTAAAGTGATGTTTAACGATGCCCGGCGCGATGATGTTCAGGGTCACATCCTCTGGTCCAACAGGATTGCTCGCATGGGCATAGCCCGCCCGCCATGTCATTTTATCACTGGCTTCCCATTCGGCGGCCAGCTTGATCACATTCACATCATCCCAGCCAAAACCGGCCCCGCCCGGCGCGCCCAGCGCACCCGCGTTACCCGCATTGGAAATCGCCCCGACACCGGAATAGAAAATGCGCTGGAAATCCAGCATCACCTTGGTGCGCGGACCGGCCTTCCATTCGACACCGGCCGTCACCGACGCCGGAATATCGAAATCGCCGCCATCCGCAAACAGGCCGGCGTATTTATCAAACTTGGACATGTTGAATTTGGTTTGTGCAGACAGGCCAAAGCTCAGTTCTGGCGTGGCCTTCCAGACCACACCGGCGCGCAGACCAATACCGTAGGAATAGTCATACCCGTTGTTGGTAAGACTGGTCGGATCCATGGAAATGGCTGCAAACGCGCCAAGCCCCTCTGCCTTGAAACGCTGCATCGCAATGGTCGGCGCGATCCCCCACGACAGGTTGCCGCTCTCGCGTGCATAGGTGGCCGAAATAAACAACTGGCTCAGATCCACACCGGCAGGGCCGCCACAATAAACCGACCCGCAACCGGCAAGCCCTGTGCCGTAATCCGTGTTCATACCGCCGTTCCCGTAAACGGAAATATTCAGAACACCGCCATTATCCAGCGGGCGGTTGTACGACAGGTTCGGCACCAGAAAATAATTCGATCCGCTGTCTACAGCGCCGGTTGGCACAAATCCGGTTCCCGTACCGGTGTATCCGCGATGCGGTGAAAACAGCTCTGCTCCCAGCTGAAACTGGTGTCCGACTCCGGCAGCAAGCGCTGGGTTGATCGTGGCCGACATGGCTTCGTGCCTGTGCGCCACACCGGCCCCCGCCAGCGCCCGCTGGTTGGTGCCATAGCCAAGGGCAAAATACCCTGCCGTTGCATTCGCCTGCGTCGACAGCACCATCGCACCAACAGCCAAACCCAAGCCGAATGTCGTAGATTTAAGATAATTCATTTGCGTTCCTCCCAAAACGAGTGGCCTCCCCAGCCAACTCGGGTAGTTTGCGAGGAAAACATCTCTACCGCCAGCAATTAATGCAAATATGCGCATATATGTGGCGTAAAAGACGCGAAATCAGCCGGTTTCGGGACGTTTTGCCGCTACCAATGCGGGGGACGCTGATCCCCCAGCACAACCGACCCCGGACGATTGGCCTCTTCTGTGGCAGCGCGTTCGGATAGAATCAGCAATTTACGTTCCAGTTTGTCGATTCGTCCGGCCTGTTCCGCCACCACATCGCTCAGTTCTTCACAAAGCCGCGTGGTATGGGCCAGTTGCATTTCCAGCTCTGTTATCCGGTCGGTATCGCTCATTGAATTGGCCTTTCATCGGGTTCCCCCTACATACGCGCAGGGACAGCAGGGCACAACAAAGTTTGGCAAACTGCGGTCGAATTGCTATGCTTTTCCAATCATAACAACAAACAGGATTATCCTATGCTACACCGTATTATTCTGATCACCTTTTTCGCCATCAGCAGTGCCATCACCGCACAGGCGCAAACCACAGCCGGCGTTTTCACCGATTACACCGAATTGCGCACCGCACTTGATAGCGCCCTGACCAAAGCCGACATCACCTCTGCCTTGCGCCGGTTTGATGCGGGTGTCACCAGCGAAGGCCAGACCATCGACGTACAGCGCCAGTTCGACAAGCTGTTTCCCAACGCCCTGCCCAACACCGCGCTTGTGCGGCGCGAAACCTATGGTGGCGGCATCAGTCGGGAATTGCTGGTGTATTGGAACGGGACGAAATACCTGTGGGCATCGGTGCTGATCCACGACCGCGGCAACGAGGTCGTCGCCATCGAATTCAGCGTCAACACGGATTACGACACCATCGCCGGCGAATTTTGACACAGCTTTGCCCACGGTACGCGCTGCGTCCGCGGGGAAAGACCGGTTATTCTGTGGTAAAAGGCAGGCCTGCCATTGCAGTTATCTATGCCAATCAGGGTTGAAGGCCCTGTACCTCTGCGCTTTGGTATTCTGGCGATTTCGGGCCGGAGTGAAAGACCGGCGGGTTCCGAAATCCTGAACCACTGTTTTGACGTCGAAAACAGGTATACCCGATTTGTTGCAAATTATACGTAAACCCGGCGTTCGCTGGCCTGTCGCCGTTGCGTACAGGTGCGTTATCCGTTAACAGGCGGCAACGCTAAAGCACGGAACAGAGCCATGGCCAAGATCAAGAAAAAGAAAGTCCAGCGTCCCAAGGCGCTCCCGCCCAAGGGGTTTCGGGATTATTTCGGCGGTGACGTAACCGGACGCGGTGAAATGCTGCGCCAGATCACCGATGTCTATTACCGCTACGGATTTGATCCACTGGAAACCCCTGCCGTGGAAACGGTGGAGGCTCTGGGCAAATTCCTGCCCGATGTGGACCGCCCCAACGAAGGCGTGTTTGCCTGGCAGGATGAAGACGACGCATGGATGGCGTTGCGCTATGACATGACCGCGCCGCTCGCGCGTGTGTTTGCCCAGTTCCGCAATGATCTGCCAACGCCCTACCGGCGCTATGCCATGGGGCCGGTGTGGCGCAACGAAAAACCCGGACCAGGGCGGTATCGGCAGTTTTACCAATGTGACGCGGATACGGTCGGCAGCGCCAATGTGGCGGCGGATGCGGAAATCTGTGCCATGCTGTCGGACACGCTGGAAACCGTGGGGATTCCGCGCGGCGATTACATTGTGCGGGTCAATAACCGCAAGGTTCTGAATGGCGTGCTGGAGGCCGTGGGCCTGCCCGCCGATGACACCGCGACCCGCGATGCGGTGCTGCGCACCATCGACAAATTCGACAAGGTCGGCGTGGCCGGCGTGCGCGAATTGCTCGGCAAGGGGCGGCTGGATGCCTCGGGGGCCTATATCGACGGGGTCGGCTTAAGCAACGATCAGGCAGAACCCGTGCTGGCGTTTCTGGTCTCCAAGGCCGATGACACCGCCAAAACGCTCGCCAATCTGCGCGACGCGGTGGGCGGGTCTGCTGCCGGTCTACAGGGGATCGAGGATCTGGAAAAGATCGGCGATCTGCTGACCGCACAGGGCTATGGCGCGGACCGGATCGTGATTGATCCTTCGGTGGTGCGCGGGCTTGGCTATTACACAGGACCGGTTTACGAGGCCGAGCTGACCTTTGAAATTCTGGACGACAAGGGTCGCAAACGCCAGTTCGGTTCCGTCGCCGGCGGTGGGCGGTATGACGATCTGGTGAAACGGTTCACCGGTCAGGAAGTCCCCGCAACCGGTGTGTCCATCGGCGTGGATCGCCTGCTGGCGGCCCTGCGCGAAAAGGGCCGGATCGGCACCACCGCCAAGGGACCGGTGGTTGTGACCGTGATGGACCGCGACCGGATGGCGGATTATCAAACCATGGTCGCAGAACTGCGCAACGCCGGCATTCGGGCGGAAATCTATCTGGGCAACCCGAAAAATTTCGGCAACCAGTTGAAATACGCCGACAAGCGCGCCAGCCCCGTTGCCGTGATCGAAGGCGGCGACGAAAAAGAACGCGGTGTGGTCCAGATCAAGGATCTGGCGCTTGGCGCGCGCCTGTCTGCCGAAATCGAAACCACCGAAGAATGGAAGGCCCAGCCCGCCCAGATGGAAATCAAACGCGGTGATCTGGTGGCCGAAGTGCGCAAAATGATCGCGCGGGCCGAAGGCTAGCCATGCAACCCACACCTTACAAACGTGGCGAAAGACGAACATGAAAAACGACCGGCGCGGCCAGATCAAACAACAGGCGGATCGCCTTGCGGATGCCTTTATCGCGGCGGGGGCGCTGCCGGTGGAAACCGACAGCCTGATGCCGGCGGAAATCCTGCTGGACCTGTATGGCGAAGACATCCGCGCGCGGGCATTTATCACCCATGACGCGGAAATGGGCGAACAGATGCTACGCCCCGATTTCACCGTGCCGATCGTGCAACGCCACATGGCCGAGGGTGCGGAACCGGCGCGCTATACCTATAACGGGCCGGTCTGGCGCAAACAGCCGCGCGGATCAAATGCTCCGTCGGAATATATTCAGGTCGGTTACGAATTGTTCGACCGTGCCAATCCGGCAGAGGCCGATGCCGAGGTGTTCGCCCTGTTCAGCAAAATCCTGCGCCCGCACGGGCTGCGGGTGGCGACCGGCGATATCGGCATTCTGCTGGCTGCGATTTCGGCCCTGAAAACCACCGAACGCCGCCGCGCCGCATTGCGCCGCCATGTCTGGCGTCCACAACGGTTTGTACGGCTGCTGGAACGCTATGGCGGCCAGACCCCGATGCCGGCGGGCCGCAAGGAACTGCTGCAACAGATCACAAAAATCGGGGCCGAATCCCTGCTGGATCAAACCCCGCTGCACGGGCTGCGCGCCCGCGCAGAGGTGTTGGAACGCATTGAAACCCTGCAACAGGACGCCACCGCCGCGCCGATTTCAAACGAGGAAGTCGCGATGCTGGAAACCGTGCTGGAGCTGAAGGGCACCGCAGGCGATGTGCTGGCACAGCTGCAAACCCTTGCCGGTGATTTCCCCGCGCTGGCCGACAGCACCGCACGGATGACCGCGCGCCATGATGCGCTGGAAACACGTGGCATTGATGCCGGCGCGCTGCCTTTCGAGGTCAGCTTTGGCCGTACCACGCTGGAATACTACGACGGGTTCGTATTCGGATTTTTCGCGGAAAACCGCCCCGACCTGCCCATGATCGCCAGCGGCGGGCGCTATGACGCGCTGACCCGCGTATTGGGACAGGGCCGCGACATTGCCGCCGTGGGTGGCATTATCCGGCCTGAATCGCTGATTGCCATGCAGGAGGGCGCGTGATGCTGAAACTGGGAATTCCCTCCAAGGGGCGCTTGCAGCAACTGACCGTGGACTGGTTCGCCGAACGCGGCATTACCGTGGCGCGCACCGGATCGGACCGCGAATATGCGGGACAGGTCACGGGGGCGGACAATGTGGAACTGGTGATGCTCTCTGCCGGTGAAATCCCCAAGGAACTGACCGCCGGTCGCATCCATCTGGGGGTGACGGGGAATGATCTGATACAGGAAAAAATCGCCGACTGGCAACAGGTGGTATTGGATGTGGAGCCAATGGGGTTTGGCCACGCGGATCTGATATTGGCCGTGCCCGATGGCTGGATCGATGTGACAACCGTGGATGATCTGGATGCCGTCGCGGCCCAATTCCGCGCGCACCACGGGTTCCGCCTGCGGATTGCCACCAAATACCACAACCTTGTGCGCGGCTATCTGTCGGCACAGGGGGTTGCGGATTATCAGCTGGTGGACAGTCAGGGGGCCACCGAAGGCACGGTGAAAAACCTGACCGCAGAAGTGGTGGCCGACATCACCTCCAGCGGGGCCACGCTGGAGGCAAACCATCTGCGGGTTCTGGCCGACGGGCCGATCCTGAAATCACAGGCCACGGTTTTTGCCAGCCGCACCGCGGACTGGAACGATGCGGCCCGCGCAGGGCTGGCGTCCCTGTCACAAAAAACCGGCTGGGACGTGGGGCCTTGGACATAATCTTATTCTGCCGCCGCTTCCTGTCCCCAATCTTCTGAAATCATTTCCCGAATGCGCGAGGCCGTGCGTTCGAATTCGAATGCGCCGCGCCCTTCGGTATAGAGCAGTTCGGGGTCGGTTGCCGCGCTCATGATTAGGCGGGCTTTGGATTCGTACAGGGCATCAATCAGGGTGACAAAACGTTTGGCCTCGTTCTGGTGGGCGGGGGTCATGCGCGGCACGTCCTTGAGGATCATCACCCGCACATTTTCCGCAATCAGCAGAAAATCACCGGGACCGAGCGGCTGACTGCACAGATCGGCAAAGCTCGCCATGGCAACACCGCCGTGATAGGCGGGCAACACGATCTGGCGCAGTTTGCGGGTCAGGGTCAGCGGTTCGGGAACAACGCCGGTCAGATCGGACCACACGCGGCGAATGGCCATTTCGGCGGCTTCGTCCAGCGGGGTGAAATAGCTGCGGTGGGCCTGCAACCGGTTCTGGCGGTGATCGGTGTCACTGTCGAGGTTATACACCGTCATCCGTTGTTTGATCAGGTCGATAAAAGGCAAAAACAGGTTGCGGTTCAACCCGTCCTTGTACAGGTCATCCGGCAGGCGGTTCGACGTGGCCACGATCACCACGCCGGCATCAAACAGTTTTTCAAACAGGCACCCAACAATCATCGCATCGGTGATATCGGTGATCTGCATTTCATCAAAGCACAGCAGGCACACGTCATCGATCACCTTTTCCGCCACGGGTTCCAGCGCGTCGGGAATCCCGGCGGCGCGGGCTTTGTGCATGCCTTCGTGGACTTCCTGCATAAAGGCATGGAAATGCACCCGCCGTTTGGCATCGGTTTTGGCCGCATCATAAAACAGGTCCATCAGCATGGATTTGCCCCGCCCGACACCGCCATAAATGTACAGCCCCTTGGGCGGCGTCCCTGCCGGTTTCTGAAAAAAACGGCCAAAGCCGGTTTTTTTCGGGCGGGGCTGGCGTTGGGTTTGAACGAGGGCCTCAAACAGCTTGAGCGCCTCAAGCTGGGTCGTGTCGGAATGCAGCTCGCCGGTTTGGACGCGGGCATTGTAGATTTCTGTCAGTGTCACCGGTGTACCCCTGTATTCCG
>CAMZLM010000053.1 GCA_947311485.1 uncultured Paracoccaceae bacterium
CGAACGCCTGACCGGCGCGCTGCTTGATCGTTTGACCCACCACGTCAACATCCTGGAAATGAACGGTGAAAGCTACCGCCTGAACCAGAGCCGGGCAAACCGCCGCGAACAATAATTGGCCTGATGGCCAATGCGCCTTGGCACGTGCTTGCTACTTGGGGGCCGCACGCACCAAGGCGCGACAACCTCAAACACCGTAAATCAACTGAAAAATAGCGCAAAAACCATGCGTCCCAAGTGGCCGGTTTTTACGCCGCCCTTTGGCAGGTTTTTACTCCGCCGTTGACAACACCTTCCGCGACAGGTCCACAATTCAGAGGTTGTCTTGCAGTAGAGACCCCAATGTCTGCAATGCTGTATTTGACTTGACTTCAACCAAAGCCTCAGCTCTTTCACCAAGGCCGTTCAGTGAATGATCCCCCACAAGAAGGTCCCTACGGTTCAGGTCTTCGCGCGTTATTGTGATGCTTAAAGTGCGAGTATTTTCGGTTGCCTTGCTAATTCTTGTAATCCTTGCTGGAACAGACACTGCAGTAGGTAAGCCCGACGACAAACGGATAGACACTTCCTGCCCAATTTGGATATATGACATATCCGACACATTGACCGCAGCAATCACCTCAAAGTCAGTAACTAGTGGTGCAATCTCTAGAATATAAGCTCCTCGTGCGATACGTTTTCCGCTCTTCTTGACACGCAGCCGTTGTATCCTGCCGCTATTTGAGGCGTAGACAAACCTGTTTCTCCGTATATTTTCGAGCTTCGCCAAACGATTTTCAGCTTTAGCCAATAAATCAACGATCTGATCCAGCTCCAAATTTAATAACTGCTTATTTTTAATACCAATTTTTTCCTGCATTACATCGAAGGATATCAACTTTTCCTCTAAGTCCGTTAACGAAATCTGATTTCGCAATGCGGTAACAAGTACTTGTAGGTTCAGGGCATCTTGCATCTCGTTGTCAGCACTATTTTTTGCTAAATGATCTAAATGTCCTCTCATTTTGTACCCAGCCTGGGAAAGGCGATAGTACGTTTGAATTTTATTTAGTAGCGCATTACGTTTTTCCCGCGCCTGCAAAGCATCCAAAGCCCGTTTCCGTAGCTCTCCTTTACAGTTCCGCAAAGAACGCTGCATTTCAACCAATTGATTAAGGCGCCCAAGCGCAATTTTTAGTTCCGCTGGAACTGCTATAGACTGTAATTTATTCAACTTCGCCTGCACACAAAGTGAACGTAACATCAGCGAAGCAACAAGTCTCTGAGACTCTATAAATTCACTTTCAATATCACTGGCATCCAAAGACATGAGAACTTGTCCCTCCGAAACAATCTCTCCCTCGGTAACGAAAATATTACTTATAATTCCTCCAGTTGCATGTGTTACTGGAGTGGATTGCTCGACAGCTTGTAAAACCCCTTGGATTTTTAATACATGATCTATGCTTTGTCGGTTTAGCACAATGAAGATAGATGCGAACCCAATTAACCCAACAACTGCAGCCACGCATAAAAAAAACGAAGCTGTTAGGTTGAGACGCCACGATCGGCGAGCTGAATTTTTTTTTATTAGCTCATCGATTTTGAGCGGCATAGGCTTATCCGGCTTTTTTTGTGATCTTTTGAACTTGAACACGCTACGCCTCCATTGCATTTTCAGATACCGGATTTGCCGAAGCCGTAAATCGTGTTGAAAACTGTCGAAAGCCCTCACGCAACGTTTGATCAAATTCATCTGCAGTGTTCACAATACGCAAGAAACCCTCAAGACCATCCTCCTCCGTATTTTTAATCTTTTCTGCTTGAATAACGTCTCCACGATCATGCATCGTCAAGCACACTTCTGTTTGACTCATTTTGACATCAAAAAGAATTTCATCATCTGTATCCAAGTTACTATCTCTGGGAGCAAGGAAAAGAAGGTCTTGTGCTGTCCGTTTGACACGACTAACCAAATGGGGGTCCATGCCCTCTGGAAACTGAGTATCAAGCCACAAAGAAAGCCGAAATGCATCTCTTTTGGTAGGCAAAAAAGACACTCTAACCCAGCGTGCATGGTGTCGGGCCAACACCTCATCTTTCGGACCACGATCAGTCACGAATCCGCGTTCAAGCTTAATGACTTCATCGGCTGCAGACATAAGGTAATCGTTATCAGTTGCGAGAATCACAATACGCCCTTCAGTTTTTTCTTTTAAAATCATAGCCATCAAGGCCGAAAGAGATGCCTTATCTAGGTAGGTTTCTGGCATATCCAGCACAATAATTTCTCGTTTCAACCAAAATGCACGCGCCAAAGATAGTATTTGTCCTTGTGCACTGAAATTTTCCTCGACTGCGTCATGTAAAAAGTCTGCATCCTGGAATACATCTTCATAAGGGTCCAGTTTTCGGATCAGTTCAATCGCCGAATTAATATCCGCCATGGGATCAAAACAGGTTACGTTTTCAACTAGTGTCCCTTGCATAGTCACCGGGGTTGGTGGAACATAGCTTAAAGACTGGAAGCGGCCATGGTTTCGGCCCCAGTTTCTATCCTGATATGTAATTTTACCTTCTTTGAATTCTCCGGTTGCAATCGCACGCAGGACGCTGGATTTTCCAGACCCGGAAGGCCCAATGAGTGCAAGGCATAGCCCCTGGAAGATATCTACAGTCAAAGGTTCAAAACCTTTACTTTCCATTTCTTGAATGGACAGCATCGACATTCCATTTTTTTCCGGCATATGGAGTGTTTTCTGTCCGGGTTGTTGGTGGTCAGCTATCGCAAAGAATGATAGATCGGGTGCGGGTGGCTTCAATGACATAACTTGAAAACAGCGAATGAACACTGTCACAATATACTGATTAATAAAAATAGTGGCAATCGCGGACCCAAGGGACAAACCGCCACTCATATGAAGCCAAATACCCGCGAACAAAACTATCAGCCCAGACAGCATTTGAATAAAATTCAAAACCGTGGCTTGCCCAACGGTTTGAAAGTCAGGCTGCTCTTCCGATGCGACTTCTCCATTTGATGCCTTTTGTACATAGGCGGCACCCAACCCTATCGCCTCTACAATCATTGGGTCCAGATCTTGTCCTCTTGACGAAGAATGTTTGTATTTTTGCCGTCCTCGAAAGCGCCACATTAGAAATAATACAAGACCACTCATTGCAGCTGCTAACCCAAGTAAAGGATGGATGAACAACATCGCCCCCCCCCAAAAGGTAGCAAAAATTGCATCTTGAACAAGAACTAAACCACGCACATTTGAGAAATAGCTTTCAAGAGCTTTCATTCTCATAAGGTCAATCAAACCTACCGACAATATCGTGCCAAAGCCAAGAGCAAGTAATGCCGGAAGAGAGGCTGTATTCCCAGATACAACTAATCGATCAATCAACAACAACACAATTGCCGGAATCCCCAACGCGAGGAGGCTTGAAAAAAAACCAAGAAAGCCTGACACCATTCGCACCCAGTTTGGCGGAGCATCTGCATACTTTTTTGACCAGCGGTTTTGGTTGAGAGCCAGCACAGCAGCGGCGTGCTCGGTATCGGGTACTGACTGCGCGTTTTTCATGTCGCTTGCTTCCATTTTATACGCCATATCCAAGTGTTAGAGGTGTTCGTCTTATTGGCCAAAAGGTTGATATATACTTTTCTTCTCGAGGCCTTCCTTTCGAAGGACTTGATTAATGTAAGCATCAAGTGTGACAAAATCGCTATCCTCTTTCCTTTCGGAGTTTTGTACGGTTTTGGGAGAGGGGGTACGATCCGTTTGCCCACTTAACTCATCAATTAAGCCTTCCAAAACCCTACGGTTCACGGCCACAGAATCCACTCGAGACGATGCTGCATTCGCCTTTGCGACACCACCTTGGTTTTGCGCGGCCAACCGCTGCAAAATCTTTTTCTCCAGTTTAGCCAGTAGCTCTCTGGATTGCCCCGAACTGATTTGACTAGAAACTTCACCTGGAGCAACCAAAGCGGGAACTATTGCCTTCACATTACCGGTGCTTTTCTCGGCAATAGGAAGTTGCCGATTACTCGCGATCACCTCTTTGATCTGCACGATCTGCACTGACAGATCCTTCCTAAGCATTTGAATCGAAGTTTCTAATTGTTCAATTCTATTGAGAAGAACCTTAGAAACAATTGGTGAAATAGATTGCATGCCAAGTAATGCTTCATCTTGGTTCGGGCTTAATGGGCGAACTGTTTCATTTCCAACTAATGGAGCATTTCGTTTTTGTTGCACTTGCAAAGGTGACACACCGCCAACCCCCAACCCCCCTGGTAACTCTGGCAAACTCCGGCCTCTGGCCTGTTGCGCGAATGCCCTTCCAAAATCGAGGGTTTCATCCGACCGCTGCACTCGACCAAGGTTTTGATTTACCGGATTGCCATTTAGAGATTTCTCATTCGCAATTCCCTGTAGGCTTTTCTGAAGCGCCAAAATCTGACTTTGTAGGGCCGCAAGGCTTTGGCTATTCGACTGTTGCAAAGGCACGCCACCAGCACCAGCCGATCCGCCTTGACGTGGAAACATATCCCTATCGCTCCTAGCAGATTCACCATTTCCAAAACGGTTACTCGCAAGCAATTGTTGCTGCATGTCCCAGGTAGTATAGTTTTTTTGCGGCCCCGAGTTGGGTGGCACCCATTGATCCGGCTGTGTCAATCCAGCGCTGGTTTGCGAGAGGGACTGTGCCGGCACGGGCCATCCTCTGGGAAAAACCCTTGGGGACTGTTTCTGCGAGACCCAACGCAAATAAGTAGCTACAGCGGAAAAACCAACCAATGAAATCGTCTGGATAACTTCAACTTCACGCTTTATGATCAGGTCTCCACCACCGGATAACAACGCTTCGAGACGAGGTGCGAGTGGCCCCAAAATACTTGGAGGTAGCGGCAACTCAGATTTTCGATCTGAAACAAAAAAGCTATCCTGCGGTGTAATACCACTTAGTTGAATTTGTATTTCCCCCGAAGGGGTTAACCCAACCTCCAACACATTTTTTTTGGCAATGCATGCCGTACTTGCTTTGGCACAAACGATTTCAAAAACATCTTCATCCAGACGTGGACTTGGGCTGAAACGTGCATACCCGTCTGGATCAAACCTGAAATAAACCCCTTCAACAAACCCCTCCTGGAAGGTTGGCCACCCAAACGCTCCGCGAATGGCTTGATCCGCCTCGCGGGCTCCAATGGCGAAAAGCACATTTGTATCCAAAATCGCGGTGGATTGCTCAAACCCAGTCTGATCGACTGTTTGAGCAGACAAACTAGAGGGATTGAGCAAAATGCACGAGATGCAAACACCCGTAATTACTGTTTTAACGATACTCATTGAGTTTCCTCCATTTGTGCAGGATGCCTATACGCGGGTAGCCAATCTGATTGCTGCGGTGGATCAGGGAGTTGGCGTTTGATTCTGATATCCCGATCTCGAAAGCTTGTGTACCAAACTTCGGAACCGCCGCGCCCCGGCGTCAAAATTCGGCCCTGCACCTTATGCAAGAGCGAAGCGAGTAGAATTCCGTTATTATTGGCGGTCTGGATTTTTATGTAACCGCCACCCGTTTCGTACAGCCCTTCAAAAAAACCGCGGTCGGGATCGTAAAGCTCAATAACTGCATCATAAAGGATATCAGTGTAGTACGTGTCCCAGAGCGCCCAGAGGCCAAACGCAGCCTTAGTTGCAACCGCCGCGTGATCCGGAGAGTAGTCCCCTCTGGGGGTCACCGTATTCCAAGGGTAGCCATCCGAAAAAATTGTATCGTAAGTGAAGTATGGAGGGCCTTTTACGTTATGTTCTGAACGCGCAGTCATGAAGCCATCACGTTCAAAACGGTTATGCTGCACTTGATAAATACGATCTGCAAACTCTGCACGCCAGCCATCCGTATGCACTATATCACTGGATGCGTCATCATGTGGCAAATCCCAATCAAGCTCCAACCCATCAAGCAGATAACTTTCTGTCACAACGTAGTTTTGTGAATGAAAAACACGCGGATCTCGGCCATCATACGGCACACGCACACCAAAAATATTGGTTGTCAGATAAGGTTCCGCTCTGTGGGCAAAATTGGTTTTGAATCCCCAAAGCGCAAAACCTTTTGCGGCATATTCTTCATATCCAAGACGCCCTTCTTGAGAGTAAATTGTCTCCTTGGTTTCCTTATCAATCGAGGCTCCATAAAGCATGCCTTCCTTATCAAGGGCATGGGAAAAATCCCATTTTAACAAGAGGCTATCGATTGTATTGGCCAGATATGGATAGCGATTTCTACAAATACGCATCCAAACAAGGAAACGTCCGATATCAAGCGCGGAATAACCAATTTCACCCGGCTTATTCGTGTAATCGACCTGCTCACCCGTTTTTGTATGATACACTTTATTTGGAAGCTCTCTGCGAAAAAGCTTAAGTGTACGAAATGTCGTCAGTAGTTTTAATATCCGTTTGTCAAACTCTGGCTTTTCAATCAAGCAGAGTTCATAAGCCGCAACCAGCCCACTTATATAGGACGCAGTGTCCCAAAGTGTTGTCGAAGGGTACGATCCAACCGAATTTGCCAAGCCTGTTGTCTCTTGCGTGAATTTTTCAAAATAGCCCCATGCGACTCGGGCTGCTTGCATCTCTCGCTCGGTTAAGAATCCTCTGCGCGCCTTATATCGCCGTACATAACCATTTTTATCCGTATACCCAGGCGTCATGTCAGGGGTAGCGGCTGCTAAAAGTTCGAAATAGTTTTCTGGCATCTCGCATAATCGAGGAGGCCGCTTAATGGGATCAATGCCCTCAACCGAAGAAACCGTCTGAATTGGCAACTTCCCTCGCAATAGATTAGGAAGAATGCCCTGATCTTGAATAATGAGATTTTCTTCGTAAACACCCGTGCCTTGAGAATGAAGCACACCAACCTTCGTTTGTTGCCCTTCTGGAAACCCAGCATCCGCTTGGTTAGAATATTCACTCGGATCAGATGGTGCCCCAAATGTGAGGCCGTTTTGCGCAATGGTCTTAGCTTTCTGCTGACGTTCAGCCATTCTCTTTTTGTTTGTTTGAATAGTTTCGCCAACCGCACCGCCCAGCAATACAACTGCTGTAAGAGAGGCAACCGTTACAAATGCAACCGTCACATAAAAACCAGTTTTGCTGACAGTTGTATTCATTTATTTAACCTCACGAAGGTGATTGATGAAACCAGAGAACTGGGAATAATGTAACGCTATCCGAGTTGTATGAATTTTTAGATAATTGAACCCTCTCAACTCATTTCAAGTAATTAAATTCTTCTCTATATTCTTGATGCCGGTAACATAATTTTTTTACTTATTTTCAAATAATTGCGAGACTTTTTTCGAGTTAAAGATACCTCGTCAGTTAGCGCCAGGATTAGGTTCCAACCAAAACCTCCCTCAGGTAGGCTCTCTAGATCTTGCGCTTCAACTCTTGGGGAGTCCGGAGCTGACGGCAACTGAAATTCTGGGCCAAAGTCATTTATTTCAATAGTAAGAGACAACCCATCCAGAGAAACAAAAATCTCGATATCCCCATCTTCAGCATACCGATACGCATGTTCCACAACATTATTTAGGGCCTCTGCTACGACCAGACAAATTTCGCTTGTCTGGTCCGCGTCAAGTCCGATGTCCAAAAGCCGGGCTTCCATACCTGCGACAACACATGTCACCGCAGGCTGGCGGCTTTTAATCTTATTCGTATAAAGCAAACGTCTATTTCCTTTAGTATGCCAATCAAGGCAATTGGTTAAATTATCCTGCTGATTGTTTAGCTTCATTCAGCGCATCTTCTGCGGTATCCAATATCTTGAACACACTATCCATGCGCGTAAGCTTAAATACTTTATCCACGGCAGGCGTCAGCCCTGCAATTTGAAACATTTTTTCACGGCCCATCAATTTCATCACGGCCACCACCGCACCAAGCCCCGAACTGTCCATGAACATCACTTGACTGAGATCCAAAACCACATTGTCGACATCGCTTTCGGCAACCTCGCGCATGCCTTCTTTGAACCGAACCGACAATGCTGCATCGAGTCGGGTTTCTTCCAGTGTTGCTATGGTTACCTCACCATGGTTTTGTACAGTAAGTTTCATTGCATTTCCTTTGTCTAAGTTTGGGAGATCAGTGTATTAGGGCGTTGTCCAAGTGTATTAGGGCGTTGTCCAAAGCTAACTTTTGAGTAAATAGCAACGGAGCGAAGAAAACGGCATGCTGGGTATATTCGCCGTAAGTCTAGGTTTCCCTCCCCGCATACGTTGAGAAAAGTCGCCATTCCGTGCAAGCCACCCACTTCCAGATAGCCGTTTCTCGCTTTACAAACGGATACAAATACAAACAAGCAAGCCTCAAAAACATGGGCTGCGAATTCTGTATCAAGTCATTGGTTTCATAAGCACCAACAGGAACGGCAAGGGCGGAGGGGACATAGATTTCCGCAGGCGAATCGCACCTAGCCATGTGGCCAGAATTGATGTTTTTTGAAGTCAGCTGTATATTCATCTGGTGTTTAACCTTCGTTTCACACCTTCATTTCACAAATTCCCTACCAAACCGTTGCCATCAAGAAATAATTCCAGTTTGGGCCGTAACCTTCTGTTCAGTTTATTGGATTACCCTGCCCGCAATGGAGGACTCACTATGTCGATAGGAAAACCAATTATTGGTTGTGTAATGGTCATTGGGATCGGCACAACCGGTTTCGCGCAACAAACAATCGAGCTACCACTAAATGCGGATAACTGCGCCATCCACAGAGCACTTTCGCCTGAAACCAGCGGGAAATGCCGAAATGCTCCAATGGGCCTTTCACGAGGGATTGTGTTGCGCATAGATGATGTCGTCAAAAATAACGTGACAGAACCAAATCTCATCACCTTAACACCACGCATACAAAAGCCGATCGCACCAACCCTGCGTGTTGCTTCTGCGACAGCAAAACCTATGCTTGGTCCAAAGGCTATATCATCGCATAAATCCCGTGCCGCCGCCAAGCCGGGAAACGGCTACTACATCCATTTTGCATTTGATTCGGCCAAACTGGAGCCCGTGTTTCAAGAACATTTGAATCGGTTATCCGAAGTATTAAAAGTAGAAGCAATGTCAACAACATGCTTGAAAATCATCGGACATACCGACACAGTCGGAGACGCACGATACAATAAGGTTCTTTCTCGAAAACGAGCAAAAACTGTGGCCGCCTATTTACAAAACAAAACGCTCATTTCCTCCAATAGGTTAATGATTGAAGCCGCAGGTGAAACGCATCCCTTGCCAAACATCAAAGGCGATGATGCCTTGAACAGGCGTGTTGAATTTGTCACCAAAGAAAGCGCAACCGGATGTTCATAACACACCCCGACCTTAACAAGGGACTGCGTTTTTTGTTCTTGCTTATCCTTTTTTTGCTTGGCCCATGGTCACCAATAACCGCTCAGGAGCGGCGGGTTGCATTGGTCATTGGCAACGGTTCTTATTCTGGTTTACAAAACTTGCAAAACCCTGTCCGCGATGCAGAAGCTATAGGGCAGAGCCTGTCTGCTCTGGGCTTTACCGTATTTTTAACGACTGAAGTTGACCAAGTTCAATTTAGAAAAGCACTGAAGTTTTTCCTCTCCCGCGCAGCAGATGCAGACACTTCTTTGTTTTACTTTGCAGGCCACGGCGCAACACTCGCTGGGCAAACGCATTTATTCCCTACCGACTTTGGAAAAGACGGTTTTTTTGATATGAACGAATCGATAAATCTAAATGAAATTGTGACAAGCCTGAATTCAGAGCTACGGAATAATCTGGTTTTTATTGATGCTTGTCGAAACAATCCTTTGCAGTCCGGAACGGCCGAAACTATTTCTCTTTCTCAACAACCTGCATCACTCAATCAAGCACGCGTAGGAACCGTTATTAGCTTTGCAACCACTCCCGGCCAAACGGCCTTTGATGGTGCCGGTGTTCATAGCCCATTTACGGGTGCGTTGTTGGATCATTTGGATACGCCAGGGATCGACATTGAACTTATGCTAAAACGAGTGCGGCGCGATGTGGTTGTAAATACCCGTGGGCTTCAAGTGCCGTGGACCGAATCATCCCTGTTAACCTCTCTTCAGATGGCCCCGCAAAAAAAGCTTTCGTCACAAAGTGATGTAGTCGGCCAACCTGGAAAAGTACCGTCGATCTTGGCTGTTCTTTCCGACACCGGCTTTAATCAAAAACCAATACTGGATGTGATTTCGAATGGATTAGGCCAACCGACAAACCGAAGACCGTCCTTTACCGAAACTCAAGAACAGTATTCAAAACGTAGATCACAACGAATAAAAGAACTCTTATGCTCGGTCATTGCGCGGCCTCTCCCCCCGAGTTGCCAGGATTTCACCAACAACTAGCAACTGTATTTCGATTTGCACTCCAGAGCTGGTTCTTTGACCTGCGCCCCTTAAATTCCTCCAAAATGATGTAGAGTCATAGCGTTCACCCGTCGCCGAAGCAGCGCTGTTGGGGGTGGCCGAGTTGCCGCCGGCATGGCTGTCCCCGCCCTCGGGCGTCAACTATGCGGTGGGGTTACGCGAGGGCACAGACGCGCGCCGGATCGGGGTGGTGCATCTGGGGCAAGGTGTGGGGGATGGGAGGGTTTTGGTATTGCACTGACATCTATATAAATGACATGCCTTTGGCATTTATCTGGAAATGGAATTATATAAATCATGTAATCCGGAAAACTCGGTATTGTCCGATAAGATGATGGTTTCACTTTCTGTTTCTAATGTTAAACGCAACCTTGAATTAGCGATTGTTGCATTGATATTTCGGACTCCATCAAGAACGCAAAAAAAGCCAAAAAGTGCTGTATTGATTGATTCCTTAGCAACCCAATCACACATCTCTTTTGCTTCGCCAGATAGGTTTTCGTACTTTTCTGATCTCTGGATAGCCTCTCTGCTGGGCCGACGTCCAACAGGTTTTTTTAGGGTTTCTATCACATCTGTGGAAGCCCTTAATGCGATGTATTTATAGACAGCCTCAACGAATTCTTCTTGATCCATTATTTCCTCAGTTCTCTATACAAAGTTTTATTCAATTCTATCAGATCTTGCAAGGCTGTGTTCGGGGCACCAGTATGTGTCCTTAAATCCCTCACATCTTTAGCCAACTGATCTCTTGCTGACAATTGAGCAGGACCTTTTGATGTTGGTATCGCGATGTGTTCTTTACTCGGGAGGGCGATTGCTGGTGCTGTATTTGGATTATAGTTATCAATAACTTGCCCCGCTGGGTGTGATTGTACAGCATGATGAATGTCGAGATCGTCACCAGTAACAGATCTACTACGTAAATCTTTTGCTGCCCCTACATCATACTTTTCAACTGCACGAGTACGACCTTTACGAGTAAGCATACTCAAAGATCTTTTGGCTGCCCTAGCTTTCCCTAATGCTATTTCGGCAATGCCCCAAGCAGCTTTGCTGTAGTCTTCCTGAAAAACACCATCAACGGCATCAGCAACGCCCTTAATCCCGGAGATTTCTCCAACTGTTGAATCAGAAATAAAACCTCGATCATTAACGGCCTTTTCCCCGAAAATCCCTTCAAGAATCCCCAGTCCCCAACCGATAACTGCATCTATTGCTTTATCGGTTGCGGTAGGGTTTTCTGCACTATTCCCCCTCGGATCAATCTTATTCACCGGATCATTAAAACTATACGCATACCTGTTCGTCCCGACCCCCGGTTTGGTCACTTCAAACCAGTCCGGCTGGATGAACAGGTATGCGTATAGTTTTAATGATACGGTGAATAAGATTGATCCGAGGGGGAATAGTGCAGAAAACCCTACCGCAACCGATAAAGCAATA
>CAMZLM010000054.1 GCA_947311485.1 uncultured Paracoccaceae bacterium
CCCGCCCGAGGCATCGGACCTGCCGGGGCTGGAATGTGCCGGCACGGTCGCGGCCATCGGGCCGGGTGTAAACCGCTGGTCGGTGGGCGATTCTGTCACCGCCTTATTGCCCGGTGGCGGCTATGCGGAATATGCGCTGACCCATCAGGACCACGCCCTGAACATTCCGGCAGGCCTGAACATGGTGCAGGCCGCCGCCTTGTGCGAGACCTACTTCACCGTCTATTCCAATGCGTTCATGCGCGGCGGTTTGCAGGCTGGCGAGAGCTTTTTGGTGCATGGTGGCTCATCCGGCATTGGCACCACAGCGATTCAGCTGGCCCACGCGGCCGGCGCGCGGGTTTTTGCCACGGCAGGAAGCGATGAAAAATGCGCGAAATGTCTGGAACTCGGGGCAGAAAGGGCGATCAACTATCGCAATGATGATTTTGTTAAGGTTATACGCTCGGAAACCGGTGGTGCCGGTGTCGATCTCATTCTGGATATGGTCGGCGGCAGCTATATCCCGCGCAACATCAAGGCGCTCGCGCTTGAAGGCCGGTTGGTGCAAATTGCCTTTCTCGAGGCCCCGATTGCCGAGCTGAATTTTGCTTTCATTATGATGAAACGTCTGACCCTGACCGGTTCCACCCTGCGTCCACAAAGCGATCTGGCCAAGGCGCGTATTGCACAGGCCTTGCGCGATAAGGCTTGGCCGTTGTTGGCGGCCGGGAGCATCGCACCGGTGATGGATTCGACATTTTCTCTGGGAGATGCCGCTAAAGCCCATGCACGGATGGAGAGTTCCGAACATATCGGAAAAATTGTTTTGACCCTGTAACATTGCGTCGCACACGCGCGACAGGTATCACCGTTTCAAACAAGGGGGCAGACATGGCCGCAGAAGAGCAACCGCAGATTTATCTGATTACACCGCCGGAATTCGAATTGGCAAGTTTCAGCGAAGAACTGGCCGCGATGCTCGACCAGTTTACCATTGCCTGCGTACGCTTGCGCATGGCCAGTGAAGATGCCGGTGACGTGGCACGTGCCGCCGATTTACTGCGCGAGGTTTGCCATCAACGCGAAGTTCCGCTGGTAATCGAGCGGCATTTCCGTTTGGTCGAAACGCATGGACTGGACGGGGTTCACCTGCCTGATACGACATTTAGTATCCGCGATATTCGCAAAGAATTGGGCAAAGATGCCGTGATCGGCTGTTTTGCCGGCGATTCACGTCATGCCGGATTGAATGCGGGTGAAAACGGGGCGGATTACATCAGCTTTGGCCCGCTCAGTGAAACGCCTCTGGGGGGCGGTGCGCCGGCACAATTTGATCTGTTTGAGTGGTGGTCCGAAGTGGTCGAACTGCCGGTCGTTGCAGAAGGCGCGCTGACACTGGAACAGGCCGAAAAATTTGCGCCAGTGACAGATTTCTTTGCCCTTGGGAATGAACTGTGGGGTCATACCGATGGGGCCAAATCGGCGCTAACCGCATATATCGAACGTATTTCCTAATCCGATAGCATCGCGGCACGGACAGATTTTTCGCATGCTTCCGCTAAAACCTTACGATCCGGCATGGTAGATACCTTGATCGGATCGGCGAAATGAATAGTCACACTCCCCTGTTGGCCGCTGCCCAGAATATGCATAAAGTGCGGAGTGAAATTCATGTCGCCCCACCACCCGTAAAACCGCAGGTCGGTGTTTTTCGGAGCATGATATACCACCGCAACCGGTTGTATCCACATGGTTTCCCGCAATCCCGCTTCAAAAAATGCTGCGAACAGAGACGAGCGGAATTTCAACACCCGCAAACCGTCCGTGCTGGTGCCTTCGGGAAAAAACAGCAACTTATCCCCCGCCGAAATACGCGCCAGAAATATCTCCTTTTGGCGGGCAGCATCGGCGGCACGGCGTTCAATAAATACCACCCCCGTAGTGCGCGCAATAAACCCGATCAAGGGCCACTTTCTGACCTCGGCCTTGGATACAAAATAGGCGCGCTGAACCGCATTTAGTGTAAAGATATCCAGCCATGATGCGTGGTTTGCCACAACGGCCCCCGCGTGGCGCATCGGTTTTCCCCGCGTTATCAAGCGTATCCCCAGCACCCACAGACACAATTTGCACGCGACCGTAACCACCGTTTCAGACAGAGCTTTCAACCCTAGAAACCGTGCCAGAAACATCGGGATCATCAGCGGAAAAATGATCAGCGCCAGACCGGTAAACCGCAGCACAAACCGCAAATAACCCCCAAAATTCAGAGTTGGAATAGGCAGCTCCCCTTCCCCACGCCATGACTTCATGTTTTTTTCCTTTTGGCATAACGCGACAGATTCTGGGCAGACATGCGTTTGGTATCGAGCAGCACACACACATCAATAGTATTGAAACCCCGATCAACATAGGCCCCGTCACCAACAAATCCCCCCAAACGCAGGTAGGATTTAATCAACGGCGGAATTTGCCGCACTGCCAGCAAGCGATCCACCTGTTCGGAGCGCAAAATATTCATCGCAAACCCGTGCTCTGGGTGCACAGGAACACGCAAATCTTCTGGTGCAAGGTGGCTATGATACAGATGCGACAGCGCATGCGCCAATGTTTCAGGCCGCGCGCCACCAAAAGACGCCGTACCAAACAGAATTTCGATCTGATGATCCAACACATAATCGGCAACCCCGTTCCACAAGAGATGCAGCGCCAAACCGCCTCTGTGGGCCGGTGCCACGCAAGATCGGCCAAGTTCCACTGCGCTTCGCCCTGAACCATGGATTTTTGACAGGTCAAATTCGCTGTCCCCGTAAAACCCGACCCCGGATTGCGCAACCTGACTGCGCAACAAACGATAGACGCCAACGACAGCTTCCATGGGATCAGCCACCCGGTTATCCAATAGGATCAGGTGATCAAAAAACGGATCAAACCGGTCCTGCTCCAATTCCGCCGTCATGGAACGCGGATCAAGTTTCGCCCCCATTTCCTGGACAAACACACGATAACGCAAACGCTGGGCGGCAACCAGTTCGGCCTCGTTGTCGGCCATTTTCAACGTATAGGGGCTGATCTGCATGAAGTATTCCTTACAACATCCACCTTCTGCGGCACATAATCGCAAGAGTTTTTTGGTATTTTTCTTGCGAAACACCTCACGGGTTGTAATTGCTCTTGAAATCCAAGCCTTAAGATGTACCCTAACGGGGTGATGAGTATTTTTGATGTTAACGATTAATCAACCATAATTAGCGACACTTGCTCGACATTGATGACGACCTTGCCAACTTCTGGGAAGTTTACTGTGATTTTCTCATTAATCACCGACTGCACTTGCCCTAGCCCCCACTCCGGGCATTCAGGGTGTCGGACAAGTTGACCAGGAAACAAAAAACCGTTCATAGAACCCTCATCATAAAGAACTGAAAACAAATATGTACACAAAAAAACCCGACCTTACAGCTTTTGTTAGTTCACGTATCTGCCATGATCTGGCCAGCCCACTTGGGGCCATAAGTAACGGTTTGGAATTGTTGGAATTATCCGGCGTTGGCCCATCGCCCGAACTTTTGTTGCTGAATGACAGCATCAAGGCCGCAAATGCACGGGTCGAGTTTTTCCGCATCGCTTTTGGTGCGGCCGCATCCGGTGCACAATTAGGACAGAATGCTGCCCAACAAGTTTTGGCCAGATACTTCGCCGACAAACGGGTCAGCCCGGATTGGCGAATTGAGGGTGACATCCCCCGCGCAACAGCAAAGCTGCTGTTTCTATTGATACAATGTGCTGAATTCAGCCTGCCATATGGCGGCGAGTTATCCATTTATACAACAAGTCACGGGTGGGAACTTATCGGCACGGGCCGCATAAAAGCCGATAGTCTGGTTTGGAAATCCGTCGAGAGTGGCGAAAATATAGCGGAAATTCAATCAAGAGACATTCAGTTTGAGTTGGCCCATTTGGTTGCCACCCAATTGAACTGTGACCTGCGAGTTACTTTGGATGATACCCAAATCACTATTCAAGTCCTGCCTCAGGCTGACTAGACGGGCAAGTATTTCACCTAAAGCCCGAGAGCGCCAAGGTTTTCGGGATTCAGGTTTAAGGCAAGATGCTTTAAACCTCGCGTAGCCCGTCGCGAAACCGCGCCATATTGGCTTGATAGGACTGCGCCGATTTTTTCAGCATAGCAATCGCGGCTGCATCCAGTTCTCGCACGACTTTTCCCGGAGCCCCCATAACCAATGCCCCATCGGGAATCACCTTTCCTTCGGCAATCAATGCGCCGGCCCCAATCAGGCAGTTATTGCCAATCTTGGCTCCGTTCAACACGGTCGCCCCCATGCCGATCAGGGAATTGTTGCCAATCGTACACCCGTGCAGCATCGCGCGGTGACCAATAGTGCAGTTTTCACCAATCACCAGAGGATAGCCCATATCCGTATGCAAGACCGAATTTTCCTGAATATTACTGCCTTTGCCAAGGGTGATTCGCTCGTTATCCCCCCGCAGCACAGCTCCAAACCAGACAGAACTCCCCGCAAGCAGCGTTATTTTACCGATCAACTGCGCATCCGGTGCGACCCAGAAATCGCCATTTTCGGGTAGGTCCGGTGCTATTCCGTCCAGGGCATAAAGGGTCATGAGAGGTCCTCGAATTCTTGGTTAAGTTTTTGCACATGCGCCATCAATTCAGGGCGGGCATCACGGCGCAGGCGGGCGGCCTGAAAGACAATCTTCAGCTTTTCAAAGCAGTCATCCAGATCTTCGTTAATCAGCACATAGTCATATTCCGCCCAATGGCTGATCTCCGATTTCGCTTGCGCCATACGTTTGGCCACAACTTCGGGACTGTCTTGTCCCCGACTGATCAGGCGTCGCTCCAGTTCCTTGATCGACGGGGGCAAAATGAAAATCGACACCACGTCGCGTTGCAAGGCAGACCCGCGAATTTGCTGGCCTCCCTGCCAATCTATATCGAACAGAATGTCGCGGCCCGATTCGATGGCCTTTTGCACCGGCGCGCGCGGTGAACCGTAATAATTGCCAAAAACCTGCGCATGTTCGAGCATGCCGCCGCTGGCCACAAGCTTTTCAAACGCCTCGTGAGACTTGAAATAATAATCCTGCCCCTCGACCTCGCCTTCCCGCGGGGGGCGTGTGGTTGCGGATACCGAAAAACGCAAGCTCGGATCCCATTCCAGCAAGCGGCGCGACAATGTGGATTTTCCCGCCCCCGAAGGCGATGAGAGAATGACCAAAAGGCCTCTGCGATTGTTGTCTGTCATGACTACTCCACGTTTTGCACCTGTTCGCGCATCTGGTCTATTACGGTTTTCAGGTCAAGCCCGATCGCGGTTAATTCGGTGAAATTCGCCTTGGAACACAGGGTGTTGGCCTCGCGGTTGAACTCTTGCGTCAGGAAATCGAACTTGCGCCCGATAGGACCTTCCGCGAGCAGCAATTCGCGCGCAGCGGTGATGTGTGCGCCCAAACGGTCGAGTTCTTCCGCCACATCGGATTTCACAACCAGTAATGCCAGTTCCTGTGCCAAGCGATCGGCATCCACACCCTCTCCGTTGGCCAACACCTTGGCCACATTGACCCGCAAGACATCGGTCATTTTCTCCTGGCGGGCCGGTAATGTGGCCAGCGCCGCCGTGTGAAGGCGGGCGATTTCATCCACCTGTGCCGTTAAAATCCCCTTAAGAGCGGCCCCTTCGGCGGCGCGGGCAGCGGCAAATTCTGCCACAGTTTTCATGATATCCGCCTTGATCGCCGGCAGGCATGGCAGTTCTTTCGCGTCGGTTTCCGAAGAAAGATCAAACACCCCCCGCAGCTTCAGCAGTTCAACCGCCTGCACCGGTGCCACCGTCAACCCGGCGGCCTCTGCCGCAGTGCCTGCTTGCTCCACCGCCACGACCGCTTGCGCCAGTGCCTCTGCATTCAAGTGCGCCAAACCAACGCTGGCATCACGCCGCAGACGCAGGCTCACATTCACATTGCCGCGTTTACAGTATTTGGCGATCTGCGCTTTGATCACCGGCTCGAGCGTTTCGCACCCCTCGGGCAAGCGCGGGCGCACATCCAACCCACGTCCGTTGACAGAGCGGATTTCCAGCGTCCAGCGAACATCCTGCTCCGCCCCCGCACAAGACGCAAAAGCCGTCATTGAGTTAACCATTTAAGAAATTTCACCTCTCATTTGAACCACTTTTAGTGCATTAACACATTGGTAATCTTTATGAGCAATTCGTTACCAAATCGGAAAGAATTTGCCAATAAAGCATGTAAAAAGTGTTGGGTATTGTCAGGAAGGGTCCGAAAATGCGAAACTTAGGGAAATCAGAAAGCAACGTTGCGCCATTGTTTGGGCAGGAAAGATATATGCAGGATCCGGTTTTGATCGACTTGCTGACCTATTGGGAGCGTCTGCGCGGCGGACGTATCGCCCCGCTACGTTCTGAAATTGACCCGCGCGAAATTCGGGGTGCATTGGATCACAGTTTCATTCTTGAACACACCCGCTTTGGCGAATTCCGGTTTCGGCTGGCCGGCACCAAACTGTGCGACCGCATGGGCATGGAGCTGCGCGGGATGCCGGCCTATTCCTTGATTTCCCCCGATTATCGTGATGAATTCAGCCAAATTCTGGACGGTATCATGACAAATCCGGAAATCATCCAACTACAACTGGGCAGCGCCACCGGCACCTTTGGCCCCCGCCCGGCACAACTCTTGCTGTTGCCGATGTGTAATACCGAGGGTCAAATCAATCGGATTTTAGGGTGTTTGGCATCGCAGGCGCATGCCTTTGCCACGCCTGAACGGTTTGCCCTGCTTGGGCGCAAAGCCACCCGAATTATTTCCAAACAACGCGCCGTTCCAGAACAAGCCGCAGCTGGTTTTGCTGAAACGGGGGCGGAATTTCGCGCCGCACCGCCCAATCCAAACCGCACCACCCCACCGAATTTTCACAGCTTTACCGGTGGCAACACAATGGACCCGCTGCGAATGCATAAGACCCGCCCCCATTTGCGTTTGGTGAAAAACGACTAAATTATTTAGCTTTACCAGTTACAAAAAAGGCCACGTTTTCATTCAAACGTGGCCTTTTGGGTTTTAGGCAACTACAGGGATTTGCGCTGCGCCAACACTCGTTGCTCCAGCTCTTCCGCCACCAAAAACGCCAGTTCCAGCGATTGAGACGCATTCAAGCGCGGGTCACAAGCGGTATGATAGCGCGAGGACAGATCCTCGTCAGTCACCGCGCGCACGCCGCCGGTACATTCGGTTACGTCGGTGCCTGTCATTTCAAAATGCACGCCGCCCGGAATGGTGTTTTCGGCCTGATGAATGGCGAAAAACTCGCGCACTTCGCGCAGAATGCTGTCGAAGGGGCGGGTTTTGAAACCGGTGGTCGATTTGATCGTGTTGCCATGCATCGGATCACAAGACCAGACTACTTTGGCCCCTTCTTCCTGCACCGCTTTGATCAGGCGGGGTAAGTGATCGCCCACATTGCCGGCACCGAAACGCGCGATCAGAGTCAGGCGACCGGCCTCGTTATCCGGGTTCAGCTTATTCATCAAAACCTTGAGGTCATCCGCCGTGGTGGTCGGTCCGCATTTCAGGCCGATCGGGTTTTGCACGCCTCGACAGAATTCCACATGCGCGCCGTCCGGCTGGCGGGTCCGATCGCCAATCCAGATCATATGACCGGAACCGGCCACCGGCAGGTTGGTGGTGGAATCAATGCGACACAGGGCCTCTTCGTATTCCAGCAACAGGGCCTCGTGGCTCGTATAAAAATGTACGGTACGCAGGCTCTGTGAATTACCGGAATTAACGCCCGCTGCATTCATAAAGTCCAGCGAATCCGAAATCCGGTTGGCCAGCCGTTGATATTTTTCCGCCGCACCGGACGCATTGGCAAAGCCCATGTTCCATTCATGCACCCGATGGATATCCGCATAGCCACCCATGGAAAAGGCGCGCAACAAGTTCATCGACGCCGCCGACTGTGTATAGGCGCGCAGCATGTTTTGCGGGTCCGGAATGCGTGATTCCGGCGTAAAATCCAGTTTGTTAATGATGTCACCGCGATAGCTCGGCAGGGACACACCATCGATGGTTTCCATATCTGCCGACCGTGGCTTGGCAAATTGACCGGCAACGCGACCCACCTTGACCACCGGCACCTTGGCCCCATAGGTCAACACCACGGCCATTTGCAGCATTACCTTGTAGGTGTCCCGCAGGTTATCCGCGCTGAATTCATCAAAGCTCTCGGCGCAATCGCCGCCCTGCAACAAGAAAGCTTTGCCTTCCGACACCTGCGCCAGCTTTTCCCGAAGCGCACGTGCCTCGCCTGCAAAAATAAGCGGAGGATACCGGTTCAACCGATCTTCGACCACGTTCAACGCGGCCTCGTCGGTAAATTCCGGCATCTGAATCCGCTCTTTGGAACGCCAGTCAGATTTTTTCCATGCCGAAGTCATCGGTACTCTCCCGTAAAGTTGTTTGAATTTTTGCTATAGGCGAAAGATTTGGCTTTGACCAGCACAGGTTGGATTTGATGATAATTCAAGTCGCGTTTTTTCACACGCATGAAAAAATGTAGTTTTTTTTCATCAAGAGCATACGAAATCTCTTGATCGTTTGGCGGGAATGCGGCCAAGTGAATCAACACCCAATCCTTGAATCTGATTCGAGGCCTTTTGTCAGGTAATCCACAAAATGACGTCACCTCGCGCCCTTGCCAATCCACCCACAATCCGCCGGGTTGTGTTTTTGTTGCTGGATCAATTCTCCATGGTTCCCTTTGCCAGTGCGCTCGAGGCGCTGCGCATTGCGAACCGCTATAATCGCACACCGGTTTATGAATGGAAGTTGGCAGGTGAAGGCGGGCATTTGGCAACTTGTTCCAATGGGGCACAAATGGTTCTGGACATGGGACTGGAAGAAGTGGGCCGCGATGATCTGGTAATGATTTGCGGCGGTATGAATATTCGCCAAGCCACCACCAAGCCGGTTTTGAACTGGCTGCGCCGTGAGGCACGTAAAGGCATTTCCATTGGCGGTCTATGTACCGGATCCTTTACCATGGCCAAAGCCGGGTTGCTGGATGGGAAGCGGTGTACGATCCATTGGGAAAACCACGATAGTTTTGCCGAAGAATTTGACGAAATAGACTTGACCAAATCAATCTATACCATTGACGGAAAACGATATACCTGTGCGGGGGGCACCTCGTCACTGGATTTGATGCTAAAACTGATGGCCACATTTCGCGATGTGGATATGGCAAATTGGGTAGCGGATCAGCTGCTCCATACCAACATCCGCACCGAACGCGATGAACAGCGCCTGTCGATTCCGACCCGCATCGGGGTGCGCCATCCCAAGCTGTCGACCGTCATTCAAATGATGGAGGCGAACATCGAAGAACCGGTTTCCCCGTCCATTCTGGCGCGTGATGTGGGCATGTCCACCCGCCAACTGGAACGCCTGTTCAGCCGCTATCTGCACCGGTCGCCAAAACGCTATTATATGGAACTGCGTCTGCAAAAGGCCCGTAATCTGTTGATGCAGACCGAAATGTCGGTCATCAACGTGGCCCTGGCTTGTGGCTTTGCCTCACCATCGCATTTTTCCAAATGTTACCGGACGCAATACGATACAACCCCGTATCGCGAACGCGGGGCACAATCGGGGCAGGATATTTCCGCCTAACCCCTTATAGTGCCCAAAAAATAAGCACTTGATCCCGATTTTAGAATGGCTAGGATCAGCGCATAATTAAAAACTCTGGGAGAAACCAAATGAAAAAACTTTTGCTGGCCACTGCGGCTACGGCATTGCTTGCGGGTACCGCAGGTGCCGATACCGTTAAACTAGGCATTCTGTTCGGCTTTACCGGCCCGATCGAATCGCTGACCCCGCCCATGGCTGCCGGTGCCGAGGCCGCGATGGCCGAAGTATCTGCCTCTGGTAAATTCATGGGTGGCTCCACTGTTGAATCCGTACGTGCAGACAGCACCTGCGTTGATTCCGCTGCTGCCACATCGGCTGCTGAACGTTTGATCACATCCGACGGCGTTGCCGGTATCATCGGCGGCGATTGCTCCGGTATTACCATCGCAACCTTGACCAATGTAGCTGTACCAAACGGTACGGTAATGATTTCGCCTTCCGCCACCTCCCCTGCCCTTTCCGGCATCGAAGACAACGGCCAGTTCTTCCGCACCGCACCGTCCGACGCCCGCCAAGGGGCGGTTATGACCAACGTCATCATGGATCGTGGCATTAAAGAAGTGGCCCTGACCTACACCAACAACGACTATGGCAAAGGTCTCGCCGATGCATTCCAGGCAGCGTTTGAGGCCGCCGGTGGTAAGGTTACCATTTCCACGTCACATGAAGACGGTAAAGCCGACTACTCTGCCGAAGTTGGTGCGCTGGCTGCTGCCGGTGGCGATGTTCTGGTTGTTGCAGGCTACCTTGACCAAGGCGGCAAAGGCATCATCGAAGGGTCGCTGGATTCCGGCGCGTTTGACACATTCGTTCTGCCGGACGGTATGATCGGCGACAGCCTGCCAGCCGCTATTGGCGCAGACCTGAACGGTTCATTCGGTCAGGTTCCAGGCACGGACAGCCCGGGTGCCGCCAAGCTGCAAAGCATGATGAAATCCGAAGGCGCGCTTGGCCCGTTTGTGGCTGAATCCTATGACGCCGCTGCCCTTATGCTGCTGTCTATGGCTGCCGCCAATTCCACAGACTCTGCCACGTACAAAGGCAAAGTCATGGAGATTGCCAATGCGCCAGGTGAAAAAATCTTCCCGGGTGAACTGGGCAAAGCACTGGACATCATCGCAGCCGGTGGTGACATTGACTATGTCGGTGCATCCAACGTCGAGCTGATTGGCCCGGGCGAAAGCGCCGGCAACTATCGCGAAATCGAAGTGAAAGACGGTAAAATTACCACCGTTCGCTATCGCTAATCCGACCTAACCAAGACAACAGCCCGGCCCTGCCCGGGCTGTTTTCGTAAGGTATTGCTATTTTGATCAAAATCGAGAACCTCTCCAAGGCCTTTGGCGGCTTTTATGCTGTCAACGACGCCTCTTTTCACATTGCCAAAGGCTCCATCACCGGCCTGATAGGCCCCAATGGTGCCGGCAAAACCACGTTGTTCAACGTCATCGCCGGAGTGCATAAACCCACCGCCGGAAAGGTATTTCTGGATGGCGAGGATATTACCGGCCTGCCCCCGCATGAATTATTCGGTCGCGGCATGTTGCGTACGTTTCAGATTGCGCATGAGTTTTCGACGATGACCGTACGCGAAAACCTGTTGATGGTACCGGGCAACCAGACCGGCGAAACCCTGTGGGGGGCGCTATTTTCACGCGTGGATGTGGCCGCAGAAGAGGCCGTCTTGCGCAAAAAAGCAAATGAAGTTATTGATTTCCTACAAATTTCACATCTGGCGGATGAGTTGGCCGGCAACCTGTCCGGCGGTCAGAAAAAGCTGTTGGAACTGGGCCGCACCATGATGGTCGATGCCAAGGTCGTGTTTCTGGATGAGGTCGGCGCCGGCGTGAACCGGACCCTGCTCAACACCATTGGCGACGCAATTTTACGCCTGAATCAGGAACGCGGTTATACGTTTTGCATGATCGAACACGACATGGATTTCATCGGCCGTCTATGTGATCCTGTGGTCTGCA
The DNA here is from genome assembly GCA_947311485.1 of uncultured Paracoccaceae bacterium. Taxonomy (GTDB): domain Bacteria; phylum Pseudomonadota; class Alphaproteobacteria; order Rhodobacterales; family Rhodobacteraceae; genus Amylibacter. The sequence continues at coordinate 11,715 of CAMZLM010000054.1, forward strand.
TGGCCGAAGGCACCGTGCTGGCCGAGGGCACCATCGACGAAATCAAATCCAACGAACAGGTAATCGAGGCCTACCTCGGCACCGGCCTGAAGAACAAGCCGAAGGGAGCCGCATAATGGCCGAACCATTCCTGATAGGCAAAAACATGACCGGCGGTTACGGCAAAGGCGCGGACATCCTGCACGATTGCACCATTGCCGCCGAAAAAGGCGAAATCGCTGTGATCGTTGGCCCGAACGGGGCCGGGAAATCCACCGCGATGAAGGCCATTTTCGGCATGCTGAATATCCACAAAGGCCGCATTTTGCTGGATGGCGAGGATATCACCAAGCTTTCCCCGCAGGACCGCGTGGCTCTGGGCATGGCTTTTGTGCCGCAAACAAGCAACGTATTTCCGTCGATGAGTGTGGAAGAAAACCTCGAAATGGGGGCTTTCCTGCGCCGCGACGATATCAGCAAGACAATGGAGCAGGTATTTCACCTGTTTCCGATCCTCAAGGACAAACGCCGCCAGAATGCCGGCGAACTTTCTGGCGGGCAACGCCAGCAAGTCGCCGTCGGGCGCGCCCTGATGACCCAGCCTAAATTGTTGATGCTGGACGAACCCACAGCCGGGGTATCCCCGATCGTGATGGATGAATTGTTTGATCGTATCATCGAGGTCGCCCGCACCGGCATCACCATTTTGATGGTGGAACAAAATGCCCGACAAGCACTGAATATCGCCGACAAGGGCTATGTGCTGGTACAAGGGCGCAACCGTTTCACCGACACGGGACAGGTTCTGTTGAACGACCCCGAAGTACGCAAAAGCTTTTTGGGGGGATGATGCGGTATTTTTTGACAGCGTTAACTCTGGCGGCTTTGCTGCCTTCGGCTGTAATGGCCGAAGGCGACAAGCGGGTCGTCACCTGCCAAGCCAGCAAAATTTGCGACGAATTGGGCGTGTGCCAACCCAGCGACACCAAAATCACCTTGGCCCTGTCCCCGATCAAACGCGGACCAAACGGCGAAGGCCCACACTGGATCGAATACAGTGGCCAAAAATACAAGGCCAACAACGTCACCGGACGCGGGCCGATTGTTTGGTCCACAGACGGCAAAAACATGCATACGTTACTGTTCGCCGGTGAAACCGAAACAATCTGGCACCGGTTAATATTCAACCCGCGCGCCCATTCCACCTTGGAATTTCTAACCTGCAAGGACGCCAGCTGATGGACATTCTAAGCGCCGTTATCCTGATCTCGAATTATATTCTGGTCCCCGCTATCGCCTATGGCAGCCAACTTGCGCTTGGTGCGCTGGGGGTGACGCTGATTTATGGCATTCTGCGGTTTTCAAACTTTGCCCATGGCGACACCATGGCCTTTGGTGCAATGGTAACCATCCTGTTTACCTGGTGGTTTCAATCCATGGGGATTTCGATTTCCCCCCTGCCAACCGCGCTGCTGGCCCTGCCCTTTGGTATTGCCGGTTGTGCGATACTGGTGTTGTTAACCGACCGGTTTGTCTATCGTTTTTATCGTAAACAAAAGGCCGCGCCGGTGATTTTCGTCATTGCCTCGGTCGGGGTGATGTTCATCATGAACGGCATCGTACGGTTTATCATCGGCCCCAACGACCAACGCTTTGCCGATGGTGCAAAGTTTATCCTCAAGGCCCGCGATTTCAAGCGCGACTTTGGCCTGCACGAGGGCCTGACCATCAAGGTTTCTCAAGGCATCACAGTTGTCACAGCCGTGATCGTTGTGGCTGCGCTGTTCTGGTTTTTGAACCGCACCCGCACCGGAAAATCCATGCGTGCCTATTCCGACAACGAGGATCTGGCGCTTTTATCGGGCATCAATCCGGACCGCGTGGTGATGGTCGCCTGGATATTGGCAGCAGCACTGGCCACCATTGCCGGTACGCTCTATGGGCTGGATAAATCATTCAAACCCTTCACCTACTTCCAACTTCTGTTGCCGATCTTTGCTTCTGCAGTGGTGGGCGGTATGGGCAATCCTCTGGGCGCAATCGCCGGGGGATTTGTGGTCGCATTTTCGGAAATCAGCGTCACCTATGCCTATAAGAAATTTGTCAAATATCTAGTGCCGGAATCATGGGAACCCGATAGCCTGGTGCAGCTCTTGTCCACCGACTATAAATTCGCGGTCAGCTTTCTGATCCTGCTAATGGTGCTGTTGTTCCGCCCGACCGGTATTTTCAAGGGGAAATCCGTATGACCTACACAATGCGCAATGCCGCCATGTTCGCGGTAATCGGCTTGTTGCTGCTCTGGGTCGGCCAAACCCAAAGCTGGAACGTTGCTCTACAAATCATCAACCTGTGCCTGATTTCATCAATCATGGCGCTGGGGGTGAACATCCAGTGGGGCTATGCCGGCCTGTTCAACGTAGGCGTCATGGGGTCTGCGGCGCTTGGCGGGCTGGCAGTGGTGCTTGTCTCGACCAATCCAGAACCAGAAGCCCTGAAGGCCGGCGGGCTTGGTGTTATCCTGTCACTTGTGCTTGGCATTGCCACCATTGGCGGTGCTATTTTTGCCTACAAACGCTTCCCCAAATCCCGCCTGCGCGGCATGGTCGTGTTTGCAATCGTCGTCATCGGTTTTTTCGTAACACGCGCCGTGTTTGGCCCTGCGACCGATGCTATTGAAAAAATAAACCCCGCCCGCGCCGGTAATATTGGCGGCCTCGGCCTGCCTGTCTTGCTGGCATGGCCCGTCGGCGGGCTGTTTGCCGGTGTGGTCTCGTGGGGGATCGGTAAAATCGCCCTTGGCCTGCGCTCGGATTATCTGGCGATTGCCACGCTGGGCATTTCCGAAATCATCGTGGCCGTCCTGAAACACGAAGACTGGATGACCCGTGGTGTGAAAAACATTTCCGGCCTGAAACGCCCCGTTCCGTATGAAATCGATCTACAAGCCGCACCATGGTTTCTGGACCTCTGCGAGAGATTGGGAACGGATCCCGTTACCTTTTCATCCATTTTTGTCAAACTCAGCTACGGCATCCTGTTTGCTGTTGTTTTACTGTTGTTTCTTTGGCTCTCTGAAAAAGCCCTGAATTCACCATGGGGCCGGATGATGCGTGCCATTCGCGACAACGAAGAAGCCGCCGCAGCAATGGGCAAAGACATCAAATCTCGCCACTTGCAGGTCTTTATCATCGGCTCTGTGGTAGTCGGCATCGCCGGTGCCATGTTGACCACACTGGATGGACAGCTTACCCCCTCTGCCTATCAGCCGCTCCGCTTTACTTTCCTGATCTGGGTGATGGTGATCGTCGGCGGTTCCGGCAACAACTGGGGCTCCGTACTGGGCGGTTTCGTCATATGGTTTTTCTGGATCGAGGCAGAGCCAATGGGTCTGTGGTTAATGGATACCATTACCGTCGGCATGGCCGAGGACAACGCCCTGCGTATCCACCTGATAGAATCAGCCGCCCACATGCGCCTGATGACCATGGGCCTGATCCTGCTGCTGGTCCTCCGCTTTAGCCCCAAAGGCCTGATACCGGAAAAATAACAAAGGGGGGCAACACGCCCCCCAATTTCATTTTCTTAAAATACCACAGGGGATGGCCCAAAGGGCCGCGCCCCCGCTCAACAAGCCAGAATATTATGCTCCGGCCCATAGGGAAACTTGGTGATATTCTCCGCCCCCTGCTCCCCGACCAGTAAAATATCATGCTCGCGATAGCCACCAGCCCCTGCCATTCCCTCCGGCAAAGTCAACATCGGCTCCATGGAAACAACCATCCCTGGAGCCAACACCGTCTCGATATCTTCGCGCAGCTCCAACCCCGCCTCGCGGCCATAGTAATGCGACAGCACACCGAAAGAATGACCATAGCCAAAAGTCCGATACTGCAACAGATTCCGTTCGGCAAAAAACGCATTGATTTCAGCGACGATATCACAGCATTTCACCCCCGGCTTGATCAACGACAGCCCCAATTCATGCGCCCCGACGTTAGCCTCCCAAATTTTGCGCGCTGCAGGGTCCGGCTCCCCCAAAAACAATGTACGCTCCAGCGCAGTGTAATAGCCGGAAATCATCGGAAAACAGTTCAGGCTCAGAATGTCCCCGCACCGCAAAGCCCGCGTCGTCACCGGATTATGCGCGCCATCCGTATTCAATCCGGACTGAAACCAGACCCAATTGTCCCGCAACTCGCTATCGGGAAAAGCTCGCGCGATTTCCAGTTCCATCGCATTTCGACCGGCCATTGCCACATCAATTTCACGCACACCGGGCCGGATCGCATCCCGAATGGCCTCTCCCCCCAAATCGGCAACCCGCGCGCCTTCGCGGATCAGGGCGATTTCGGCCTTGGATTTCACCATGCGCTGTGCCATCGCCGCCGGCGCAATATCGACTACCTTTTCCGGCTGCAAGAAACGTTCCAACCCGTTCCGAATGCTCAGGGTCATATGGTCGCCTTCAATCCCAACACTCCGTGCGGACCCTGTACATTCCCGTACCGCACGCCAATAATTATCGCGCTGCCAATCCGTATAAACCAGATTATCACACGCAGAACGCCGCGCCGGTTGGCCACCATCGATATTTGCCGAAACCGTCGTCGCCTGATCCTGTGTCACAACGCAGGCATAGGGTCGGCCAAACGAGCAATACAAAAAGCCCGAATAATAAGCGATCCCGTGCATCGAGGTCAGGACGACAGCATCGACATCAGTGGCGGCCATAATTGCGCGCAAACCGGCTAGACGGGTGTCATACTCCGACTGCGCAAACGCAAGCACGGCCGCAGGACCATTGTCAAAGTTGAAAAATTCAGGGCGGGGCGTGGGGTGGTTCATAAGACCCTCCAAAAACGCGCCTCGGCGTACAAGACTGTCAGAAAGCGCCAAACTGGCGGGGCGACGCCATCGCCCACCGTTTGTTAGCAAAACCCCGATGTCAACGAAAGTCGGCTTGCGACAGGGTCAGGTCGTTTTTGGCCCGGCCTTCACATCTACGGTAATCCGCAAACCCCCGAGCGGTGACACATCAAAACGGATTTTCCCGCCGTTGGCCTCGACAATATCACACACAATCGCAAGCCCGAGACCAGCCCCGGCCCCCTGCGTATCCAACCGGTTCCCGCGTTGGGTCACCAATTCGATTTGTTCGGGCGTCAGGCCTTCGCCATCGTCTTCGATACATACCAGCACCCGGTCGTTTTCCGGCATCACTCCGATACGGATTTTTGAGCACGCAAACCGCACAGCATTTTCCAGCAGATTACCAAATACATCATTCAGGTCATCCGGATCCATCGCCACACCCAGATCACCGGAATCCTGTTGAATAAACTCCAGCGTTTGCCCCTGTGGCATCCGTTCCAGCGTGCGGGTGATCGCCTGAAGGGCCGGCTGCAACACCACCGATTGCGCATACCGCCCGTGACGATGCCGTGCCCGCACCATTTCCCGATCCATATGCCGGCGCATTTTAGCGGCGAGCTCCTCGATGCTGCTGGCCAGTTCGGTTTCCCCCTTTTCCCGCAACCGCACCACATCAGAGGCCAGCGCCGTAAGCGGCGTTTTCAACCCGTGCGCCAAATCCGCCGCGCGGTCACGCGCGCGGATCATATCCTGTTCCTGCAATTCAAGCAGGGCATTGACCTCGTCCACCAACGGGGCGACCTCAGCGGGGACCGGCCCCTTGAGCCGCTTGGCCTGCCCGTCCCGGATTTGCGCGACATTCTCCCGCAGGGCCTGCATCGGCTTCAGCCCCTCGCGGATCTGAACCGCAAACCCGACCAGCAACACGATCCCCAGCACGCCCAGCCCCATCATCATGTCGTCGTTGAATTCATCCAGCTGCACGATCAGGTCACTGGCATCTACCGCAACCGCAATCCGCATTTGTTGATTGCCCTGTTGCGTCGGCACGACGACCGCCGTTTCATGCACCAGAACATCGGTTTGGGTGGGGCCGGTTTCCGTGTGAGTATGAGTTTGCCCGGGCAGCAACACGTCCGCAGGCAGGAATAATTCCGAATCCCAAAGCGAACGTGAGCGTAGCACTACATCTTCGCCAGCCCTACTGACTTGCCAATACAAACCACCAAATACTTTGGTAAACCGCGGGTCTGCGGGATAGTGGGCCAAAGTGACCTCGCCCGTATCGGCAAACCGTAAACCGCCCGCAATCTGGGACAGGTACACATCCAGTTCATGGCCGGTGCGCCGTTCGGCAAAACGTTCAAACAGTGATGAAATTCCGAAACCTGTCACCAAAAGCGCCACTGCCACAATGACGGTCGCATAGCCTAAAAGTCGCAGTCGTAAGGAGGTCAGTGTTTTCATGCGTCCCCGGTTGGCTCTTCAACGATATAACCAAAACCGCGGCGGGTCTGGATCAGTTTCGTCGGCAACTTGCGCCGCACCCGCCCGACCAGAACTTCTACCGCATTGGATTCGCGTTCAAAATGCACGGATTGCAAATGCTCGGCCAATTCTTGTTGCGGCACCACACGCCCCTTGTTCAGCATCAAAAACGACACCAGCCGGTATTCCTGCGGTGACAGAGTAATCGGCACGCCGTTCACACTTAGCCGCATTTGTCGCGTGTCCAACTGCGCGTCCCCTACAACCACAATCGGATCCGCCTGCCCGTTAGTTCGCCGTACGATGGCCCGCAAGCGAGCTTGTAATTCCTCGATGTGAAACGGTTTGGGCAAATAGTCATCCGCCCCCGCATCAATGCCTTCGACCCTCTCGCTCCATGACCCGCGCGCCGTTAGCACCAGCACCGGCATATCGCGCCCTTCACGACGCCATTTTTTCAAGATGGTCAGGCCGTCCATATCCGGTAGGCCCAAATCCAGAACCACTGCGCCGTATACCTCTGTATCACCCAGAAACCAGCCTTCTTCGCCGTTGGATTCCGCGTCCACGATGTAACCGGCTGCCTCGAGCGCGCGTTTAACGTCCTCCCGGATCCGGTCGTCATCTTCGATCAATAAAATTCGCATGTCTTAGTCTTTTGCCTTTTCGTCTGCGGCTTTTTCTTCCAGTATTTCACCGGTTTGCGCATCTACATAGATTTCCCGGCGCAACCCCTCCGGTGTTAAAAAATAGATCCCGTATTTGACCTCGCCTTTTTCCCGTTCAAACTCGATTTCCACAATATCGTCGCCGGTAACTTCGTTAACCAAACGCAGGATCGCAAACAGCGGCAAAATTTTGCCTTTTCGACGTTCTTCAAGCAGTAACTTCAAACCTCGCGAATCCGAATCCGCCCCATCAGCCAAGACAGAGCCGGCAGGGACCAACATTAGAGCGGTCAAAAAAGGAAATACAAGCTTCATAATACCCTTATAACATTACATAGATGACACGCACCCAACAGGAGCGGTCAGGCAGTTGTCATATTCTATAGCATACTCTGTACAGGTCCAGTCTAACCCACTAGAAAACTGGTTGGTTGATGTGCTGGAGGAACCACAGGGGTATCACTGGAAAAACAAATGCGATTTGCTTTCATAGTTTTATTATTGACGATGTTGAGCGCTAGCACCAGCATGGCCAAATCCATGATGGATCCGGTAGTACGCACGCTGGAAAC
>CAMZLM010000055.1 GCA_947311485.1 uncultured Paracoccaceae bacterium
AAATCGCGATGACGATGACAAACCCAAGCCAAATCCCCCACATATGAGGGGAAAGCCCCCACTTGACCTCAATACAACGGCCAAAAACATCAACAATAGAAAACCCCGCCAAAAAATGGCGGGGTTTGTCAGTGGTCTGGGCCGCTCGAATGAGCGGCCTTTTTATTTCTGCGATCGCGTTTTAACGGCTTTCCACATCCACATAGTCGCGGGTGGTCGCACCGGTATAGAGCTGACGCGGCCGGCCAATTTTGACATTGCCTTCGTCGATCATTTCTTTCCACTGCGAAATCCAGCCCACGGTACGGGAGACCGCGAAAATCGGGGTGAACATCGATGTCGGGAAGCCCATGGCCTCCAGAATGATGCCGGAATAGAAATCCACATTCGGGAACAGCTTCTTGGAGGCGAAATATTCATCCTCAAGTGCGATACGTTCCAGTTCCTTGGCCACTTGCAGTTTCGGGTTGTCTTCTACCCCGAGCAGGCCCAGCACTTCGTCGGCAGATTTTTTCATCACCACGGCACGCGGATCAAAGTTTTTGTAAACCCGATGGCCAAAGCCCATCAGACGGAAAGGATCGTTCTTGTCCTTGGCGCGCGCGATGAATTCGGGGATCCGGTCCACGGTGCCGATTTCCTCGAGCATTTCCAGACAGGCCTGATTGGCCCCGCCATGCGCCGGCCCCCACAGGCAGGCAATACCGGCGGCAATACAGGAAAACGGGTTGGCACCGGAGGATCCGGCCAAACGCACAGTAGAGGTAGAGGCGTTTTGTTCGTGATCCGCATGCAGGGTGAAAATCCGGTCCATGGCGCGGGCCAAAATCGGGTTCACTTCGTAGTCTTCGGCCGGTACGGCAAAACACATGCGCAAGAAGTTGGATGCGTAATCCAGATCGTTGCGCGGGAATACAAACGGTTGCCCCATGGAATATTTGAACGCATAGGCCGCGATGGTTGGCACCTTGGCGATCATCCGGATGGAGGCAACCTCGCGTTGCCATTCGTCGTTGATGTCGGTGGAGTCGTGATAAAAGGCCGACATCGCCCCGACCACACCGTTCATAATCGCCATCGGGTGGGCATCGCGGCGGAAACCACGGAAGAAATTCATCATCTGCTCGTGCAGCATCGTGTGGTTGGTCACACGGTTTTCAAAATCTTCCAGCTTTTCCGCATCCGGCAATTCACCATAGAGCAGCAGATAGCAAACCTCGAGGTAATGGGATTTCTCGGCCAGCTGGTCAATCGGGTATCCGCGATGCAGCAGCACACCTTTTTCACCGTCAATAAAGGTAATCTTGGATTCACAAGCCGAGGTGGATGTAAAACCCGGATCATGGGTGAACACGTCGCCCTGCGCATAGAGTTTGGTAATATCGATCACATCCGGCCCCATGGTGGGGGAGCGCATCGGCAGCTCTACGGTGGTGTCATCAAATTTCAGGGTGGCGGTGCGTGTGCTGTCTGTCATTCAGTCCTCTTTCTGTGTGCCGGCCTTGTAAACCGGCATCGCAAACGGGCCACGGGGCAAAACCCCGCCGGCGAACTTGCCGGAACCCGCAGATTGGGCCAGCTGACGACTGGTTATCCCAGATCCGTCAAGCGGCCGATTGTTTCATCTTTTCCCAGCAGCTCCATCATCTCGAACACCGAGGGAGACACCGTACGCCCAGTCAAAGCAGCGCGCAAAGGCTGCGCAATTTTGCCAAGCTTAAGGTCTTCGGCCTCTGCAAAGTCACGCAAACAAGCCTCCAGTCCTTCATGCGTCCAAGTAGCATTCTGCAGCGCGGGCGTCAATCGTTTCAGTATACCACGGGATACAGTATCAAGAATTTTTTCGGCGATTTCATCCGGCGTAAAGGGACGTTCGCCCAGGATGAAATGGGCCTTGTTCAAAATATCGGGCAGTTTTTTGGAACGATCTTTCAGGATTGGCATAGCCCGTAAAAGATTGTTGCGCTGTGCCTCTGTCAGGGCGGGTTTGCCGGTTGCCTTGATGTAAACCAGAAGGTGGGTCAGCAACGCAGCGTCAGGGGTATTTTTTATGTGAAAGGCACTGACGTTATCCAGCTTCTTGAAATCCAGACGGGCAGGGGCTTTGCCGATTCCCTTGAGGTCGAACCATTCCAGCGCCTGTTCGGTGGTGAACAATTCGTCGTTGCCGTGGCTCCATCCCAGCCGCGCCAGATAATTCCGCATCGCGGCGGGCAGATACCCCATGTCGCGGTATTCCTCGACCCCGAGCGCGCCGTGGCGTTTGGACAGCTTTTTGCCGTCCTCGCCGTGGATCAGCGGAATATGCGCGAACACGGGAATACGCCAGCCCATGGCGCGATAAATCAGGCTCTGGCGTCCGGCGTTAATCAAATGGTCATCCCCGCGAATAACATGGGTCACGCCCATATCGTGATCGTCCACAACCACCGCCAACATATAGGTCGGCGTGCCGTCCGAGCGCAGCAATACCAGATCATCCAGCGTTTCCGCCTTCCATTTGACCTTTTTCTGCACCACGTCCTTGATCTGAACCTCGCCGGTTTGCGGGGCTTTCAGACGTACCACAAAGGGCGCATCCGGTGCCGGTTTGTCGCTGTCGCGCCACGGGCTCTGGAACAGGGTCGGCTTGCCCTCGGCGCGGGCGGTTTCACGAAAAGCCTCGATTTCCTCGGGCGTTGAATAGCATTTATAGGCGGTGCCATTGTCCAGCATTGCCTGTGCCACTTCACGGTGGCGGGCCTGATTTTCAAACTGGCTAAAGGCCTCGCCATCGTGATCCAGCTCAAGCCACTCCATGCCGGCAAAAATCGCGGCTGTGGCCTCGGGCGTGGAACGGGCGCGGTCGGTGTCTTCGATCCGCAACAGGAATTTACCGCCATTGGCACGGGCAAACAGCCAGTTGAACAGCGCTGTACGCGCACCGCCAATGTGCAAATAACCGGTGGGAGAGGGGGCAAAACGGGTAACAATCTGTTGCTCGGACATGGGCGCGTTAACCTTCTGGAAACCATGTTGGGGATAGGATGATAGCCACTCTTAAGCGGTTCCGGACAGAAGGACAAGGCGCGTGGGATGGTCGATCACCGAAAGCTTTGACAACCAGCGCCCGCGGCTGTTTTGCTGGGTGCCGGTGTGGCTTGGTTGCGGGATCGGGGCGTATTTTGCCTGTGCGGTGGAACCTGCAATGGCTGTGTATGCCATGGTGGCGATGCTTGCTGTGCCTTGCCTGATTTTTGCGCTGCGCTGGCAGAACCTGTGGCGCGCTTTCCTGTGGATTCCCTTTCTGATCGCGCTGGGATTTTTGGTTGCCGGCGCGCGCGGGCATTGGGTGCAGGCACCGAAACTGGGCTGGAATTTTTATGGCGCGGTGGAGGGCACAATCGCGCATCTTGACCGGTCTGCCTCGGATAAACCGCGCCTGACCCTGATTGATCCGGTGTTGGCGGGGGTTGCACCCGATAAAACACCGTCCCGCATTCGCGTGTCGCTGCACGGGCAGGGCGGAACCGAACTTATCCCCGGTGCGCGGGTGATGCTGACGGCGCATCTCTCGCCTCCGGCCGGCGCGGTGGAGCCGGGGGGATTTGATTTTCAACGCAAGGCCTGGTTTCAACGGCTTGGCGCGCTTGGTTATACACGCCTGCCGGTGATGTTGGCGCAACCGGCAAAAGACCAGAACTGGTCGCTCTGGATTTTTGCCGTCCGTATGCGGATGTCGCGCGTCATTCGCAGGGCCATCGGCGGACAGCCCGGGGCCTTTGCCGCCGCGATTGTTACGGGGGACCGATCGGCGCTTGATCCGGTAATGTTGCAAAACCTGCGGCGGTCAAATTTGGCGCATTTATTGGCGATTTCCGGTTTGCACATGGGGTTGTTAACCGGATTTATCTTTGCGATTATTCGCTATTCCTTGGCATTGATCCCCTATTTGGCCCTGCGTTTACCGTTGAAAAAGATCGCGGCGGTGGCCGCGATGGTAGCGGGGGCGGGGTATTTGTTGCTGTCGGGGGCAAATATTGCCACGCAACGCGCCTTTGTGATGGTGTTGGTGATGTTGTTTGCGGTGCTGCTTGACCGGCCCGCCGTGACCCTGCGCGCAGTGGCGTTGGCGGCAATTCTGATCCTGCTGTTCCGACCGGAGAGCCTGATCGAGCCGGGGTTCCAGATGTCATTTGCGGCCACAACCGCCTTGGTGGCCAGCTTTGACACCCTGAAACGACTGCCGCAATGGCTGCAAATACGCCAGCTGCGGTTTGGTGGCCTTCTGGCCCCTGTGCTGGCGCTGGTGATTTCCTCATTTGTGGCAGGGCTGGCCACCGCGCCGATTTCCGCGTTTCATTTCAATCAGGTGGCGCAATATGGCCTGATCGCCAATCTGGCCAGCGTGCCGGTGATGGGGTTTGTCGTGATGCCGGCAGCGGTGCTGGCGGCGGTGTTGTCCGGCGTGGGCCTGAGCAGCGCGGGTTTCTGGTTTATGGGCAAGGGCATTGGCTGGATTTTGGGCGTGGCCACGGCGGTTGCCCGGATGGACGGCGCGGTTTTGCGTCTGCCGTCTGCGCCGATTGTGGTTTTGGCGGTTATTGGCATGGGCGGACTTCTGTTGGTTCTGTGGCGCGGATACGGGCGGTTGACCGGCCTTGTTCCGATCGCACTGGCGTTGTTGGTCTGGGGACAGTTACAGCGCCCGCAAGTGTTGATTACCGATAATGGCCGTCTGGTCGGCATTCAAAACGCCGGGCTGCGCCAATTGAACAGGGCCAAAGGCAACGGTTTTGCTGCACGGGTCTGGCTTGAAAACGATGGTGATGGCAGGGACCAACGCACAGCGGCCAGACGGGCATTGTTCAAGGATGGCGAGGACGACTGGACCCTGCCGGTCGGCAGCCGGAAAATCGCCTATGTCTGGTCCGGAAAAATACCGAATGCGGCGCTGTCGGCACGCTGCAGACAGGTGGATGTCCTGATCGCCCCCAATAGCAAATCCGGCGTGTCCGGGCGTTGTGTGCTGATCACGCGGGCCAGCCTGAAACGCGGCGGTTCTGTGGCCATGCGGGTATCCGATGGCCGCATCCATATCAAAAATGCCCGCTCAATGGCGGGCATCCGGTTATGGAATCTATCGGCGCGTTAACGCGGGAAATCGTCGTTCTGTGTATCACGCGAGGTCAAGGGCGGATCCTGCGGAAAACCATAGCCGTCATCGGCTGAAACAGCGGCCGGTGCGGTGGGTTCCACATCAACCGGCGGCGGTGGCGCAACAGGGGGCAGTTGTTCGGACTGATCCTCGATAAAACCGGCCATTTCTTGTGCCGGTTCCTTGGTGCGGCGAAAAATAAGCAGCGTGTGGTAATTCTCCACCCGTCCCTTGAGCAACCCGGCCTTTTCATCCACAGGCAGGCTATCGGAGCGCAGATATTCCCAGCCATCGGAGGCCATGTCATTCATCACTTCGCTCATTACCATCGCAAACTGGTTGGCGGTGCCTTTGACACCCTTAAAGCGGCGCGCCCGTGTCGGGGCGGCGATGGCTTTGTACTCATAATTTTGCATCTGGTAAGAACCTCGTTTGTTCAGAATTCAGTTGTGCCTCAACTCTTGGCCAAGAGCAACCCTGTGAAAGGACTTGCGGCAATTCCCCGCCATCAAATTCGGGCGAGGCTCTGGCTTTTCATGCTCTAACAACACCTGCGGGGTAAATTGCCAAAGGCAAGAGGAGAGGACAGACAGCCCCCTGAACCCGTTTTAGCCTATGCCCCGCCCAGCTTTTTGCCGACAAGCTGGTTTACCGCTTTGGGATTGGCTTTGCCACCGGTTGCCTTCATCACTTGTCCGACGAACCAGCCGGCCAATTTCGGATTGGCCTTGGCTTTTTCCACCTGTGCGGGGTTGTCTGCAATGATTTTATCAAGCGCGGCCTCGATTGCGCCGGTGTCTGTCACCTGTTTCATCCCCCGCTCTTCAACGATCTTGGCGGGGTCTCCGCCCTCGGTCCAGACGATTTCAAACAGTTCCTTGGCAATTTTACCGGAAATGGCATCCGAGGCCATCAGATCCAGAATACCGCCCAGCTGCTCTGCCGAAATCGGGCTGTCGCTGATCGAGAGTTCGGCCTTTTTCAACCGGCCAAACAAATCGTTAATCACCCAGTTCGCGGCCAGTTTGCCGTTGCGTCCCTTGGCGACATCTTCAAAAAAGGCGGCGTCGGTCACATCGGCGGTCAACACGCCGGCGTCATAGTCGGTCATGCCGTAATCCGCGACAAAGCGGGCTTTCTTGGCGTCGGGCAATTCGGGCAGACCGGCGGCGATTTCATCCACCCATGCCTGTTCGATTTCCAGCGGCAACAGATCAGGGCAGGGGAAATAGCGGTAATCCTGCGCTTCTTCCTTGCTGCGCATGGATCGGGTTTCGTTTTTGTCCGGATCATACAGGCGGGTTTCCTGATCCACGCTGCCGCCGTCCTCCAGTATGGCAATCTGGCGGCGGGCCTCATGTTCGATCGCGGCCTGCATGAAGCGCATGGAGTTCATGTTCTTGATTTCGCAACGGGTGCCAAGGTGGTCGAAATCCTGCGTGGCCTGATATTTTTCGTAATCACCGGGCCGGCAAACCGACACATTCACATCGGCACGCAGATTGCCGTTTTGCATGTTGCCGTCACAGGTTCCCAGATAGCGCAGGATCTGGCGGATTTTGGTCACATAGGCGGCGGCTTCTTCGGGGCCGCGAATGTCGGGGCGGGACACGATTTCCATCAGCGCCACGCCGGTGCGGTTCAGATCCACAAACGACATGTTCGGGTCCATGTCATGCACGGATTTGCCCGCGTCCTGTTCCAGATGGATCCGTTCAACCCGCACAATCCGCGCCACGCCGGGTTCCATTTCTACCAGAACCTCGCCTTCGCCCACAATCGGGTGGTACAGCTGGCTGATCTGATAGCCCTGCGGCAGGTCGGGGTAGAAATAGTTTTTGCGGTCAAAGGCGGAAAACAGATTGATATCGGCCTTCAAGCCCAATCCGGTGCGCACGGCCTGTTCGACGCAATATTCGTTGATCACCGGCAACATACCGGGCATGGCCGCATCGACAAAGGACACGTTGGAATTGGGTTCCGCCCCGAATGTGGTCGACGCCCCGGAAAACAGTTTGGCATTGGAGGCCACCTGCGCGTGGACTTCGAGACCGATCACAAGCTCCCAGTCGCCGGTGGCGCCTGCGATGGTTTTGGGTTTGGGTTCTGTAAAGGTCAGGTCGAGCATAGGTCTATCCGCGCAGATTGATATGTTGCGTTGTTTTACGCACACCTGCGCGCGGGGGCAAGGCCTGTTGCGCCGGATATGTATCTGTTTAGAGGGCGGGCGTTTGCAGGCATCTCGGTTTGATTTGGGCGCTGATTATACTGCCGGTTTTATGCCGCGCCTGTTCCATGTCGTGATCCAGCTGCAATTGCATCCAGAAATCCGGCGCGGTGCTGAAATAGCGCGCCAGCCGCAAGGAGGTTTCAACCTGCACCGGTTGTTCGCCTTTGATCAGGGCGTCCAGCGTGTTGATGGACAGGCCGGTGTGCTGTGCCAGAACCGGCAGGGTAATCTTGAGCGGGTGCAGATATTCCTGCGCCAATACGGTTCCCGGTTTCGGGCAGAGAAATACCGGCGCAGGGGCGGCCTGTGTCGGGGGGAGGTATTGCTCCTCCACCGGAAAACCTGCCGCTTTCCAGGCGCTCAAGCCGCCGGTCATGTGGATGGCTCCGGGGTGGCCTTCGTTCAGCAACATTTTGCCGGCGGCCTCTGAACGTTTGCCAATGGCGCAGTATAACACCACTTTTTTACCCGCAATCACCGGAAAGATTTCGGCGTCAAACGAGGACATCGGCAAGAGCAAAGCCCCGGCAATATGTTCTTTTTCGAATTCGGCGGTTTCGCGCACGTCCACAAGCAGGATTTCGTTGTTGTCCACCCAACGTTTGATGGTTTGAATATCGGCGCTTTGCACGGTGTTTGTTGCTGTATCAAGCATGGTTATCTCCGTTATAGCTGTTGTCTTATTGTAGGGCGCGGCGGCGGACCGGAACAAGCCGGCAACTGCGACCTTCTGCAAATTGGAACAAAGCCGTGG